>JAXHUC010000001.1:0-107705 GCA_034189805.1 Cyanobacteriota bacterium
CTCGACGGGTAGCAAGAATTCCGGTTCCGGTTCTGGCAAACTCGCCTCGATATTCACTAGGGGTAAGTCGAGAGCGCCCGATTCATCGGCCCGAAAGGTTTCGATCGGGGGTTCGATAGTGGGTTCGACGTGAGGCGACTCGTCGAACTCCATGGGAACTGCCCCAGAAGATACTGGAGGAACCCACTTGCTTTGGGAAAAGGTGGGAGACTCGACAACTTTTGGAGTTGGAGAGGGAGATATCAGGGGAGGCGGTTCGGGTGGCTGCGCCGGATAGGTCATCTTTGTTGTTCGATCTCAACCAACTAACTAGCCTACACGAGAGCGCTACAAAAACCGCGATATTCGATCGATGCTCGGCAATAATTCGACAAGAACTAGGGGTACGGTCGATCGTACCCCTTGAGGTGCGTTGCTCTTCGCATTCAGAGCGAATAACAGCGAATCGTTCCCGATCGGAATCACTCGAGGTCTTGACGGTTGGGGTTGCGTGCGGGGTCGCCAGACAGAAAACCGAAGACGAAGATCGAGATAAAGAAACTAACAACAATGAAAACTGTAACTTGGAGGGCAACCATATAAAACTGCTCCGAAAGTATTTTAGATGAAGGTTTACTTTTAGGGTGTGAAGTACCCCAAATTACGCAAACTGAAATTTGGATTGTCCACTTCAGTTCGAGTTAGGACGATCGAACTCGTCTTTGGGTTTCCCGCTTCATTGGGGCGCGCTTTCTACCATGAAATAGTATCGAGCTTGACTTCCCCTCCACAGGCTTAGATCTGTCTTTTGCAGACCGAGTATGTAAGTTCTGTTTGTTTTTTGCGATTTTACGCGAGGGTTAACTTGGCAGACTTTACCAATGTTTTCCCTACAAACGGTTAAACAATTTTAATAATATACCAGAACGAGGCTCGATCGCGATCGAACTGTTCTCTTCCCTGGGATAGATGCGGCTTATTGAATGAGTATATCGATCGATACAGGAACACAGACGGCTGCTCGACGCTCGTTATACTATCGGCAAATCTCTCGAATGCATTTACTTGCAATGCTGTATTTTATTTTGGTTTGGCTCGGTCTGTTGGTAACTTGTTCGATTCTCGGTCGCGGTCTGCTTGCGGTGTTGTCAAGTTACGATTTTGACGATACGGGCGATCGCTTCATTGCATCGAATTGGATTGGGGTGGTCGTTTTGTGTGTCGTGTTGCTGGCCACTTCGTCGATCTTGCCCCTCTCTTCGTGGGTGGGATTTTTCGTCTGTGCGGCGCTTATCGCGGCAGCGCTGTCAATGCCCAGAGTTCGCGTGGATTTGGCAAACGCGATTGCCTCTGTCAATTTCAGATCGATTGCGATCTTTGCGGTGCTGACGGTGGCAGTCGCAGCTCTGGCATCCCAGCAAATTTGGTGGTTCGATACGGGACTCTATCACCTCGGCTCGATTCAATGGCTCTCTGAGTTTGGGGCCGTTCCGGGAGTGGCACTGGTCAATCCCAAATTTGGCTTTGTCTCGTCGTGGTTTGCTTTCGCGGCCCCCCTGACCCCAGAATTTTTGGGCGATCGCGTCGGCGCGATCTCGAATGGATTTATTTTTCTGCTGGCGGCAGTTCAAGCGACTATCGCCCTGGGTAAGATTGTTGCGGGGCGAGCCAGAGTGCCGGACTGGTTCTTATTAATCTTCTTTGCGATCGCCATTAGTATCTATTTAGTCAGCGTTCCGGCATCGCCGATCTTAATTTCTTTCTCCGCCGATGTTGCCGTTACCTCTCTCGTCGGCATGACGGGTTGGGCGATTTTGGTCACTTCTAGTACTCAAAAGCTGCCCACCTCACCAGAACCGGATACCGGAAGTCGCGCGACCGTTCTCGATGCTCGCCTAGTTCCTCTGATTCTGGCGTGCGGGGCCGTGACGATTAAACTAACCGCTTTGCCGCTGTTGCCCGTTACTGTTGGGTTCTACGTTTTGAGCGGTAAGATGAAACTCCGACGGATCGGGTGGGCGATCGCTCTGACGGTGGTGTTGCTCGCGCCGATGTTTTTATATGGAATCCTCGCCTCGGGGTGTCCGCTGTTTCCCTCAGAACTCTTTTGTCTGGACGTGCCGTGGCGAGCATCCGAGCAACGTACTGAGGTGACCGCGAATGAGGTTCGATTTTGGTGGCAATACGCCCAAGATAACCAATCCATCTTGCCGGATTTTCTCATCGTCTTCTGGGCGTGGTTGATGGAATCGAAAAAATCTCAACTGATGGTTGTCCTGCTGGCGATCTCTTTTCCCATGTCTTGGAGGATTCTCAAAACATCGAAGTTCGTACAGCTCTCGGGTAAAATCGCGGCGATCGCCTTGGGATTTCTCGGCATGGCATTTATTCTCACCCAAAGTCCGTTAATTCGCTTTGGTTTGGGATACTTTCTCACCATTCCCGCATTGTGGAGTGCCAACTGGGCCCGACGGAATTTGAATCCCCTGAAAGTCCGACTCGAGAATCGCGTGCCGTTATTTGAGGTTTTGTTCGGTAAAGCGATCGTCGTATTTGCGATTCTGTTTGCCCTATGCGCGATCGCCCTTGCCAAGCCCGGAAATATTCCCAATCGCTTATTGTTACCCGCTCGCTTGCCCAATGTCGAACTCGAAAACGAGCCAGCCAACGGGATCGAGTTCCTCCACCCCATCGACTCGATCCAATGTTGGCGGGCCGAGCTGCCTTGCACTCACTTTTCTATCGATCCCGATATCACCCTTCGCAAGCCCGAGTCGGGACTTGGGGGCGGATTCATCATCAAGGATGAGTGAGACTTTGACGGATGTTCGTTTGAGATCGGAGAGTTTCGGGTCTCGATGAGGAGCGGATAGAGAAGGCGATGTTCCTTCTGCGACGGGGAAGGAACCGGATATGGGGACTCCGCTTCAGAATCGATCTCGATCTTTTACATCCGCCCAGGGAACTCAAGGAGATCGATTGTGGTCGTTAGTACGGAAGCGTCGATCTTCCTCTCTCCTTCTCTTCTATGTAAATTTACGTATTTTTCAATCGATCGCGCTATCTTTATTCGTGTGTTTTTTCGGCAACTAAATTTTTGGTAGATGTATTTACGATCGCTTTTGTTGACTAACTGACTCAATTATCCGACTTGTAACATCACGCTCGAGCGTAAGTCGGTATCGGTTAAACAGAACTATTTCTCTAGTCAAAAATAGAATTCGATCTAAAAAGGTACGTGGAAAGATCGATTGAATTTCGAGCTGCTATTTTACTTGTCAACTTTGGAAGTCTATCCGCAGACAGACTTGAAAGAGATAGATCTAGCTTGAATAATTTGTAGCAATTGTTACTTAATTTTCATAAATCGATTTAAGTTTAGCCTAAGCTTGGAAGCCTTTTTATACAAGGCTTACGTGTCTTCTACTCGTAGTTACTTACTCTAAGATCTCAACAGCGTTCCCTTTGCAAAAATTCTAGTAATGGCGCAAAGTCTGCAAGAGAAGGAATTTCAAGGATTCTTTCAGTAAAATCATCCTTTAGGTAGATTACAAAAGCAGAGCGATTGTGAAGTTTGACTGATACGATATTTATAAAAATGTAGTGATAGCTTCTATATCATTGAGATGAAAAGAAAAAGGAAGGTAAAAACAACTTTACTGAATCTTTATATTTAAGGGTTGATGTGTAAAGACTTTACGGAGATCGGTATTTTTACGCTCTACTTACGTATATGTATGTAATTCTTTGGGTATCGGACAACTCTCCGAAGTTGTTCGTACAGTTCCCTGACAAACCGGCTCGATCGGAAAAAATTGACGAAATTCTTTCTTGATTAGGGGTCTGGCTAGCGTTTACCACCTCCTCCTAGCAAAAATGATAAGTTCCCTCAGTTTTAAACAGGTCATGCCGAAGCAACAGCAGAAACACCCAACTGTTTCAATTGTCATTCCCGTTTACAACGGCGGGCGTGCCTTCCATGAGTGCCTAACCAGTTTGCAGGCGGCAATTTCCGATCCTAATGTGGTTTCTCCCGAGGAAATCATCGTGGTTTCCGATGGAGACACTGACGGGTCTTGGAAACTTGCCGAGCAGTTCGGTGCCACTGTCATTCGCTGTGCGACGAGTAAAGGACCCGCTCGCGCCAGGAATCTAGGCGCTCGAGCCGCAAAAGGAGACATTTTATTTTTCGTCGATGCCGATGTCACCATTTATCCCGAAACCGTGGGTAAAGTCGCTGAGGCATTCGATCGCGACCCCGAGATGGCGGCTCTGATCGGTTCCTACGATGACGAACCGGGCGCAGAGAATTTTTTATCCCAATATAAAAACCTATTCCATCACTACACCCACCAAACCTCGAGCGAAGAAGCGACAACCTTCTGGGGTGCTTGCGGTGCGGTGCGTCGAGACATTTTTCTCCAAGTGGGTGGATTTGACGAAAGCTATCGTGCCGCTTGTATTGAAGATATCGAGTTGGGATATCGACTCAAACGACACGGACATTCCATCAAGCTCTGTAAAGATATTCAAGTCAAACACCTCAAGCGTTGGGAAGTTTTCTCTCTGCTGAAGGCCGATATTTTCTACCGCGCGCTACCTTGGACCGCCCTCATGTTGCGAGAGCGCCAACTCAAAAACGATCTCAACCTACAAACCTCGAGCCGAGTCAGCGTGTTATTCGTCTATAGCTTATTCTTAACCGTTGCTTTAGCTTGGGCATCGCCGAGTGTTCTGGCACTCTTACCCGCGATCGCGATCTTACTCGTGATCGTCAATCTCCCCGTTTATCAATTTTTTCATCGCACGCGAGGATTGCCCTTTACGTTTCGGGTCATTCCTTGGCATTGGTTCTATTATTTCTACAGCGGCTTAGCATTTTCCATCGGTACGCTCCGTCATGGGTGGCAACAGTTGAAGCCAGTCATTGTCCGGTCCGCAGATATCTAGACAACCCGCGCGACAATTCCAATATTTAGTAAAGTCAGTCGCACGTCGAGGCGATCGCATCCGTCAGTATCGAGTCCGCAGTTTTGGGCTTCGCCATCCGAGCAGCAAGCAACTCGCGTTTATCGAATCGTTTCATCTGGCGTTCTCCCCATAGCCGGTTTTCATTCGGAAAGCCGATCGCCCGACGCTAACTCAAATCCTCGATTCCGATCGAAAGATCGGGACTTGAATCGAGCCTTAATCTTTCAAGCAAGTACGAGCGAGCGTTTGCAAACCAAACCGATCGGGGTTATTACCCCCTAACGCTCACCTTCTTAATATCGATCGAATCACTTATTTATTCACTTCATCATGCAACATTATTCAACTGTCGTCATTGGCGGCGGCCCTGCTGGGTTGACTGCTGCCTACGAACTCAGTAAAAAAGACCATAAGTCTGTCGTCCTCGAAAAAGCCGATCGGGTTGGGGGCATTTCCCGCACCGAAACCTATAAAGGCTATCGCTTCGATATTGGCGGTCACCGCTTTTTTACCAAAGTCACAGAAGTCGAACAACTGTGGCACGAGGTCCTCGAAAATGACTTCATTCGCGTGCCTCGCATGTCTCGGATTTTCTATGACGGCAAGTTCTTTAGCTATCCTCTCGAACCCTTCGACGCACTGACCAAGCTGGGGCTAATCGATAGCATGATGATTATGCTCAGCTACATGAAAATCAAGATGCGTCCCCTACCCGAAGAGGAAAACCTCGAGCAGTGGGTAACGAATCGATTTGGCGAGCGCCTCTACCGCACGTTCTTTAAAACCTATACCGAAAAAGTATGGGGCATTCCCTGCACCAAAATTCAGGCTGACTGGGCCGCCCAGCGCATTAAAGGACTCTCCCTGAAAAAAGCCGTTCTCAATGCCCTGTTTAAGGTTAACAACACCAAAACCTTGATTAAAGAGTTTGAATATCCCCGCTTGGGACCGGGGATGATGTGGGAGCGCTTCCAAGAGAAACTCGACGCTTTCGGGTCTCCCGTTCACCTGAATACCAACGTCATCGGGATCGAGCGCGAAGGACAGCGCATTAAAAGTATCACCGCGATTAGAGACGAGCAACTCGTCAAATTCTCCGGAGATAATTTTGTCTCGAGTATGCCCGTTAGCTTACTGCTCAACCGACTTAACCCCGCTCCTCCCGAATACGTGCTAGAAGCAGCGCGCGGTCTCAAATATCGCGACTTCCTGATCGTCTCCTTGGTGGTCAACAAAAAGCACCTCTTCCCCGACAACTGGATTTACATCCACAGTCCCGAGTTTAAAGTCGGTCGCATCCAGAACTTCAAAAACTGGAGTCCGGAAATGGTTCCCGACCCCGACAAAACCTGCTTGGGAATGGAGTATTTCTGTAGCGAAGGGGATGACTTGTGGGAAATGTCCAACGAGGACTTAATTGCCCTAGCCAGTCGCGAAGTCGTTGGATTGGGATTGGTGGATGATATCGATCGCATCGAAGACGGTACGGTGATTCGTCAGTATAAAGCCTATCCGGTCTACGACGGGGAATATCGCGGCCACCTCGATGTGATTCAAGAGTATCTCGAAACCTTCGAGAACTTGCAAACCACCGGACGCAACGGGATGCACCGCTACAACAACCAAGACCACTCCATGCTCACGGGAATGCTTGCGGCCAAGAATATCCTGGGTGAGGAACACGATTTGTGGAACGTGAACGTCGAGCGTTCTTACCACGAAGAGTTCACCAAGGATGGCTATCCCAAGAAAGAGACCCCCGAACCTGCTGGCGCATCGGTTTAGACCGGATATATTGCTAAGAGTCGATCTCGATCGGCTTTTAGCTTTGGACCGAAATACAAACGGTAAGAAGTACAAACGGTAAAAACCACATGCCAGACAACTCGTGCTTTTTACCAGAGGTCCGAACTCATGCACTTTTAGTGTCGTACCCGAGATGAAGCTAGACCCCCAGCTAAATCCCCAACCCGATCTCCCGCCCGACCTCCCGCCCACTCCCAAGGTCTCGGTGGTGATTCCGATCTATAACGATGTCCGACGACTGGAAAAATGCTTGCGTGCTTTGGAGAATCAGACTTACCCGAGCGATGCCTATGAGGTTATTGTCGTCGATAACGGCTCGGAAGATGTGGCGGCGGTCAAAGGGTTAGTCGATCGATTCGATCGCACCCGGTTTGCCACCGAAACCACTCCCGGTTCCTACGCCGCGCGCAATCGAGGGATATCGATCGCCACGGGAGATGTTCTTGCATTTACCGATGCCGATTGCATTCCCCATGCCGCCTGGATCGAGCGGGGGGTCAACCGTTTGGTCCGCCATCCCGATTGCGGTTTGGTGGCCGGGGAGATCGAGCTGTTCTTCCAGAATCGAGATCGCCTGACTCCCGTCGAACTGTTCGAGAAGATGACGGCATTTACCCAACGAGATTTTGTCGAGTGCGATCGCTACGGGGCAACGGCGAACTTATTTACCACCCGGCAGATCTTCGATCGCGTCGGTCTGTTTCAGGTGGGATTGAAGTCCAGCGGCGATCTCGAATGGGGTCAGCGCGTCTCCGGTTGCGGCTACCCTCTGGTGTATGCCGAAGAAGTGCGAGTCTCCCATCCGGCGAGATCGACTTTCGAGGAACTCTACGCTCGCACTCGCAGAATTGCTGGCGGCTTCTACGATTTACACGTTCGCAATCGTTCGTCATCTTGGGAGCGCGATCGGGCATTTACGAAAGCCTTGCTCGCTCATCTGATTCCACCGCTGATGTTTGTCTGGAAAGCTTGGGGCGATCGACAGTTGAAGGACGCTCGCGACAAACTCCAAGTGTGCGCGGCGATGTTCTTTTTTCGATACGTCAGTGCTTTGGAGATTCTGCGGTTGAGATTCGGTCGAGTATCGGCGCGAGTTTAGGTGGAGGCTTCGGGTAGAATATGAGCTTCGGAGGCTTCGGGGGTTTGGGGGCTTCGGGAGACAAGGGGGATGGGAGGACGCGGTGACGCGGGGAGGAGGAGACAAGTAAGAATTTTGTATCTCCCTCACCTTCCTCACCTTCCCCATCTCCCTCACCTCCCCCAGCTTCCGTTCCCTGCCCCAAATTCCCTAACCTGATAATGGGCTTATGAAAATAGCATTTATGGTCGGACAGTTCCCGTTGCTGTCAGAAACCTTCATTCTCAATCAAATTACCGGGGCGATCGATCGAGGCCACGAGGTCGATATTTATGCCGATCTCCCCGGAGAAATTGCCATCCTTCACGGCGATGTGGTGAAGTACGAACTGCTCGATCGCACCACCTACCTGCCGCAGATTCCCGAAAACTTGTTGTGGCGAGCGGTGCGAGGTCTGGGCTTGCTCGGGACGAGACTGACGCGATCGCCGCGCAAAACCCTACGCGCCCTGAATCTATTCGAGTACGGCGAATCGGCTCTTTCCCTGTGGCTGCTCTACAGCTTGGTTCCCAAACTCGACAAAACTTACGATATCGTTCACTGTCAATTTGGTACTCAGAGCTTCCGGGGCATGGCGTTTCAAACCGTTAACGCTCCCGATGCCAAGTTAGTCACCACCTTTCGCGGGCAAGATATCAGTCGGTTCGTCGCCCAAAAGGGGCCGCAGATTTACGATCGCCTCTTCGAGAGAGGGGACTATTTCCTCGCCAACTGCGAATTCTTCCAACAGCGAGCCATCGAATTGGGTTGTCCGCGCGATCGGATTAAAGTCCACGGTTCCGGGTTGGAGTGCGATCGCTTTCCCTTTCAAGTTCGCCACGCCCCAGACGAGGGCCCGATTCGGATCGCCACCGTCGGACGATTGGTGGAGAAAAAGGGCATTGAATACGGCATTCGCGGGGTGGCCGAATGTCTGAAATCCCACCCGAACCTCGAATATATTATCGTCGGCGAGGGAGCGTTGCGTCAGGAATTGGAGCAATTGGTGCGATCGTTCGGACTCGAATCGAAAATTCAACTGGTGGGACAAAAGCCCCAAGCCGAACTGATCGACTTACTCAAAACCTGCCACTTGTTTATCGCCCCCAGCGTCACCGCAGCCGATGGCGATCGAGATGCCCCGGTCAACACCCTCAAAGAAGCCATGGCGATGGGATTGCCGATTATCAGCACCCGCCACGGCGGCATTCCCGAACTGGTGGATGACGGCGTAGAAGGATTTCTCGTCCCCGAGCGAGATGGCGAGGCGATCGCCCGTCGGTTAACCGAACTGCTCGAGACCCCGGAAACATGGCCGACGATGGGACGGGCCGGACGCGCTCGAGTCGAAGCCCAGTACGATCTCTCTCAACTCAACGACGACCTGATCGCCCTATATCGATCGCTTCTCGAAGCCGAACCCGACACTCGCAAAACCCCAGCTCTTTTGCTAACCTAAATTTTTTGGAGGATCGCGATGACTGCAACCATCCGTCAACCCAATACTCAATCTTCAACTGAAGCCAACGAACCCCTCGTCACTTTGGTGGTCGTTCCCCGCGAGCGTTTCAGTTGCGCCCGCCAATCCCTCGAAAGTCTCTACACCCATACCCAGCTTCCCTTCAAACTGGTTTACGTCGATGGCAACTCTCCCCCCAAGTTCCAGGAGTACCTCGACGAACAAGCCCAAATTCGGGGATTCGAGATCGTCCGTACCGATTGCTATCTCTACCCCAACCAAGCCCGCAACATCGGCTTACAGCGAGTGGACACCAAATATCTCGCCTTTGTCGATAACGATGTCATCGTCTCCGATGGCTGGCTCGAGGCACTAGTCCGCTGTGCCGAAGAAACCGATGCGGCAGTCGTCGGACCGCTGATGTGCCAGTACGAACCGATTCACGAAGAAATTCACTTTGCGGGCGGCGAAACCCACATCTGGGAGGATAAAACCGGACGGCGGCGGTTGCGCGAAAAAATGTACGACCAGGGCCAGAAGGTGACGGAGGTGCGATCGCGCCTAGAGCGATCGCTCACGGAACTGGCTGAGTTTCACTGCGTCTTAGTGCGGCGATCGGTTTTCGACACCGTGGGCGAACTCGACGAACGGATGTGCAACACCAAAGAACATCTAGACTTTTGCATGACCGTGCGCGAGGCGGGTCAAACGGTCTACTTCGAGCCGGATTCCCTGGTCACCTACGTTCCCGGCCCGCCCCAAGATTGGTCCGACGTGCATTACTACATGTTGCGCTGGAGCGACGAATGGACCCTCTCGAGTTTGGATCGGTTGCGGGAAAAATGGAACCTCTCCGAAGACGGCTACTTTCAGAACAAGTACAAAAAACTGGGTTGGCGGCGCTATATGTCCCTGATCGAACCCCTGGCCCAACGGTTGACCTTTGGCGTGGGAACCCAATGGGTGGCGCGGGCGATCGCCAAACTCGAGCATAGCTTGAACCGCTATCTCACCGCTCGCCACCGAAACATCCAGCGGAATTTGAGCAAAACCTCAGACGACGGCGCGGTTCTCTCAACTGCGAAAGAAACTTAAGGGAAACAGCCGAATCGATGAGTTTTCAGCGAAAAGTCCTTCGAGCCGCCATCTGGACGGCCGTTCAAAATTGGGGCGGCCAGTTCGGGTCGCTGCTGGTCTTTTTTGTCCTGGCGCGACTGTTGAACCCGGAAGATTTTGGCTTGGTTGCCCTGGCGAATGTCTTTCTGGCGTTCGTGCATATTTTCCTCAATCAAGGTTTTCCCCAAGCCCTCGTGCAACGGGAAAACCTCGAACCCGAACATATCGATACGGCGTTTTGGACCAATCTCGCCTGCGGTTGCATTTTGGCAATAGCGGGAGTGGCAGTGTCTCCCTTCGTGGCGCATTTTTTCGATCGCCCCTCTCTCATCCCGATCCTGCGCAGCTTTTCCCTATTAATTCTTATCAGTTCTATTACCGACGTTCAGCAAGCTTTGCTCGAACGGGAGTTGGCGTTTAAATTCGTCGCTCTGCGATCGCTCTTGGGGCTGTTTGCGGGGGGACTCGTCGGGATCGGCTTTGCCCTGTCGGGGTTCGGGGTGTGGAGTTTAGTCGCTCAACAGACCACCTACGAACTCGTCGGCGCGATCGTTTTGTGGCGAGGTAGTCCGTGGCGACCCCGGCTGCGCTTCTCTGCCAGACATTTCCGAGATTTGTTTAGTTTCGGGGTGAATATCCTCGCTTTTAACTTTCTCGGGTTTATCAATACGCGCGCCGACGACTTGCTCGTGGGTTACTTTCTCGGACCGGTGGCGTTGGGTTATTACAGTATCGCCTACCGCATTTCGACGATTATGGTGAAGCTGCTCGTGGATACTTGCAATCGGGTAGCGCTACCGACTTTTTCGCGGATGCAAACGGATATACCCCGATTTCGCAATGCCTTTTATATGGCAACTCGCTTGACGAGCGCGATCGCCTTTCCCTGCTTTTTGGGGGTCGTGGTGCTCGCTCCGGCGATCGTTCCCTGGCTGTTCGGCGACCAGTGGCAGCCCTCTGTCCCGGTGCTGCAAGTCCTCGCCGCAGCGGGAATTTTCCGATCGCTCTCCCGGTTTAAAGGAGCGGTTTTTATGGCTCTGGGGAAACCGGAGTGGCGGGTGCGCCTGGGTTTGGTAAATTCATGTCTCAACCTGATCGGATTTTCGATCGCCGCTCGCTGGGGAATTGTCGCCGTGGCTTGTGCTTATTTTCTGCGCAACCTGATTATGTTTCCCATCGAACAAACAATTTTGGGTCGCTTAATTCGCGGGTCGATAACTCAATACCTGCGGCAATTTATCGTGCCGTTGGGGAGTGCGTTGGTGATGATGGGGGCGATCGCCTGGCTCGATGATGCGATCGCCTCTCCGGCACTTTCTCCCATGTGGGAAATTACGATTTGTACTCTGGTGGGGGCCGTGATTTACTTACTTCTCGTTCGCTGTTTCGATTTGGCTTTATTCAATCAATTTATCGAGTTGGGATCGTCGGTATTTCCCACTCCCAAGAAGAAAAGCAGTTAAGGGCATCGATATTATTATGAGAATCAAACACAACTTACTTCATTCGATTTAAATATTGAATGTAAGCATTCATCTGTCAACCGTCAGCCATCAGCTTATTGCAGGTTCCAAAAGCAGAAAATTTAATGGAATTGCCAATCGAGATAATGAACTTATCTATCTAGATAAACCAGTTTAATTCATGTTTTTGGCGTGTTCGTCTAAAACCGATCGCCAATAGCTAAAAGCTGAATGCTTACTATTGAATTTTCTATTGTCGATCGACAATATATACAATCTTCCAAAAAATTTGATTTTTAATTTTTAAATGATTTGGAGTAAAATTAGAGTTGATGGCTAATTCTTTTTTAAGGATTACTTATAGCAGTTCTCGTATTTGTGAGGTAATCAGCGAGAGGGCGGGTTTAGCTAAAAACTATGCCCCCAAGGATTGATTATCAAAACCCGCCCCTACATTTTTTGTACCTTATGACAATGAGAAATGCTATAGATCTACAACCAACTCCAAAAATTGTCATCAGTTGGAAAACTTTAACTCAGTTTGGAGAGCCTGCTCGATCGCTTTGAAGTTATCGTTTTGAAGGCATTGTTGTGGATTCGGCCTAACTCGCACACCCTTGACTATCTAGCTCTCGTGAATCCATCCAACTTACCCTTAGTCAGTATTATCATCCCCACCCACAATCGCCCTCACCTGCTCGAGGGAGCCATCGATAGCGCTTTGGGGCAAACCTACCCGGAAATCGAGACCATCGTCGTCGATGATGCCTCCGTACCGCCAGCAACAGTTCGATCGCATTCCAAATTGCAACTGGTACGCCTCGATACCCCTCACGGTGGCGCGGCAGCTCGCAATATCGGCACTCAAGCAGCACGGGGACGGTGGATTACTTACCTCGACGACGACGATCGCCTCCTTCCTCACGCGATCGAAGTTTCCCTCAAGGCGATCGAAACTGCCGATGTACCACCACCGGTTGCCGTCATTTCCGGCATTGAAGTGGTAAACGAAACCGGACGGATCACCGAAAAGCGCTTACCCCCTGCCTATCGTTCTCAAGGAGAGCATTTCTGGCTCGAGGAACTCGAACCGGGTCGATCGTATAATACCAAACAAACTTTAGTGGTTGAGCGAGAGGTCGTACGGGAAATTGGCGGCTGGGATGAAACGTTTCAATCTCGAGTGCACTCGGAACTCTTTTTGCGACTCAATCAGACCTGTTCGATTTTGGGATTGCCCGAAGTCACCTACCGACTCCTGCGCGCCTCCAAAGAGCCGGGGGTTTCTAAAAACCCGGAACTCCGACAGGAGAGCGTCCGTCGCCTGATAGAAAAGTACGAATCCCTGTTTCGATCGCATCCTAAAATGTTTGCTCATTTTCTCTACGAACACGCTTTAAATTCCTATCGAACGGGACAGGAAAAAGCAGCAATCTGGAGTGCTTTTCGCGCATTTATAACTCATCCAATTTACATTTCAAAATACTTTTTTAGTCGTTTTCAGCAAGCCACCTTTAGCGGTCGCAAATAACTCGCCACCATTTAAAAGTTAGGAGGGATAGCCATTTGTCAAGACCTCTAAAAGATTTTTTAATTCGATCGTCCGCTCGAGATTCTGCTCTCCATTTGCCAAAATTGTCGGCCATTTCTATTTTTTCGGCGAAATGGTTTTGGATTGCCACCCTTGCCATTGGTGTGGGCTTACGGTTCCATCAATACTTTCTCGATCGCTCTTTGTGGATCGACGAGGCTTTTCTCGCCCTGAATATTCTCGAGCGATCGTATGCCGAACTTCTCGAACCGCTTGCATATAATCAAGCAGCGCCCATCGGCTTTTTGCTCGTAGAAAAATTCTTCGTTCGCTCGCTTGGCAATAGCGAATTGGTTTTGCGGCTGTTCCCCTTCATTTGCGGCATTGCGGCGCTGTTTTTATGTTACGTCCTCGCCCGACGGTTGAGCCATCCCCTGGCGGCGGCGGTGGCGGTGGGGTTGTTCGCCCTGTGCGATCGAGCAATTTACTACTCGGCGGAAGTCAAACAATATTCGAGCGATGTGGCGATCGCCCTAATATTATTGCTGCTAGCTTTGCGGTTTGTCGCGGAGTCGAAATCGACCCCTTGGCGAGATGTGGCTCTCTTTTCGGTTATCGGGGCGATCGCCATTTGGTGTTCCCATCCGTCGGCATTTATCATCGCCGGAACCGGACTGTGCGTTCTCATCCTCGCCGCGCGACATCGCAATTGGACTCAGTTCGTACGCTGCGCTATCGCTTTTGGCACTTGCGGGCTGAGTTTCGCGGCATTCTATACTTTCTCCCTGCGCCAAATCGCCAGCAATCCCGACTTGCAATCATCCTGGGATGAAAGCCACGGCGCGTTTATGCCCCTCCCGCCCTCGAGTCTGACGGATCTCAAATGGTTTTTCGATACGTTTTTTAAAGTCTTCGATTACCCCGTAGGTATCCATTTGACGGGTATTGCCGCCCTGGTTTTCCTCATCGGATGTGCCGCACTTTGGAAAACCCGCCCGACGGTATTATGTTTGTTGATGTCCCCGATCGCCCTGACGCTGGTGGCTTCTGGCTTGCATCAGTATCCTTTCAAAGGGCAACTGCTGCTATTTGCCGTGCCGCTGATTTTGCTTGTCATCGGCGAGGGAGTCCGGGAAATCTTTGAGAACGCGGGTTCGACGCTCAAAGCCGGGGCGATCGTTCTAGCAGCGCTCCTTTTCTCCCATCCTCTCTACTACGTGGCGCTCAATCTCAACGCGCCTCAAATTCCCCCCAGTTTTGAATACCAGCGCGTTCGCGAAGATATCCAACCCGTTCTCGAGTACGTCGCCACCCATCGAGAAGCCGACGATACCATTTATTTGTACTACGCTTCCGGGTATGCGTTTCGCTACTATGCGGCCAAATACGGTTTTTCGGAACTAGTTCGAGAACCCGAGCCAGAGAAAGGCGATCGCGACTGGTTTGCGCCAGCGCTGGCTTCGGTTCCCCCCCGCCTGATCGTCGGCAGCGTGACGCGCTACGATCGCTCCTCCTTTGTCGAGAAAGATTTGCCGCAACTTCAAGGTCGTTCGCGGGTTTGGGTCGTTTTTTCTCACGTCCGCGATCGCCGCTCGACAATCGACGAAGAAACAGTTTTGCTGCACCAGCTCAGTCGAGATGGGCAACAATTAGATGATTTTCAAAGTGTAGAAGCTTCTGTTTATTTATTCGATTTTAGTGGAGAACCCTCTAATGGATAAACTGCTTTTTTCAATTATTATTCCCACCTACAACCGACCCAAACAAATTGTCACCTGTTTGGAGACCTTGACAAAGTTAGACTATCCGCGCGATCGCTTTGAGGTTATCGTCGTCGATGATGGCAGCGATGTATCTCTCGAACCCACCGTCACCTCCTTCGAGTCGGATCTCGATTTGGTCTTCATCCGCCAGGAGAACGCCGGACCCGCAGCAGCGCGCAACCACGCAGCCCAAAAGGCGCGGGGGCGGTATCTCGCCTTTACCGACGACGACTGTATGCCCGCAACCGATTGGTTGCAAGCCCTCGAAGCCTGTTTCGATCGCCATCCCGAGTGCATCGTCGGCGGTCGTACGATCAATGCTTTGCCCGACAATCCCTTTTCCACCACCAGCCAAAATATTATCAGCATGGGCTACGACCACTACAACGCCGTGCGAGATGAGGCGCGGTTTTTTGCCTCGAATAATATGGTGGTTCCTCGGGAGTTATTTTTAGAAATGGGGGGCTTTGACAATAGTTTTACGACTTCCGAAGATCGGGAATTATGCGATCGTTGGTTGCATAGCGGACGGACGATGACTTACGCCCCAGAAGTGAAGATTTACCACGCCCACCCGATGACCTTGCAAGGTTTTTGGAAACAGCATTTTAACTACGGTCGGGGTGCGTTTCGGTTCCACAACGAGCGATCGCAAAAAGGCTGGGGCAACTTTGAAATTGAAGGCAATTACTACCTGCGATTGTTGCGCTATCCGTTTACTCACGGTCAAAGTCGCCAAGGTTTAGTGCTAACTGGAGTATTATTTGTTTCTCAAGTGGCAAATGCTGCCGGGTTCTTTTGGGAAATGGGTTCGCGTCGCACCTCGGAGTCTGTTTGAAGGTAAGGATTCAGGTTCGATTTTAGATACGGTCAAAGTTCCAATGGGTAGGGGCGGGTTTAGGGAGATGTTCGGAGTCTTACCCAAAATTAAAATTCAAAACCCGCCCTTACAAAGCGTTTGAGCAGACCTGACATCTGAATGCTTACGTTTGAAGACAAAACGTCCCCTTCAATTGAAACGGGAGTTGCCAGCATTGCACTCACAACTCCCGTCACTTTAAACGATACGAACGAGTTAGATCGCGTATTTAACGCATTCCCAACCTACTTCCAACCTGCACGATCCATAATTTGCAGGGCTTCGGCATTATTTTCACCGATGGTCGCAGCGTTGAGGTCATCCTCTTTGAAAGGAACGTATTCCTGCAAAAATTCATTATCCAACTCGGCCCCTTCCACAACCGGAAACTCGTTATTGTTCCGGGCGAAACGGGTTTGAACTTCTGGGGTCACCAGATACTCGATGAAGGCAACCGCATTGTCCGGGTTGGGTGCATTTGCCACCATGCCAGCACCGCTGACATTAATGTGCGTGCCGCGATCGTCCTCATCCTGGTTGGGGAAGAACATGCCCACTTTCTCGATGACCGCCCGATCTTCGGGGTCGTCGGAATTGGCCAAACGGGCGACGTAATAGCTATTGACGATCGCTAAATCGGCAACACCATCGGCAACGGCTTTAACTTGACCGACATCGTTTCCTTCGGGAGGACGGGCAAAGTTGGCGACTAAACCTTTGGCCCACTCTTCGGTGGCTTCAGGTCCTTTCTCGGCCAAAATACCGCCGACGAGGGATTGATTGTAGATGTTGTTCGACGATCGAACGATAATTCTTCCTTCCCACTCCGGTTCGGTGAGGGCTTCGTAGGTCGAGAGTTCGGCCGGATCGACGTTTTCTTTGTTATAGACGATGATGCGCGCCCGCTTGGAGAGGGCAACCCAAAGACCTTCGGGGTTCCGCAGGTATTCGGGAACGTTCGCTTCGAGGGTTTCCGATTCGATGGGTTGGAGAATATCCGCATCCTCAGCCCGCCACAGACGACCGGCATCGACGGTAATATACACGTCAGCCGGACTGTTTTCCCCTTCAGATTTAATCCGTTCGATGAGTTCGTCGCCCTTTCCTTCAACCAGGTTCACCTCGATCCCCGTTTGTTCGGTAAAGTTATCGTACAATTCGCGATCGCTATCGTAGTGACGCGACGAGTAAACGTTGACGACTTCTTCGGTTGCCTCTGCACTCGGTTCTGCGGCTTCCTCTGTCCCTTGTTCGGCAACCGGCTGTTGGGCGCAACTCGCCGTGACGGCAAACGCAGCCGAAGCCACCACCAGCACACTCTGTTTAATCCATTTCATATTGACTCACAACTCCTCAACTCGAGCGTTTTTATGTTTTTACCAAGGTTCTAAGCAGTTCTAGGCGAAGTTTTTGGGTGCGATGTTTTGGTTTGATGTTTTGATTTGATATTTTCAGGGCGATCGCGTTGGGTCGAATGTCTGAAACTCGCTAGACTCAACTGGCACAAAGCATTCGACACGACCCCAAATGCAGCCCCGGTCACTCATCTCCTGGCTGTGCAATACATTTGTGCAATACATTTTTGCAATGCATTCAGGAAATATATTTATCTGGCGACCTACATCTTCACGATCGCCTCTTACATACGAACCCCGGATTTATTCTAGCGCGTTAATGAAATTAATTTCTATTAAAATACCAAATTCATGGTAGTAGCCCAGACCGATCGAGCGGACGACCTCAATTGGCTACTCGGGATTAATCGCCAGAGAAACCCGTTCGCCACCCACTTCGCGCATTTGTCCGAGAAGCTGGAGGACTTGTTCGTAAGAGAGTTGGCGATCGGCCTGCAACATCACCGACCCCTGGGGATTGGCAGCAAGATAAGCTTCGATCGCCGCTAATAATTGCGGTTGGGTCTTTGTTTCCCCGGCGATCGAGATTTCTCCTTCCCGATTCAACCCGACAATCAACACCTCCGAAGTTGCCTGGACGGAGCTTCCCTCACCAACTCCGGGTAATTCTACATCGATCGCGAGTTGCTGGCGAGTTAGGGTCATGGAAATGAGGATGAAAAACGCCAAGATGCTCATCAGCACGTCCATTAAGGGTAATAAGTTGACGGCTGGCATCGGGGGAACGAGGCGTTGGCGAGAGTTAAATCCCATCGAGTTTAGACCTTAATTGATAATCCCTCGTATTTAGTTGCAATCTCGGCTGGATTCATTTGCTCGTAGAGTTCAAAGGGTTGGTGAATCCAAGGATTATCCGGTAAATACTCGATGTAGTAGTCGGGTGCGAAAATCGATCGCCCTTTGTACCACAACACGGCGGTGCGGACTTCCTGAAGTTGAGCACCGTAACGCTCGGTCAGCCATTGGAGGGTTTGTTCGAGAGAAACGCCCGAATCCACCAGATCGTCTACTAATAATAACCGCTCGCCCAGGTTCGGGGCAGTCGTCGTTAAATGCTCGGAAAACACGATCTTTCCCTGGGTTTTTCCTTGGGAACCGCTATAGGAAGAGACCGCGAGAATTGCTAGGGGTCGATCGAAAATGCGAGAGAGCAAATCGCCCACCCGCAGGCCGCCTCGGGCCAGGCAGAGAATGCGATCGAACTCCCACCCGGAGCGATAAATTTTAGCGGCGAGTTGTTCGACTTTTTGGTGGTAGTCTGACCAACTGACGTACAAATCGGACATAGAGCAGATAATACAGAGCCGATAAAAGACGAGAAAGTTAAAGGTCTCAGTCTATCACAGCCCGAGATCGGCCGTTGGATGGGGAGGTGAGGGAGGTGAGGGAGGTGAGGAAGGCTGGGGAGGCTGGGGAGGCTGGGGGAGAGTAAATGCAAGATACACAAAATTCTTCCTTGTCTTGTCTCCTTCTCCCTTCTTCTCTCCGCGTCTCCGCGTCCCCGCGTCCCCGCGTCTGTCCAATAAGTACTACCTAAGACTTTCGATTGCGCTTCACTTTCGCTCCCAACCCCAAAGCGGCGAGGATGAGAGATACGCCAAAGGTCGGTTCGGGGACATCGCGCACCTCATCGTTAATAACGACAGTTGCCACGGATTGGGGGGCCGGTTCGGGAAATGCCGGGGGATTGGCGTTTGCCCCGTCGATAATTGCGTCGAGACTGACATCGCGCGTCACGACAAACGGAGCCGAACCCGACGTACCATCGGAAAGCGTTACGTTCAACAGTGCGCCGACTCGGCCAAAATCTGCTCCGGTATCGATATTCACTTCTCCCGATTGCAATCCGAGGGTCACCGGAATGGGAATTTCGTTAATCCCGACGTTATCGGTATCGACTCCAAACGTTAACGATCGCCCAACGGTAAAATCATTAGCGAGCAAGTTACCTCGAAGCTGCTTGCCACCATTCAACGTCTCAAACTTAATATTATTTGGAGCAATGCCATTCGTACCTCCAAGAGTCGGCGTGCCGCCACCGAGGAATTCACCCAAGAAAGTCACACCATTGGGGTCGAAGAATCCATCGATATCGGGGGAGAGATCGAAGGTAAAAGACGTGATATGAACGTTGGGATCGCCTGCATTGAAAGCAACCTGAAAAAAAGAATTAAAACCGAGAACGGTATCTCCTCCAGTATCGTAACCGGTCGTACTCGCGGTCACGGTTGCGGCTCGACTGGCTCCCGTACAACTGAGAACGACAAGAATCGAGCTAGCGATCGCTGTAGAGAGTTTTTGAGTTCCAAACATAGTATATTTTCCCGCTTCGGTAATTTTCATAAAACGTAATTTGCACCGAAAAGCTTTGCTCGCATTAAATTAGGTCAGCCGCAAGATTTCGCTGACTTTCAAAGCTTTTGGATAGATAGTTATAACACTGAGAACTAATTGCAGCGATCGACAAGATTAACCGTCTGATGGAACGTATGGTTTGCGAGCCATACTCCTGACGCTGCAACAGATTAACGATTCAAGTCACTCGAATCCTTACCCAAAGCTGATGCTTGGGTTCGTTTGAAGATTAGTATTCAGATCTCAGCTTTTGAATCTAATAGATTCGAGTCATACAGATACGTATGTGTTAATTTAAGGTTCTCTGAATCGAGCTAGAAGTTCCAATCTTTGGCGCGTACGTTCGTCATCGATTTGGATTCTTCATACTCCCTTAAAAACAGATGGCAGATGACCGATAGCAGAATACTAGTACTCGAAAAATACTCAGAAGTTGGGTCTAAAATAAGTGCGATTGTTGACTGCTTTAGATAAATGAAACATCGAGCCGATAAGCTTCAATCCGCAAGCTTTTCCCCTCTTTAATTACCCTGAAGTTCTCAGTCAGAGTTTGCTCTCCTCTAAAGAACTTAAAACAAAATCTAGAACTATTCATTTTCAGGAGGGGTTGCAATTGAGCTACAGCACTTTGTCAGAGATCTTAGCTCATGCATCTAAAGCATGTGTTCTCAATCGTTCTAATGTGAAAGACGATAACATATAAATATCGAAGGCGACCGCATACTCTCGGGTAACTTCACCAAAAGTTTATACAAACTCAATTGAGGAGTTTCCGGAGAAAAATAGCCAATAGCTTAATCTCGCTGGGTTTCAGATTCGATCGACTTTCTCAAAAAATATAAATGCTCGATAAAGCGTCGTTAGTTTATTTTCGATATCTTAATGAATATGGATTGAGATGGCTGAAATGTCAATCGCAATAAGTATTTTCACAGAATATCTTAATGAAATCCTGTTTTGAATCAATCTTTTCAAGATCGAGTTTGATTGATTTAAGTAAAACTACGGAATATTTAAATGTTACTCTTTTCGGATCTCGGGTTTTAAAGTCGAACGATTTCGATCGTCAATGGAGAAATTCAGCAATCTTACGGACTATTGATGGGTGAATGCGGAACGTGTAGATCCGCACGAATCGATCGCGCGACTAGGTCGTATTTTGAAGCAGCCGAGGGAAAGCTAGCACGCGAATCATAACCTCTTTTGCACGATTTGCAAGATGAACGGGGTAAAAAGCAGATTGAAAGCGGATAGCCGTTCGGTAAGCATTCAGCCATCAGTTGTGAGCCATTTGTTGGTTTCAAGTCCGGAAAGCGGCAATAGACTCCCAATTATCTCTCCGAAGCGATCGCTTTGATTGACCCATGCTGAGTATATTTTCTACAAAAGCCGATCGCTAATTATCCAGTGCTGAATGCTTACCGTTACATTACGTACTTTTTTGAAAAAACATTAAATGTTGTGAGGGTAAAATTTCTTGAGTTTCCAGCCAATTTAATCCGACAGCCGCCATTTCTTTTTTCGCCTGCCGTTGCGTCATTTTATGCAATCCTTTAATCGGAATCAATGGATTTTCTTTTCGATATTCCACTAAAACAACTCGACCTCCTGGTTTTAACGCACTGACTACACCTTCCATCACTTCTTTGGGATATTCAAATTCGTGATAAGCATCAACCATTAACGCTAAATCGATGCTATTTTCAGGTAAATTTGGCTCGGTCAAGGTTGCTAAAACCCCTTCAACATTAGCCACGTGATTTTCTTGTTTCAAAAAGTCGATCGCATCTAGCATTTCCGGTTGAATATCGACCGCAAACACTTTGCCATCGGGAACTCGATCGGCTATTCTAAAACTAAAATATCCCGTTCCCGCGCCAATATCGGCAATCGTATCATCGGGTTGCAAATTTAAGGCTTCGATCGCCATTAACGGTCTTTCTTTCGCATTGCGCTGCGGACGTTCGAGCCACCACATTTCTTGATGTCCCATCACCTTAGCAATTTCTCGTCCCAAGTAAAATTTTCCGATACCGTCTGGACTGTGAATTTGTCGTTCTTGATAGACAGAGTTGGAAGTGGAGTTTGCAGCAGAATTGATTGCAAGATCGATTTGACTGCAACCTGCAAGGGACAAAATGCTGATGGCAATCGATAATACGATCGAAGTAATAGAAGAGAGGCGGATGGGATTTTTTCTGTTGCCAAACAATTTTCGATCGACTACTTTTTTGTTAAACACGTTGAATTATATCTAATTACATCGGAAATGATAGAGCAATCGTTCGATCCGCAAAAAGAATGAGATTGCCTTCTTATTTTATCCTTCGAGCGATCGTCTGACGCGATCGCATTTTCCTCAAACCTGTTTCTTGCTAGAATAAGCATCTTGAAAAGTAAGCACTCACCCATCAGCCGTCAGCGATCGGCACAAATGGCCATACCAATATAGAGCGCCTTTCTCGATCGTCTCTGCGTCTATTATCAAGATTCATTTGTCAAGGTTCATTGTCAAACAGAAGTGGGAGTTCTTTTCGCCAATATTGCGCCATAATATTGCACCATAATATTGCGCCATCGGCATTCGGGTTCCCAGCCATTTCCAAGCGATCGATCTCCTCCAACCGAGACCTCCAAAGAACCATTGCGAGGGAATTGAAGATGCTGTTCCAGTCGTTACGATCCAAAAATTCTTGAATGGACTGGATAAAACCCGGATAAAACGATCGAGGGTCATTCCATTATCGATCGATAATGAAAACATAAGATAAACGTACTTTGGACTATGACTGCACTCTTTCCCGTCTCTACCTCTCTCATGCAATCTCGCCTGCGCCCTGATGTTCGGGCACTGCAACCGGAGTTGGTGGAATGGCGGCGCTACCTGCACCAGCGACCGGAACTCGGCTTTCAGGAACGATTGACCGCTGAATTTATTGCCACCCAGTTAAAATCTTGGGGGATTCCCCACCAAACGGGAATTGCCCGAACCGGAATCGTTGCCACCATTGTCGGAGAGAGACCCGGTCCGGTATTGGGGATTCGCGCCGATATGGATGCCCTGCCAATTTTAGAAGAAAACCAGGTTCCCTACAAATCCCTCCACGACGGGAGAATGCACGCTTGCGGTCACGACGGTCATACGGCAATTGCCCTGGGGACGGCATATTATCTGTGGCAGCATCGCGATTTTGCCGGAACGGTGAAGATTATTTTTCAGCCGGCCGAAGAAGGCCCCGGTGGCGCGAAACCGATGGTGGAAGCTGGAGTTTTAACCGACCCCGATGTGGATGCGATTGTCGGGTTGCACCTGTGGAACAATCTCCCCTTGGGAACCGTGGGGGTGAGAAGCGGCCCGTTGATGGCGGCAGTGGAGTTATTTAGATGTACGGTATTCGGCAAAGGCGGTCACGGGGCGATGCCGCATCAAACTGTCGATTCGATTGTCGTGGCGGCCCAAATTGTCAGCGCCTTGCAAACCATCGTCGCCCGCAATCTCGACCCCCTCGAGTCGGCGGTGGTGACGGTGGGTCAACTGCAAGCGGGAACGGCCCCGAACGTGATTGCCGATACGGCTTATCTCTCGGGAACGGTGCGATACTTCGATCGCCGCTTCAGTGAGTTTTTCAGCCATCGCATCGAACAAGTCATTGCCGGAATTTGCCAGAGTTTGGGGGCGACTTACTCCTTTGAATATCAAAAACTCTATCCGCCGACAATTAACGACGATCGCATGGCCGATTTAGTGCGATCGATTGCCTTAAAGGTGGTAGAAACCCCGGCCGGAGTGGTTCCCAACTGCCAAACGATGGGTGGAGAAGATATGTCCTTTTTCCTCGAAGAAATTCCCGGTTGCTATTTCTTTCTCGGGGCGGCCAACCCAGAACGAGATTTAGCCTATCCCCACCACCATCCCCGATTTGACTTCGACGAAACGGCACTGGCAATGGGTGTCGAATTATTCGTTCGCTGCGTGGAAAAATTCGGGCGGGAGGCAACCGAGATTTTGGGAACGGAATCGAGATGAAATGCAACATAAAATCTTAGTGAAATCTTAGTGCAATTTAAATCTTGAGCCGATCGGGTTGACTTTTATCTTGGTAGGGTAGCAAATCTCGGGTGCTTATGAATGTCAAAGAATTGTCAAAAGTCGAGTTGGTCAAAAGGCTAGAAAGGTTTAAAAAAGAATATGCCCGACTCAGAACCATCGAAATTGCTTTTAACGCTCAAAACGAGTTGACGAGTAGCTTAATCGGGGTCGAACAAGCGGCAACGGGAAAGCTGATGCTCAAAGCAATGCTGATTAAAACCGTTCAAGTTTGCAATCAACTGACGAGTGCAGAAGAAAGCAGCTTATTTTTACTCGATGGAGAAGGGGCGATCGCCGATAGCATTCTCGCGCGTGGGGCAACCATTCAAAAACAAAAGCAAAACTTAATCGGTAAAGTTTTAGATAAAGGGTTAGCCGGTTGGGTTTGCCAACATCGCGAAATTGGCCTAATTATCGATACCAAAACGGACGATCGCTGGTTGAAATTTCCCTGCGAACCTTATGTTGTGCGATCGGCACTGTGCGTTCCCATTTTATTTGGCAAAGTCTTACTAGGTTTGCTGACACTCATGCATTCCGAACCCGGACATTTTAACGCTCAATCGGTTTTCTTCATGCAGACGATCGCCGCCCATATGGCGCTGGTGTTAGATAATGCCAAACTGTATTGCGATAACGATCGCCAAGCTACGCAAGTGGTTGAAGAATTAGTGTTAGAGGATTTAAACTCACCCGAAGAAGAATCGAGTGCGATCGGTTCAAATAACTTATCTGATATTGGCATGTATATTCTTACCTTTGGAGGAAAGTTTTTATATGCCGATCGCAAACTTGCCGATATCTTTGACTATCCTTTTGCCGAATTAGTATCTTTGGAATCAGCTTTTCATGTGATTGCAACGGAAGATTATGTAAGAGTGATAGAAGAATTTGAAAGCTGTTTTGGCAAACAAGGAAAAACAATTTATTTAACTTGTAAAGCTCATAAACGAGATGGCGTGCCGATCGATATTGAAATTGAAGGAAAAGGGAGTAAGTTTTATGGAAAGTCGGCAATCATCGGCATGATTCGCCAGAAATAATTTCAATTATTTTGATTGAGGGTTAAAAAATAAGTAAGCATTCAGGTCTCGACGATGAACAAAAACGATGTAAGGGCGGATTTAGCAATATCTTGGGAGACTTGCCTAAAGTTATAAGTCAAAACCCGCCCCGACAGATCGTTATCCTAGCTGTATCTAAAATCCCACCTGAATCCTTACAAAAACAACTCAAACTGCCATCTCTAAAAACATAAAAAATATTGCCGTTCGAGTGTAGTTTTCGAGATATTTTGCTCGATTGGGTCTAGGTAACGGTAAATTAAGATAATCTCGATCGATTGACAGCATCAAAACACCCCCCTAAACTGTGTCCTATCAATAACCGGGAAACAGTAATGTTTAGGTGCGCTCCTTTTGCCAGTTCGTGGATTGTTGTATTGGTGACGTTGAGTGGAGCGAGTCCGGCGATCGCTCAGCTCATTCCCGATGGTACTTTGGGGACGGAAAGTTCGATCGTTACGCCGTTGGATGCTTTAAATGACCGCATCGATGGCGGGGCAGTTCGCGGGGGGAACCTCTTCCACAGCTTTGGTGAATTCAATATCGATACCGGACGGGGGGCGTTTTTTGACAATCCCGCCGCCGTGGACAATATCCTCACCCGCGTCACCGGAGGCAACCCCTCGAATATTTTCGGCACCTTGGGGGTACTCGGCGATGCCAACCTGTTTTTAGTCAATCCAAGTGGGATTGTATTCGGCCCCGAGGCGCGGTTGGATGTCGGGGGTTCGTTCTTTGCCAGTACCGCCGGGGGAATTCTGTTTCCGGATGGTTACGAGTTTAGTGCGACGAATCCCGACGCACCGCCCTTACTCACGGTGAACGTTCCCATTGGTTTGCAGTTTGGGGCGAATCCGGGGGGAATTATCAATCAGTCGGTGGCGACGAACGATGCGGGGGAAGTTCGGGGATTGTCCGTGCCATCGGGGGAAACCCTGGCGTTGGTGGGTGGCAACGTGACGCTGGATGGCGGCAACGTGCAGCCGCGCGGGGGACGGGTGGAATTGGGCGGATTGGCAGGTGTGGGAACCGTCGGCGTGAATGCTGATGGCAGTTTGAGTTTTCCTGACGGGGTGGAACGAGCGGATGTCTCTTTAGGCAACGCAGCCGATGTGAACGTTCGCGCTGGCGGAGGGGGTGAGATTGCTATCAATACCGGGAATTTCCAGATGTCTGGCGGTAGTACTTTGCGCGCGGGAATTGAGTCGGGGATGGGCGCGCCGGATGCCCAGGCAGGGGATATTTCGATCGATGCAACCCAGAGCATCTTCCTGAGTGAGACCAGTCAGATTCTTAATGGCGTGCTTTCTGCGGATTCAATAGGCAATGCCGGTGATATTGACATCGCCACTGAGTCGTTGTTTGCTACGGGCAACAGCGGTATCGTCACTTTCACCGACGGACTGGGAAATGGCGGTGCGATAACGGTTCGTGCCACCGATACGCGCTTAGAGACGGACAGCATTTTTCAAAGCGGTATCTTTTCAGAAGGGGTTGGCAATGCCGGTGACATCGATATTTCCACGGGGTCTCTGAATATTACCAGCGGTGGGGGACTGAATGCTTTTACCCAAGGAACGGGTAATGCCGGAAATATCGGGGTTCGCGCGGATTCTGTTTCTGTGGATGGATTTACCACCAGTCCCGATGGCAGCACGTTTTTTAGTGGGATTCAAAGTTCAGTCGATGCTGGAGGGGTTGGGAATGCCGGTGATGTGGAAATTTCGGCGAACTCCGTTTCGCTCTCCAATCGAGCAGTTGTCGGTTCTAGCACTTCAGCACGGGGAGACGGGGGGAGAGTCTCGATTCGTGCCGAAACGGTGACCTTCGATAGTGGGAGTGAAGTCCAAAATCAAGTGTTTCCAACAGCAGTGGGGAACTCGGGGGGAATTGAAATTGTGACCGGCTCTCTATTTATCAATAATGGTAGCCGATTGATAAGCGACACGTTCGGACGTGGAAATGCCGGGAAGATCGAGATTCGGGCGACCGATACCGTTGTTTTAGCGACACCCTTACTCTTCGATGAGGCCGATCGATCTGCAATTTCTGCTGTTGTTGGCCCAGATGCTGTGGGTAACTCCCAAGGACTTGACATCACCACAGAATCTCTGATTCTCCGTAATGCATTCTTGGGAAGCTCTACTCTCGGAAGAGGCGATGCGGGTCAGATTACGATTCAGGCAACCGAAATAATTTCGGATAATACCAACATCTCTAGCTTCGTCGGGCCTGAAGCGATCGGGAACTCACAAGGGATTGAGATTACCACAGGGTCTTTATCTTTCTCTAATAGTTCGGGAGGCATCGCCACTTTTACGTCTGGAGAGGGGAATGCGGGCAATATTTCCATTCGGGCAACGGACTCTGTTTCTTTGAACAATGCCAATATCAGTAGCACTGTCACTCCAATCGGAGAAACAGAAGCAATAGGAGAAGGCGGGGATATTTCCATTACAGCCCGTACCCTTTCCCTGAATGATGCTAGCTTATTGGCTGGTACGCTCGGACAAGGGGATGCGGGCAATATCTTGGTCCGGGTGGCCGACTCAGTGACCGTAACGGGTTCGTTGGGTTTTTCCACGGCTGTACTCGACGAAGGAGTAGGTCAGGGGGGTGATATCGAGATCGAGACGGGAGACTTATTTTTAGGTGAGGGTACGAGTTTATTGGCTCTCACCGATGCGCGAGGAGATGCAGGACGGATGAGGATTCGAGCCAGGGATTCCGTAACTTTGGATGGCAGTTTCATATTGACAGACGCATCGGCAAATGCCGTTGGGAATGCCCAGGGGATTGAGATTACCACCAATCGCTTATCCCTATCGAATGGTGCTGTAATCGGTGGTAGGAGTATTGGCGATGGGAATGCCGGACAAATTGATGTTAATGCCAATCGCATTCGCCTGGACGACTCCTCCATCAGTGCCTTGACATTCGGCGGCGAAGGCAATATCACCCTCAATTCCCAAGAATTAGTCTTACGCAACAACAGCGAAATTGATACTGATGCTTTTGGAACCGTAACAGGTGGCAACATCGAGATTAAATCTGATGTCATCGCCGCTTTAGAAAATAGCGACATCACCGCCAATGCCCAAGAAGCCTTTGGCGGACGAGTCACCATCGACACCCAGGGTCTGTTCGGTACGGCATTTCGCGATACCCAAACCCCCGAGAGCGATATCACTGCAACTTCGGAATTAGGCCCCGACTTCAGCGGTACGGTTGCGATTACCCCGCCCGAGGTCGATCCGGCTTCGGGACTGGTTGGCTTACCCGACAGTCCCGTAGATGCTGCCAGCCTGCTGGGGAAAGATTTTTGCTCCCAGCGAGGAAACAGCGAGTTTATCATCACCGGACGAGGCGGTTTCCCCCCCAACCCCCGCGATATCCTGCCAGGAAGTTCGATCGTCGAAATCGATTGGGTGGAGTTGCCCGACGAAACCGCATCCGCAGTCGAATCAACAGGCGATCGCCCCCCAACTCCAACAGAAAACCCACCCCTCATCGAAGCCCAAGGTTGGATCGCCGACGAATCCGGCAACATCATCCTCACCGCCCAACCCTACCGAGGAACCCCCAATCCCACCGCACTGCGACAGATTGAATGCCAAGACGGCGATCGATTGAGAGCAGAATAAGACAGACGCGGAGACAAGGGGACAAAGAGACAAGGGGACAAGGAGAATTTTGCATTTTTAATTTTTAATTTTGCATTCATTCTCCCCCAGCCTCCCCAGCCTCCCCAGCTCTCCCCGCTCCCCATCTCCCCGCGCCATCAGCTATCATACTCTTTGATTTAACTCCCCCAATCCAAAAACTGACATGGCCGATTTGACCCCCAACCCCAGCTTCAGCCTCACCATTCGCTTTCAACTGCCCAACCAGACGGGAATGCTCGCCCAAGTCACCCAAGCGATCGCCAATGTCGGGGGGAGTTTGGGGCAAATCGACCTGATCGATCGCTCCCGGAAAGTGACCACGCGCGATATCACCGTCGATGCCTCGAGTACGGAACATGCCGATACGATCGTCACTGCGGTAAAGCAATTGGAGGATATCAAAATCCTCGATGTTTACGATCGCACCTTCAACCTCCATCGCGGGGGCAAAATTAGTGTCGAAAGCACCCTCCACATCAAAAACCAGTCGGATCTGGCGATGGCCTATACCCCCGGCGTGGGTCGTATCAGCAAAGCGATCGCCAGCGATCGAGAACTCGTCCACACCCTGACGATGAAAGGTAATACCGTGGCAATTGTTACCGACGGCAGTGCGGTGTTGGGGTTAGGTAATCTCGGCCCCGAGGCGGCACTTCCGGTGATGGAAGGTAAGGCGATGCTATTTAAGGAGTTTGCCGGAATCGATGCCTTTCCCATCTGTCTGAATACCCAAGATGTCGATGAAATCGTCGAAACGGTCAAACACCTCGCCCCGGTCTTTGGCGGTGTGAATTTGGAAGATATTGCCGCCCCGCGCTGCTTTGAGATCGAACGCCGCCTCAAAGAGGAGATGGATATTCCCGTGTTTCACGATGACCAACACGGTACGGCGATCGTCACCCTCGCCGCCCTGATGAATGCCCTCAAACTCGTCAAAAAGACCCTCCCCGAGATTCGGATCGTTATTAACGGGGCCGGGGCTGCTGGAGTAGCGATTTCCCGATTGTTGCGCCAAGCTGGGGCCTCTCGCATTCTCTTGTGCGACTCCCAAGGCATCGTTTCCAAAGACCGAGAAAACCTCACCCCCGAAAAACAAGAATTTGCCTGTCCGGAAACGGGAACCTTAGCCGATGCGCTTAAGAATGCCGATGTGTTTATCGGGGTCAGCGCGCCGGGAGTTCTCACCCCAGAAATGGTGCGATCGATGGCAACCGAACCGATCGTCATGGCAATGGCGAACCCGATCCCGGAAATTCAACCGGAACTCGTGGATGACTACGTTGCAGTGATGGCCACCGGACGCAGCGATTACGCCAATCAAATTAATAACGTGTTGGCTTTTCCGGGAATTTTTCGTGGGGCCCTCGACTGTCGCTCGAAATACCTGACCACCAGCATGTTTCTCGAAGCAGCCGGGGCGATCGCCTCGTTAATTAACCCCACCCACCTCGATCGCGAGCATATCGTCCCCTCGGTTTTCGACGAACGGGTGGTGACGGCGGTTTCGGCAGCAGTTCAGCGGGCGGCCCGCCAAGAAGGAATCGCTCAATGCTAGAAGCGTTGGGGTTATCCCTCGTTATACCGCGCCCGATCGAGTGCGAGTGCCAGTCCCGCCCGATCGCTCAACCCTTTGGGCGGATATCCCAGAGAACGCGCCGCCCGATCGCCGTCGGATAATCTCGACTCGTCAGATGGGGGGAAATTATCTCGCGAGTATAGGTGAGGTCGTCTTTTGCCAGACTTGGCTCTTGACAATTTGTCAGATTCATGCAATATCCCTCTTGTTCGAGCATTTCTCCTAACGTACTCGCAAACCCGCGTTCTCGAACGTATACCGTGCGATAGACGCTCGTTAAAACCGTTTGGCGTATGGTTTGCGCCGAGGAAACCTCGCTCGTCCAGAGAATGCCACCGATCCACCCTCGCTTGAGACTGGCTTGGGTTTCGACTCGAGCCTCATTCGAATAAATTCATTTTCGACCACCAGCGATCGAGGGGGAAATAAATAACGGGTGCCCAAAGACTGCTGAGAATCGCCGAAGCGAGGGTAACCTGCTGATGGTAAGCCCAAATATCCCGGAGCGGTCGCCCGACCCCAGCCGAGTCTCCCCACAGGCTCTCCAGACTGAACTGCACGGCCGTCACCGTTTCGGCTAAAACGCTCATCCCAAAAACGACGAGGGCAACCGAAATAAAGTCTTCCTGAATATAGCGTTGTTTCTGCAATCGAGCTGCCAAAAACCCAACCACCATCAAACTGACAGCATGGGTCGGATCGGATGCGCTCAAGCCATCTTGCAAGATTCCCAACACCAACCCGGCAAAAACCCCTTGGGCGACGGTGCGATTGAGGCTCCACGCCACAACCCAAATCAGCAACCAATTCGGTCCGATGCCCAATAGCTCCATACCCGGCAAACGGGTCGGGAGTAATAGCAGACACACCACTAAAGACCCAACCGTCACGGTTACGTCTAATAATTGGCGCGTCCAGGGGGGCCATCGAATCAGAGGGGGAATTAAGCTAGTTTTCCTCGGAACCATCTTCTGGATCTAGATCGGCTTCGGGTGGGTCGTCGGACTCGGAATCGGCTTCGAGATCGGTTTCGGCAACAGGGCGATTGGGTTCGACGAGCGCCCACTCTAAGTTGCCGATCGGGGCAGAAAGTTTGACAATGGCCTCGGGAGCCGGACTGGCATTCAGCTTAACCGATTCTACCCGCCCGACGGGCGTTCCCGGTGGAAATAACTGACTCAACGATGAAGTCGAAACCACATCTCCTTCTTTGACATCGGGCACTTTATCGAAAAACTCCATCACCGCTCGCTCGCCACCTCGACCCCGCAGAAAGCCCATCGAACGACTGCGACCGATGGTCACCCCAACCCGACTGGTGGGATCGCTAACGAGCAGCACCCGACTGGTGCGATCGGTCACGCTGGCGATCCGACCGACCAAGCCACCGGGAGCCGTGACAATGTAGCCTTTTTTCAACCCATCGCGACGACCGCGACCCAGGATAATGTGATTCCACCAGTGGTGGGCGCTGCGTCCGATAGCCGGAGCAAAAACGGGCTGGCGATCGCGATCGCTAACCGCATCGATCAGCTCTCTTAGAGACTGATTTTGACGTTCTTGCTCCACCAATCGCTGTTCGAGTTCGCGAATGCGGGCATTGACGAGTTGCTCTTGTTGAGCTGGGTCGGCTTCGAACGGGCGGGCAAGGATTTGATACATTTCAAACAGCACTGCACCATTGGTCTGTCGAATTAGCCCTGCTGCCACCAGAGCTAAGACTATCAGTACCGTTTGCACCCCGTATCGTTCCCACCAGCGACGAAACACGTAGATTGAATTTCCCTTCATGGGTGTTTACATCGTGCGAGAGCGGCCGCTGAAAACCCGTTCTAGCTGCTTGAAGTTTTCGAGAACCCGCCCGGTGCCGAGAACTACACAACTGAGCGGGTCGGCTGCCACGTGGGTGACAATTCCCGTTTCGTGGCTGATCAACGTATCGAGTCCTTTGAGGAGCGCTCCCCCACCTGCGAGCATGATACCGCGATCGATGATGTCTGCGGCTAGTTCCGGTGGGGTTCGTTCTAACGTCCGCTTGACGGCCTCAATAATCACCGAGAGGGGTTCGGACATGCTTTCGCGAATTTCCGGTCCTTTGATGGTGACAGTTCTGGGTAAACCCGACAGCAAGTGCAAACCGCGCACGTCCATCAACTCGTCATCTTCGTGAGTGGGATAGGCCGAACCGACTTGAATTTTAATTTCTTCGGCGGTTCGCTCCCCGATGACCAAGTTGTGAACCTTCTTCATGTACTGAACGATCGACTCGCTCAGTTCGTCTCCGGCCACCCGCACGGACTCGCTCAACACGATCCCTTGCAAACTCATGACGGCGACTTCGGTGGTTCCCCCGCCGATATCGATAATCATGTTCCCCGTCGGTTCGGCAACGGGGAGTCCCGCACCAATAGCCGCCGCAACGGGTTCGTCGATCAAGCGCACGTCGCGAGCGCCAGCTTGTAGCGCCGCATCCATTACCGCTCGACGTTCGACCCCCGTGACCCCGCTCGGAATCCCGATGACGATCCGAGGCGAGACGAGGGTTCTCCCTTCGTGGACTTGCCGAATGAAATGTTTGAGCATCAGTTCTGCCGTATCGAAATCGGCAATCACCCCATCGCGTAAAGGACGCAAGGCAACGACGTTACCGGGGGTGCGACCGAGCATTTTTTTCGCATCTTCGCCGACCGCTAAGGGTAATTTGTCATCTTGGTCGATAGCAACGACCGAAGGCTCTTGGAGTACGATTCCTTTTCCGGAGACATAGACTAATGTATTGGCGGTACCGAGGTCGATACCCATATCTCTAGAAAGTGAAAAGCGATTTAATAATCCCACGAACTACGTCCCCCTATGGAATTTCTTTTGTGTGCGACCGATCGCGAGCGATCGTGACTCTGGATACTGTTACACTGCACGTTTGGCTACACCGCAAGATGAACGGCAGGGGATTTTTCGATTTGGATTCCCTGCGATTGGCTGGTTATAGAATACGTTTTCCCCGATGGAGTTCACCCAAAACTTTGAGTGGGTGCGTCAAACGTTACGTCAGACAAGACTTAGCATTTGAGTGCTGTTTGATGTGTCTGTCCTACGGTAATGGCGATCGAGGTGGATCTTAGTACGTTTTTTATGATAAGTCCAGTCGCAGGACCAATTTTTTGACCGGAATTGTCTTGAGGTCATGTTGTTTTTGCACGGAATTTAGAGATTGTGACATAATTTACGCGCGAAATAGGTCATAATCAGAGTTGAACTATCCTTCAACATAATTGTTCGAGATCGAATCATGAGTCTAAATGTGGTAACCCTCGTCGGGCGAGTGGGTGGAGATCCCGATACTCGCTACTTTGAGACGGGTAAGGTCAAATGTCGCTTAACTCTAGCTGTCAATCGCCCGACTCGCAACAGCGACCAACCCGATTGGTTCAATTTAGAAATGTGGGGTAAAACCGCTGAAATCGCGACAAACTACGTTCGCAAAGGTTCCCTCATTGGGGTCAAAGGTGCGTTGAAAATCGATACCTGGGTCGATCGCAATACGGGTGCAAACCGATCTTCTCCGGTGATTAAAGTCGATCGACTCAGCTTGCTCGGGTCGAAGCGCGATAACGAAGCGAACTTCAGCAATGGTGAGATGGACGAGTTTTAGAGGTTTCCCAGAAATCAAGATCGGTGCGATTCCAGATCGATCTAGAGCAGTCGCCACAACCGTCTTTGACACGTTAATGTCCGATCGGGGTCTCTCTCCCCTAACTTGCCTTCACTCACCTCCTAAATACCGCTATGAGGAGAGCAGCATCGGACAAAGACGCACGAATGCGGTCAGGATGAATGGGAGTGTAGCGCTCTTGGATGAAATCAAACACTTCAAAGCAAGTGGGGCGAGAAAGCTTGAGGAAGACGACCCATCGGCGCGCCTTCCGAGATCGAACTTCGCATCATTTACCAGCCCGCATAAGAGCGCTGCCCCAATAACCGTTTAACCGTACTCACGCAGGTTTCGACGGATGATTGCGATGTCGGCGGTTCCTCGGCTCGCTCGGTGCGAACAACGACCAAATATCGATCGCTAACGTTCGTCTCACCGCGATCGAGTGCTTGGCGCAGTCGGCGACCGCTTTTCCAAGCCTGAAATTTAAGAGCGCTCCATCGGGGGTTGGCAGGAAACAGAGCAAACCCCGCCCGCACGGCTGGAATGTGTTCTGTCGGCAACAATGCGTGAATTTCGATCCCAGGGGAGAGTTCGATCGTCTCAACTGCATCTTTGTGTTGCGAGTTCCGCATCTTTTTTATACCTCCGATGTTGTTATTTGTTTTTATCGATGTAGCGATCGTGCTGTCAGGATATGGAGCGATTGCACCGGCCGACCCAACTCATCCCGCTTTCAATATTGACTTCACCCCATCCGATCGCACGAGAAAACGATCGTTCTGGCTTTTGATTACTTATACACGCACGCAAAGCAATAATCCGTACGGTTTTTACCCAAAAGTGTTAAATATTCAGATTTTCAGACAATAGATACTCGATACGCGCGACTCAATAGAGCAAGCGAGTTCCCATCAAATTCTCTGAGGCGATCGAACCCGCAAAATATTAGCCCGGAAAAAGGAGGATCTTCGGGATCGATCGAGGTCTGCAATCCTGGGAAAGTGACTGTGTTCGGACGATATTGCGCGGGTATTTGCGAAGATTCCCAAGCAGTTCTCCCGCAGTGTAAGCTAACATCCATAAAAACCAGAAGAACCCCAGTTGCTATCCCCAGAGAGTCTTCTCGAGATTTAAAGATCTTGCGAAACTCGCACGAGCCAATTCTGGGGTCAGCTGAGAAAAAGCCATAATAATGAGAACGGTCAATTCATCAGAAGGAGCACCGATCGGCAATGCAACACTCCCACCGATCTCGAGCGCTCGATTCACGTTTAGAGCGAATTATCCAAAGCGTACCCGGCGTAATTTTCCAATGCGTTCAAAATTTGGATGGTTTGATGAGTTTCTCCTATCTGTCGCCCGATTGCCGTTCGATTTTAGGAGTTTCTCCAGATGAAGTACGAGCGGATGCTCGCCTGCTGTTACAAATGCCACATGCCGATCGGATGGAAGAGTTCGAGCGATCGCGGCGTGCTTCGGCCGAGCATTTGACGTTATGGAACTGGGAAGGACGGCTGGTCTCGCCTTCGGGTAAGGTCAAGTGGGTCAAATGGAGAGCGGCCCCGGAACGACAATCCAACGGCGAAATTCTCTGGGATGGGTTGATTATGGATATCACCGCTCGGGTTTCGGCAGAGGATACCCTCCAGCAAGCTTGGGAAGAAGTCGAGCAGGAAGTCGAAGAGCGTACGGCTCAATTGAAGCAAACTGGAGAGCAATTACAACTGACTCAGTTTCTGATCGATCGCGCGCCAGATGCGATTTTTTTGATGAACGATCGAGCGGAATTCTTTCATACCAATCAATCGGCTTGCCAAATTTTTGGATATTCGCCGACGGAATTATTATCGATGAATTTGTCCGATCTCGATACTAATTTTCCCGATCGAACTTGGCAGAACCATTGGGAAACTCTCAAGTCGGAAGGGTCTTTAACCTTAAACTCTGCCTACCTCAAACAAGATGGAACGACGTTACCGGTTGAAGTCAGCTTAAAGTATTTAAAATTCAACGATTGTGAATATAGTTGTGCCTTCGTTCGCGATATTAGCGATCGTACGGCGACAGAGCAGGCCATTCGAGAAAGCGAAGCAAAATTTCGCTCGATGGTGGAAAATGCCAACGATATTATCTATTTACTCACTCCAGATAGTTTATTTTCCTACGTTTCTCCCAACTGGTTGGATATCTTAGGACACAGTCCTGCGGAAATTCAAGGACAACCTTATACGCGGTTAGTTCATCCGGAAGATTTGCATGTTTGTCAAGAGGCAATGACACAAATTGTCGAATCTCAGGGTAAGCAGCAATCAAAAATTGAGTACCGTATCAAGCATAAAGATGGCACTTGGCGATGGCACGCTTCTAACTTATCTCCGGTGCAAAATTCGGTAGGACGAGTCTTATCCGTTGTCGGTATCGCTCATGATATTACCGAGCGCGTGTTGGCAGAAGAAGCGCGGCAAAAAAGCGAACAGCGATTTCGCAATTTAGTCGAAACCACTAGCGATTGGATTTGGGAGGTGGATTCGCAAGGTGTTTATACTTACGTTAGTCCGCAAATTCGCTCGGTACTGGGATATACACCCGAGAAAATTTTGGGAACGACCATTTTTGAGATTAAGTTTTCTAAAACAAAACAGATTTCTGCCCAGATTATTCGAGATAAGTTTACCCACAGACAGCCTTTAGTACAAATTGAAAATGTCAGTTTACATCAAAGTGGAATGCCGATTGTTTTAGAGACGAATGGGGTTCCATTTTTTGATGCGACTGGAGAGTTTCAAGGTTATCGAGGAATCGATCGAGATATTACCGATCGCAAACAAGCAGAAGCACAGGTGCGCAAGCAAGCCAAAGATTTAAAAAAGGCGTTAAGAAAGCTCAGAAAAGCACAACTAAAACTCATTCAAAGTGAGAAAATGTCTTCCCTCGGGCAAACCGTTGCGGGAATCGCCCATGAAATCAATAATCCCATTTGCTTTATTCACGGCAATTTATCCCATGCGAGAGACTATATTCTCGACATTTTGGAATTATTGAAAATATACGAGTCAGAACTCACTCAAAGATCGACGCAAATCGAACAGTTTACTCAAGAAATCGATCTAGACTTTATTAAAGCAGATTTACCGAAGCTTTTGCTTTCCATGGAAGTGGGTACGGATCGAATTCGGGAAATTGTACTTTCGTTACGAATTTTTTCGAGATTAGACGAAGCCGAACGGAAAAAAGTCGATCTTCATTCTGGAATAGATAGCACCTTAATGATTTTGAGCAGTCGTTTGAAAGCAAATGTCGAACGACCTGAAATCAAAGTTATTCGTAAATATGGAAATCTCCCCGAAGTCGAGTGTTTTGCCGGACAACTCAATCAAGTTTTTATGAATATTTTGGCAAATTCGATCGATGCAATTGATGAAGCAGATAAATTCAATAAAAAGAAGCATGTCAATGGCGAACTTCCAGCCATCCCGAGCATTCAAATTTCCACCAAAATCCTGAACAAATCTCGAAATCATACTTCCGATACACTCGTCATTCGGATTAAAGATAATGGTTCGGGTATGTCAGAATCTGTATGCAAGCAAATCTTCGATCCATTTTTTACCACTAAATCGGTAGGGAAAGGAACGGGGCTGGGAATGTCAATTAGCTATCAAATTGTCACCGAAAATCACGGAGGAAAACTGCAATGTCAATCGACTCTCGGACGCGGTACGGAATTTACGATTGAGATTCCGCTTGTTATATAAGTCAAGAGACCGATCGAGATACTCAAATTAGATAACTAAAAATCGAGACTGAAAAACCGATTCGATCGCGATTGAGTTATCTGTAGATCTAGAGTGGGTAAAATCGATCGGAGTCGAGAAAACAACCGAACGTGTTACATTTAAATAAATTCGATAGAGATATCCGATCGAATATTATTTAGAAAAGGCGATAGACAGCTTTCTGATTTTTAAGCCAGATCGCTAAATATTTGCAAAAAACGTGTAGAAAACGTGTAGAAATATCGTAGTTTCGCTCGAAGTCAGCGAACTTAATTTGGCAGTGGTTTTGCCATAATGTTACCTTGAAAGAGAAGAAAAATTATCCGCAACGAGTGACCCAGGTCATTAAATTAGCTCGAGCGAATTAATCCTCATGCGATGTCTGTGTTATGACCAGAATTCTGATCGTTGAAGATAACGACCTCATCAGAGAGAACGTTCTAGAAATCCTCGATGCAGAGGGGTTCGACGCGATCGGAACTCCAGAGGGCGCTCTCGGCTACCAATTGGCACAAGCACAAGTCCCGGATCTGATTTTGTGCGATGTCTCCATGCCTCTCCTCGATGGCTATGAAGTGTTGGCAATGATTCGCCAAAATCCAGCTACGGCAACTGTTCCATTCATCTTTCTGACGGCAAAATCTGCCAAAGGCGATTTTCGTCTGGCGATGGAACTCGGAGCTGACGATTATTTGACCAAACCCTTCACCCGAGCCGAACTACTCGGAGCCATCGACGCTCAGCTTCAGAAAAAGGCGAAAACCCACGCTTACTACATCAAAGAAATCGAGCAAAAGGAGGAGAAGCTCAACTATTTAATGCACTACGACAGTCTCACCGGACTGCCGAACCGGCTGTCGTTGCGAGAACGATTTGCGACGATGGGTGGGGTTGGAGACAGTGATGGCTCCGGGTGCATTCCCATGCTGTATTTTGCCTTAGATCGCTTCAATCAAACCATCGAAGCCTGGGGTCCCACCTGCGGAGATCGATTGCTGCAATCGGTCGCGCAACGTTTGTCGGAATGCATCGCGAGTGAGGAGCTAGTGGCGTATTTGGGAACCAATCAATTCGTTTTTATTCCCAACACCATTACCGATCGCGATCGAGCCGAGCAGTGTGCCTTCAAACTGTTCGATTGTTTGAGCCAACCCTTTACCATTGACGGTCGCGAAGTGTTTGCCACCGTAAGTATGGGGATTACGTTTTACCCCGACAACGGTAGCGAACTCGAGAGTTTGCTCGGACAAGCGGCACTGGCGATGGAAGAGGCGATCGCTCGTGGGGGCGATCGATACCAGATTTACACCCCAACGTTTAGAGTCAAAGCGACCGATCGCCTCGCCCTCGAAACCAGTTTGCGCTACGTTTTGGAACGGGACGAACTGCAAGTTTACTACCAGCCTCGGGCGAGTTTGCAGACGGGAAAAGTCGTCGGTGCAGAAGCGCTCGTGCGCTGGTATCATCCGGAGCGAGGTCCGATTCCTCCAGGGCAATTCATCCCGATTGCCGAAGAGACCGGGGCGATCGTGCCGATCGGAGAATGGGTGTTACAGCAAGCGTGCCGTCAAGCGAAAAAATGGCAGCGTTCGGGTTCGTTTTTAATGGCAGTGAACGTTTCTGGGAAACAGTTCGAGCTACCGGATTTACCCGCGCGCATGTCAAAGATTATCGCTGGCGAAAAAGTGGACGCTCAATACATCGAACTCGAACTCACAGAAGGGATTCTCGTCAAAGATCCCGCTCTGGCTCGACAGAAGTTAAGATCGCTCAAAGATTTAGGCGTACTCATTGCCATTGATGATTTTGGCACGGGGTATTCTTCTTTAGCTTATTTGCAACAGTTTCCCTTCGACATTCTCAAAATCGATCGATGTTTCGTGCGAAATTTAACCGAAGAAGCCCGGAATGCAGCGATTGTCAGTGCCATTATCCAGATGGCTCACAGTTTAAATCTGCGGGTAATTGCCGAGGGCGTAGAAACCCAAAGCGAACTTGCCTTTTTAAGCCAACGCGCTTGCGATGAAATGCAGGGCTATTTATTCGCCAAGCCGATGTCAGCAGATAAGTTTGAAGCATTTCTCGAGCGTTCGCCGACATTAGAGTTTTAAATTCGCGCAATCTAAATTTCCAAAATAGGACTTGACTTTGATGTTCAGTTCAAAAAAAATTAGATTTTAAAACGCTCTTTTTCCACTCTATAACTAATGCAATCAAACTAAAGATTTTGTGCGATCGACACTGTAAAAGTGGGTCCGATCGACGTGAAAGATAACTCTAAGTAAAAAGCCACTCGATCGTCATCCGATCGTCATTCATCTCGAGGTAAGAATAGAATTATGAGCGCACGCTCGCTTCGCGCATCTAAAGAGGGAATTGAAAAAGCCAAAGCGGCTTTTGCTCACAAGCAGTGGACTCAGGAATATCTAGCTGCCGAGGTCGGGTTGCAAACTCGCCAACCCATCTGGAAATTTTTTAAAGGAAAGCCAGTTTCTCGACATGTATTTGCCGAAATTTGCTTTCATCTCGAACTCGATCCTGAAGACATTATCGAACGGCCGCCAATTCCGGAGATCGCCTCAACCTCGGAAACAACCGAAACATCGATCGAGGGCTTAGTCCAAGAGATTCGATCGCAACGACATGCGAAAATTCAACACCAATGCGGTACGTTACGGTTACTCGATATCGCCCGACCCATCGACATGGACGATCTCTACGTTCGGGTGAATATTCTCGAAGAAATAACCCGACAGCGATGGGTGGATCTGAGCGAAGTGCGAGGCTTGGAACCGACAGAATTCGATCGACTGGGTTTGGGAAAAGTTCGCGCTCGCGGGGTTCCGGGATTGGAAGTCGTCGAGGCGCATTCTAAATTAATGGTCTTGGGCAAACCCGGTTCGGGAAAAACCACCTTCTTGCAGCACCTAGCCATTGGCTGCGATCGCGGTACCCTGCATCCCCAACAGGTCCCGATTTTTATTCGCCTGAAAAATTTTGCCGAAGATGCGCAAAAAAAAGAACATTTCGGCTTATTTGAATATCTCGTCCTCGAGTTGGGCATTGATGGCACAACTCCAGAAACCGTCACCGCTTTGCTGGCAAAAGGTCGAATTTTATTGTTGCTCGATGGTTTAGACGAAGTTCCCGAATCCCAAAGCGATCGAGTTATCGCCCAAATTCGTCAATTTTCCGAGCGATACTATCTCAATCCGATCGTCGCCACCTGCCGGATTGCCGCTCGGGAATACCAATTCGCCGGATTTACAGAAGTTGAAATTGCCGACTTTACCCCCGATCGAGTTGAAGCCTTTGCCAAAAAGTGGTTTGTCGCCATCGGCAAACATTCTCCCCAAGCCGGACTCGAGCGAGCGGCTGCATTTCTCGAACAACTGGCATTACCGGAAAATCGACGGCTGCGAGAACTTGCCGTTACCCCAATCTTACTCAACCTCACCTGTCTGGTCTTTGAAGTCAACGGCAAGTTTCCAGCCGCCCGATCGCAAATGTACCAACAGGGTCTCGACTTGCTGCTCGTGCGCTGGGACGAAACCCGAGGTATCAAGCGCGATGGCACGTATCGCAAGTTATCGTTGCCCCAAAAGCTGCAACTCCTCGGTCAAATTGCAGCAATTACCTTCGAGGCGGGGGATTACTTCTTTGAAACCTCAAAAATTCAACGGCTGATTGCTGACTACCTGCGAACCCTCCCCGAAACCGATCCGATCGCCCTACCGTTCGATAGTGCTGCCGTCCTCAAAGCCATCGAAGGGCAACATGGTCTGATCGTCGAGCGAGCGCGATCGGTCTATTCCTTCTCCCACCTCACTTTCCAGGAATATTTAACCGCTCGGGCGATCGTGGCCGATCCCGACGATCGAACCCTCCTCAAACTCGCAGATTGCCTCGACGAAAAACGCTGGCGCGAGGTCTTTTTGCTCGCGGCGGAGATGTTACCCCAACCGCGCTGGCACAAGTTACTCCATGAGATGAAAGCTAAAGCCGAAGCCCCGATCCTCGCCGATGAAACGTTGCGAACCTATCTCGCATGGGTGGAGGAAAAATCTCGCAGCGCGATCGCCCCCTATCACCCAGGGGCAATTCGGGCGTTTTACTTCACCCTCGCACTTCCGCCAGAACACCCCTGCAAGCGCGATCTGACTCTAGCACTGGCGATCGATTCGAGCTTGGCTGAAGAATTTAAGGGGGACTTAGCCATCGATCTGGCTTTGGTACATGCATTAGAAGTCGCCCGCTCGATTTCCCCCACCCTCGCTCCCCATCGCTGGGGCACGTTGCATCTTGCCCTGGATTTGGAAAAGATACTCGAGGAGACTCCGGCATTGCAAACGGCGATCTCGGACTTGAAACGCCAGCTTCCAGAAGCATCCTCGAAAACAACGGACGTTCGTCAGTGGTGGCTCAAATCGGGAGATGCTTGGTGCGATACCCTGCAAACCATTACCTGCTCCGAACGCAATCTCGAGCGATCGCCATTGTTGACCCCCGCGCAATCAAAAGAATTAGAACGGTTCGTTCGCACCCACGAGTTTCTTCTCGATTGTGTGGGAACCCGTCCGGGAGGGTCTCCAGACTTAGAGTTCCTTGATGGATTGTTCGCACTGCCAGTCTAAAGGTCACGTCAGGCGCAGGGTAAGACAGTTTCCGGTGAAGGTGGGGAACGGGGAATGGGGAATGGGAGAAATGGGGGAAACGGGGGACAAGGGAGAATGCGCGCATTTTTAATTTTGCATTCACTCTCCCTCACCTCCCTCACCTCCCTCACCTCCCTCACCTCCCTCACCTCCCTCACCTCCCCCAGCTCCCCAAGACGAGTCGGTAAAGCGCTATTCTAGAATATAAGTGCCGAGCGATCGAGAATGTCCATGTCCGAACGATTACTACTCGTCGATGACGAACCCGGCTTGCGAGAGGGGGTTAAAGCCTATTTGGAGAACTTTGGGTTTACGGTTGATGTTGCCACCAACGGCGAAGAAGGGTGGGAACGGCTACAACAAACCCAGACGGATTTGGTGATTACCGACGTGATGATGCCGGGGGTCGATGGATACGAACTCCTCGATCGAATGCGTCAAGATCCTCGCTTTAAGCCCGTTCCTGTGGTTTTTCTGACGGCTCGCGGTATGACGAGCGATCGCATTCAAGGTTATCAAGCCCGATGCGATGCCTATATTTCCAAGCCGTTCGACCCCGACGAGTTGGTGGCGATCGTGGAAAATTTACTCGAACGACGCACGGCATCTCAAGATATACCCGAGACCGAAGAAAATATCGATCTGGCGACTCTGGCCCGTCAGATTAAAGAATTAAAGGAGATGTTGAGTAATCCAAACGCGATCGTACCGACACCGCCTCCGATTCAAATCGACTTTACCCCCAGAGAGCAAAGTGTTTTGGAATTGGTAGCCGAAGGATTGATGAATAAAGAAATCGCTCGCCGCCTAGAAACTAGCGTTCGCAACGTTGAAAAGTACGTCAGCCGCTTGTTTGCTAAAACGGGAACCAACAGCCGTACGGAGTTAGTTCGCTATGCTCTAGAGCATGGTTTAACTCAGTAAAATCGAGATCGATGGTTTGTCTTTAACCCATTGAAAAATGTGAAGATATAGGGGTCAAAAGCTCGATTTGACTCATAACTCTTTACATACGATCGAGGGATAAAGGTACGAGCCTCGGATGTTGTATACTAATTGAAATGACAGACAATATTAGAGTGTAGCTTAGAACTTAGCGACTTCCCGATCGAAGTACTGGGCAGATCGAAGGCAATTTTTAGGTAAGTCGTTGCAGTGTATGGTATCTGTTTGCTGGTGATACAACCCGATCGAGTTCATTGACAAATCTGGGAATCGTACCAGATAGTGGAAGCTGAGCATTAATACTTCAAGTTATTCGGCAGTGGTTCCAGACCAGTTGTCGTCTTTCTAGATCGCTGCGAAGAGAATGCGAGATAGCAGCGAAGATCTGAATTGCCGATCGCAAGCTGGGAAGATCGTCGTATTCCGAGTGCGGTAACTTCTACTTTGATATAACAGAGGACGAACCATGCAATTTCCTGTCGGCTCCTGGAGATGGAGGTTGGCAATTATTCCCCTAACTTATGCGATCGCGATGCCCGCGCAGGCGCAACAAATTGTGCCGGCGAACGATGGGACGGGAACCACAGTTGCACCCCATGGCGAGCGTTTGGATATTAACGGGGGTCAGCTGTCCGGCGATGGGAATAACTTATTTCACTCGTTTGAAGAGTTCGGTCTCGATGAAGGACAAACCGCCAACTTCATTTCCAACCCTAATCTCGACAATATCTTAGGGCGAGTTGTCGGCGGTAACCCCTCGTTAATCAACGGTCTGCTCCAAGTTTCGGGGGGCGATGCTAACCTCTTTTTGATCAATCCTGCCGGAATTCTCTTTGGGGCGGGTGCGAGTCTGAACATTGCCGGAGACTTTACCGCCACGAGTGCGACGGGAATTGGCTTTGATGGGGATGGCTGGTTCGATGCCTTCGGGGAAAATAACTGGGCCGAGTTAGTGGGAGACCCTAATTCCTTTGCATTTGCCACCCTCGAACCTGGAGCGGTTGTCAATCAAGGAAATTTAGCCATTGGCGACGGCAGTAACCTAAGCCTAATGGGCGGTCAAGTCGTCAATACGGGAACCCTAGAAACAAATGGGGGGAACATTTCCGTAGCAGCCGTGCCGGGAAACAGTCTCGTTCGTTTGAGCGTCCCCGGACAAGTTCTCAGCGTCGAAGTCTTAGTTTCAGATACTGCCTTGGGCGATCTCGAGAGTGGCATCGACCCCCTCTCCCTACCGGAATTACTTGCTGGGGGGGCTGAAGTAGAAAATGCCAGTCAGATTGTCGTCAATCCCGATGGGACGGTGAGTTTGACCGGGGCTGGAGTTCAAATTCGCCCTCAGACCGGAGATGCGATCGTTTCGGGTCGGCTCGGCGGTCGCGGAACCTCCAATATTCAAGTTTTGGGGAACCGAGTCGGTTTGTTTGATGCGAGTCTCGATGCGAGCGGGATCGGCGGTGGCGGTAACATCTTCATCGGTGGGGACTTGCAAGGGGGTGGAACCTTGCCCACCGCCCAACAAACCTTTATCGACGATCGCTCCTTCCTCAATGTCGATGCGATCGACTATGGAGATGGGGGAGAGGTTATCGTTTGGTCGGACGAGACCACTCAATTTTACGGCAACATCAGCGCTCGCGGTGGAGCTAATGCCGGTGACGGCGGATTTGTTGAAGTGTCGGGCAAAAATCGCCTGGTGTTTCAGGGGGATGTCGATACGTTTGCCCCCAATGGAGAGACGGGAAATTTACTCCTCGACCCGGTAAATATTAGAGTGGTGGCCGACCCACCCGCACCGGAACCGGAACCCGAACCCGTCACCGATCCAATCCCCAGTCCAGCACCCGAACCCGTCACCGATCCAATTCCCAGTCCAGCACCCGAACCCGTCACCGATCCAATCCCCGATCCAATCCCCGATCCAGCACCCGAACCCGCACCGGAACCCGCTCCAGACAGTACGAGCGACCTCACTTTAGTCGATGCATTTACCGATCCGAACTTCAATGCCGATAACGGCGAAACTCGTCTCAATGTCAGTGCGTTGAACCAGGCCAGCAGTAATATCACCCTGCAAGCAACTGGCGACATCACCTTTGAGGTTCCCGTCAATACCCAGCAATCTTTGGCGGCTCAGGCCTATGAAGACATTAACGTTAACGCCAGCATCGATACCAATGGTGGTGGCGTTACTCTGAGCGCAGATAGCGATGGCAGTGGAGATGGGGCGATCGCTATTAACGCTCCGATTACCACCGATGGCGGCGCTCTAGCCTTAAGCGGCGCGAGTAGCACCGGAGATGCAATTTCTGTTGATGCGGGTCTCTCGACTGCTGGCGGGAATATCGACCTGACGGGAACCGCTGGAGGCATATCAATCGGCGGTAGCTTGAACTCGGGAGCCGGCAACATCATCCTGAGCGCCGATAAAATAGACCTCACCGGAACGGTCGGCGGTACGGGCAATCTGTTCTTAGAACCGGCAACGGAAGGAGCGCTCGTCATCGGCGGTACGTCCGCCAATGCATTTTTAAGAAGTAGCGACCTTAACGCGCTCTCGAACGGCTTTAATTTAATTACGATCGGGAATACTTCCAACACTGGCATCACCCTCGCCGGTGACTTGATGTTTGACGATTCGATGAGGTTAGTCACGTCCGGTTCGATTACCGCTTCTGGCTTTTCGATCGCCGCACAAAGCAACGCTTCGATTGCGATTATCGGCGACGGTGGAATTTCCGGACTCGGATCGATCTCTTCAAACCTGGGTTCGATTTCCCTAACCTCCTCTGGGGGAGATATTTCCAATATTGGCTCGATCTCTTCAACTCAGGGTTCGATCGTCCTGTCCGCTTCTGGCGGGAATATTTTGAACATTGGCGCGATCGCATCTGGCAATGGCATCATCGAGCTGACCGCTTTGGAAAATATCAGCGTCAGTTCGATCGATGCGGGTAGCGGTAACATCGATTTAAACGCTCCCTCTGGATCGGTGCGAGTGACGGGGACGCTGTCTGAAGGCATTAGCTTGAGTGGTGGCACAATTACCATCGAGCATAGTGGAGAAAACCCCTTCATTGTTGGAGATGACAGCGTTAACGGAACTGATGGCGCGATTCGATCGGGTGTTGGCAGCAACGTACAAACCCTCTATCCATCCACCGACCCGGATCATCCCCGATCGTATTCAGATAGCGAGATTACCTTTACTGCGGTCGCACCAACACCCGAACCGGAACCCGAAGTGACTCCAGAACCGGAACCAGAACCGGAGCCGGAACCGGAACCCGAACCCAAACCGGAGCCGAAACCCGAACCCGAACCCGAACCCGATTCCGGCCTCAATCCGGTGCGAGGGGTGGATGACTTGGAGGAACCCGAACCCGAACCGGAAGTGACTCCAGAACCGGAACCGAAACCCGAACCGGAGCCGGAACCCGAACCCGATTCCGGACTCGATCCGGTGCGAGGGGTGGATGACTTGGAGGAACCCGAACCCGAACCCATCCCAGAACCGGAAGTGACTCCAGAACCGGAAGTGACTCCGGAACCCGAACCCATCGAGGATATTTCTGAGGAGAATATCGACGGGAGCGAACCGAGTCCGGAAACCATTCTCGATGACAACACCCAGTCCAATAATATCGCCACGGATTTGCAAGGTAGCGATCGAAATACAGACGCGGCGACCGATCCGACAACAAACCTATCGGGTCTCGAACCGACACTGGATACGTCCCTCACAGACGCGACCCTGGTCGAGGTGGAAATTATCGATACCGGTGGCGATCTGGCTGATGTAAATACCAGTGGGGGAGATACCATTTCGATCGAATCCTCCGGTGGTGATGTCGCCTCCAACCGCTTGTCCTCGAGTACCGATCGCCCTAGCACTTCCACGAGATCGAACTCGAGTTCGACTTCCACGAGTTCTAGTAGCCGCAACAGTACCTCGACAAGCAGCTTGTCCTCAACTCGCCAAACGAATGCAACCGAGGATTCGATCGGCTCGACCTCCAATCAAACCGATTTAGGCGATTCGGAAGGAACCTCTTCTTCTGGCACCAGTACGACGACCGATTCGAGCAATATCAGCAGTCTCGATTTCAAGGAATCGCGAGGGACGGATACGAATTCGACAAGCACCAATTCGGAAGCTTCTGAAAGTGAGAGCAGTTCGGCTCGATCGAATTCAATTCCATCGACACCAACCACACTGGGCCCGGTCAGTAGCGATCCGGCTTCGACGGCAACAGTTGTCAGCAAGATTGAAGACCAAATCGATAGCGGCAATCTCGAAGGGGCTATTGGAGCGATCGATGGTCTGTACAGCCGCCAATTTAGAAACTCCAGGAATCGTTTTACGATCGGCGAAGGGTCGGTCGCGCAGTTTCAATATCGACTCCAAGATATTTCTCGCCAAACTGGAAAAACCCCAGTCATTATCTACGTTCGCGCCCGTCAGGAACAACTCGATCTGATTCTGATTACTCCCGAAGGGGAGCCGATTTACATCAGCGTTCCCGAGGCAACCGAGGCGGATGTAACCCAAATGGCTCGAGACTTCCGACGAAAAATCGTCGGTCGCCCCTACCGCAACTCCGACAGCTACCTGGAATCGGCACAACAACTGTATCGATGGACGATTGCCCCGCTTGAAGACCATTTAGAGCGACTCGGGGCCGATACTCTGGTTCTGTCGATGGATGAGGGGCTAAGAGCGCTGCCAATTGCGGCATTACACGACGGCAAGCAGTTCTTAGTGGAAAAATACAGCCTCGGTCTCATTCCCACCATCAACCTGACCGATACGAGCTACAAACCCCTGAAGAACTCAGACGTACTGGCAATGGGGGCGAGTGTTTTTCACGAACAGGACTCTTTACCGACGGTTCCCATCGAACTATCGACCATTGTCAGAAATTCAGCTCTAACTCCCGCCGGTACTACGAATGGACTTTGGGAAGGAAAGTCATTTCTCAACGATCGATTTACCTTCGACAATCTCAGGCAAATGCGCGATGACTATTCCTTCGATATCGTTCACCTGGCAACCCACGCCCAATTTGAGACGGGTGAATCCGGTCGTTCCTATATTCAGTTTTGGGATCGCAAGTTGGATCTAGACGATCTTCGAGAACTCGGCTGGCATCAGTCTCCGGTAGAATTACTGGTATTAAGTGCTTGCCGGACGGCAGTCGGCAGTGCGGGTAGCGAAGAACTCGGCTTTGCCGGTTTGGCCGTCCGCGCGGGGGTGAAGTCGGTGTTGGCGAGTTTGTGGTACGTCAGCGATGAGGGAACTTTGGGGCTGATGAGCGAGTTTTACCGACAGTTGCAACTCGAAGATGTCACGATTAAGTCGGAAGCGTTGCGGCAAGCTCAACTTGCCATGTTGCGAGGAGAGGTGCGCCTCGAAGACGGACAACTGGTCTGGCCCAACGGTCACTTACCCTTGCCTCCCGAATTAGACGACCTGGCGACGACAGATCTGTCCCATCCTTATTTCTGGTCTGGCTTTACGATGGTCGGCAGTCCTTGGTAAATTCGACACTCGTTCCGATCGCGCCCCACACCAACTACGAAAACTTGAAGTGCGATAACCTGAAGTAATATTTCGTGGAGTGGGGCGCGATCGATGAAAAAATTGCTCGTCACCGGAGCGAGTGGGTTTTTAGGATGGCATCTGTGCCAAGTCGCTCGAGAAGAATGGGAGGTTTGCGGGACTTATTTTTCCCAGGAGATTGCCATTTCGGGAGTTTCCCTGGCTCGGGTTGATTTAAGAGAGACCCAACAACTGCAAGCCTATTTCGATCGCATTCAACCCGATGCCGTCATCCATGCTGCCGCTCAGTCCAAGCCGAATTTTTGCCAAAGCCATCCCGAGGAATCCTACCGGACGAACGTGACGGTAACAGCCGAGATTGCTAAGTTATGCGCGCAAGCTGAGATTCCCTGTGCCTTCACCTCCACCGATTTGGTCTTCGACGGTCTGAATCCTCCCTATCGAGAAACCGACCCCACCTGTCCGGTCAGTATCTACGGTCAGCACAAAGTTGCCGCCGAAACTGAGCTGCTCTCGATCTACCCACAAGCGGTCGCCTGTCGGATGCCGTTGATGTTTGGCGCGGTTCCACCGACAGCAACCACATTTCTTCAGTCCTTTTTAAAGACCTTGCGCGAGGGTGGGGAGTTGAAGCTATTTGTCGATGAGGTGAGAACTCCCGTCAGCGGAACCACTGCGGCCCGAGGATTATTGTTGGCTTTAACTCGAGGTCAAGGTATTTTGCACTTGGGGGGTAAAGAACGGATTTCGCGCTACGAATTCGGTCGCGCGATGGCGCAGGTGATGGATTTACCCCTGCAACTGCTCAAACCTTGCCAGCAAGCGGAGGTGACGATGGCCGCTCCTAGACCGTCCGATGTCTCTCTCGATAGTTCTAAGGCGATCGAACTGGGATATGAAACGTTTTGCGTACGAGAGGAGTTAGAGCGCCTGAAAGAGTTGAAGATTTGATGATTTGACCGAGAACCACTGCTTTATTTTCAATTCAAGGCAACGATTGACGTGCGTCTACCAACGCGAAGTCTCTCTCTTCTCCAAATCAACGAGCCTCATTCGCTTGCCGAGAAGATTAAGCTACCGCCTAGGAGCAATCCCGGAATGACGAAGAACGTTCCGACGATATAAGCTAACGCAAGAGCTTTACGCTCGCTGGCAACCTCCGCTAAGGTTTGGGCACCATAGATGGGCAGACTGCACAAAAACGGAATTCCATAAATGACGACAACCCCGAGCACATTATAAAAGAGGTGAACCATCGCAATTTCTAACGCGGGAACTGCTTCTACACCCGAGACTGAGGTTGCCGCAAGTAATGCCGTAACACAAGTTCCGATGTTAGCTCCCAGGGTAAAGGGGTAAATTTCTCGCAAACCGAATACCCCAGAGCCAGCCAAGGGAACCATCAAGCTGGTAGTAGTGGATGAAGACTGCACTAAAATTGTGACAAAGGTTCCCGATGCAATCCCAGCAATAGGTCCTCTGCCGATTGCTGTGTGCAATAGTTCTTTGGCTCGTCCGACCATTAAGCTCTTAAGTAGTTTGCCAACGTAGAGAATCGAAGCAAACATAAGTGCGATTCCGAGGACGATCGTGGCAATCCCACTCAGGGAACCCGGTAAAAATTCTAACCCGTGTTTTAACAGGTTAACCAGAGGCTTTGTTGCAGCTTTGACGATATTAAAGTCTTTAATGCTCATAGAGTCGCCACCTACAAATAATTGAGCGAAGAATAAGCCCAGTTTTTCTAGTGGCTGGAACAGAATTTCTAGGGGCAAGAAAATAATAGCGCTCAGCAGGTTAAAAAAGTCGTGAACAGTGGCGGCAGCAAAGGCACGACGAAATTCATTTCGATCGCCAACATGACCCAAACTGACGAGGGTATTGGTAATTGTCGTCCCGATATTTGCCCCCATCACCATTGGGACTGCGGTAGCAACGGGTAAACCTCCAGCAACCAAGCCCACAATAAGGGATGTCACGGTACTTGAAGACTGGATCGAAGCCGTGACCACCGTACCGACAATCAGACCGAGAAACGGGTTGGTGGCAAAGGCGAAGAGTTCCTCTGCCCGCTCGCCAGTTGCACTCTTGAAGCCCGTTCCAATCATCCCAACAGCAACAATAAGTAAGTAAATGAGGGCAAAAACACCCAGCCAGCTCAGAATACCGTTCTTTCCCCCGCGAGTTTGGCTTTCTGGTGGCTGCGATTCAGAGATGGGATGACTCATACCGTAACTCCTGTAATAGCTAAAAATTTGACAAAAACAATCTTTAGCATAGTGTCGCTTTGACACTATCGATATAGGATTAAGAGTGTATGAGAGTCGGCTAAATTTTGACCTTACTTTACCGTTTCAAGGAGCGATCGCTTACCGCTTTTTATCCCCTCTTGTAGTGCCGGGGATAATGTCTCGTTCCAAGCTGGGCAATTGACAAGCAATACATTGTTCGAGCGGATTGGACTCTGTTAACATTAATTGCCCCAACATCCCAGAGCCATCGGCCGGACTCGAGTCGCAATAGAAGACAATATTGAGAGTGGCAGTTATCGCTAAAATCTCGATCGTTCTTCGATTTCGTCTCACCATTATTTCTGATATCCCTCACAGCGGTCTACTTACGTTTGTGCCTGGCCGAATTCGATCGTTATCGACATGGGTAAAGCTCCTATTTTCTCGCGAAGAACCTCTACTTGTGCTCTTCAAACTATCTCATAAAAAGATATTGGCGGGAAGTGAGTACGTTCGCTCTAAATACTGAAAAATGCGATCGACATCAGTATATAAAGGTGCAATTCTTTAAAATTTAAATTAATTAAAGCGATCGCATGTCATTTCAACAATTTTTTCAGCGTTTAAGTCTTCCGCAAAGTTTTTGCGGTGTTCCTCGAGCACCCCACTTATCCTAATTATCATTATTATCATTTAAGGTTTTACCGATCGCTATCCGTTATTATGCTGAATTTTACTCATTCCCTACAGGTCTTAGCCATCGGTACATTCCTCTGCGTAAATCTACATATAGCGTTTCTCATTGTCATGAGGTACAAAAAATGTAGGGGCGGGTTTACCTACAAACGATACCCCCCAGGAATCGATCGTCAAAACCCGCCCTTGCTGGATGTACCTCACTCGATCGAGGCTTCTATGTATGCTAGATAAGCAATTTTTTAGCTGCGGAGGTTGACTGCAAATTTTTTAGAAAGTGCATCTCGTACTTTTTGATGGGCGCTATCGACTTCTTTATCTGTAAGAGTGCGATCGCTCGCGCGGTAGATTAAACGAAATGCTAAACTCCGCTGTTCGTCAGGAACGTTTTCGCCTCGATATTCATCAAAAATCTCGACAGATTCGAGTAATTTACCGCCTGCTTTGGTCATAACTTTTTCCAAATCGGCCACAGGGACCGAAATGGGGGCGAAAAAGGCTAAATCGCGATCGGAAGCAGGATAGGTGGAAAAGGTGGCGAAGCGGGGAACTCGCACCGTCGGTTGTCCCAAGGCTTCCAGCAACAGCGCTAAGTCCAACTCGAATGCATAAACCTCGTCGGGGAACTCCTTCTCTTGACGCAACCGAGGATGCAACTGTCCGAACTTGCCCAACTGCCGACCCCGCAACCACAGGGCTGCTGTCCGTCCGGGGTGCAAGCGCTCGTCGCTGCTGTCAGGACGGTATTGCACTTCGATTCCCAACCGCTTGAAGATCCCCTCTAAAACTCCTTTCGCCTCGAACCAACCCATCGGCTGGGTTTTCCCGGAGTTCGTCCAAGAACTTCCCGTGGGATCGCCACCGAGAATTCCGGCGATCGCATCCCATTCCACCAACTCCTCTCCCTGCTTGGCAAAGGCGCGTCCGATTTCAAAACCGTTGAGCGCCCCATTACCATTCTGGAGATTGTACTCGAAGGCATCGATGAGTGCGGGGAGTAACTCGGTGCGCAACGCAGAGTATTCTGCAAATAGCGGGTTGGCCAGTTCGATTTGGTTTTCCGCTCCCGGCTTGACGAGAGAATAGTGAATCAACTCCGTCAATCCGGCTGCCCGGAACGCTTGCCGCAGTTGGCGAGTCAGGGCGAATTCAGAAGAAAGATAACCTAGAGTATGCTGGCTCGGGAGGGTATCGCAGAAGTTATCGTAGCCGTAGACGCGGGCAATTTCTTCGATTAAGTCGATTTCCCGTTCGATGTCGCGGGCGCGATAGGGAGGAACTTTCACCATCCAGACGCGATCGCTCGTGGGAGTCACTTCAAACCCCAAATCCACCAGAATACTCTGCATCCGTTCCGGGGGAATCTCGCCAGTGGTATCTTCGAGTTTCACCTGCATCCGTTCCGGGGGAATCTCGCCAGTGGTATCTTCGAGTTTCACCTGTCCGAGGACTTCGCTAACGCGATCGAGTCGTAATTCGATCGAGGCAGAGAGTTCCGGACGCGCGTCCGCCATCTCGCGGGCGACGGGAGTTCCTCCAGCGAGTTCGACAATTAGAGCGATGGCGCGGGACGCGGCCACTTCCAATTCGGCAAAATTCACCCCCCGCTCGAATCGGGATGAGGCTTCCGTACGCAAGCTTTGGGTGCGCGCCGAGCGACGAATGGTGGGGGGATCGAACAGGGCTGCTTCGAGGAGTAAGTTCGTCGTGCCATCGCTGACTTCTGTTTCTTCGCCCCCCATCACTCCCGCTAAGGCGACGGGGCGATCGTTGGCGGTAATCAGCAGAGTTTGGGATTGGAGTTGCCGTTCTTCGCCATCGAGGGTGGTGAGGGTTTCGCCCACCTGCTCCTCCCCACGAGCAAACCGCACGCCCACGGTAAGATTTTCGCTCCCAGTGACTTGTTGCAGGCGATCGCGATCGAAGGCATGAAGCGGTTGCCCCCATTCGAGCATCACGTAGTTGGTAATATCCACGACATTATTAATCGGACGCACCCCAGCGGCTTCCAGGCGTTGCTGCAACCACTCCGGAGAGGGCGCGATTTTGATGCCTTCGATAACGGTGGCGATATATGCCGGACAGGCAACGGGTTCGGCAATACTCACTTCTAAATTGCCGCTCGCATTTTCTCCAGGAGCGATCGCGGGTTGTTTCACTTCGGCTAAATGTAGCGCGCCCCCCGTCAGGGCGGCCACTTCTCGCGCTACCCCCACCATACTCAAGGCATCGGCGCGGTTTGCCGTTGCCGTCAAATCCAGCACCACGTCTTCTAGTCCCAGTAACGGACGCACGTCGCTCCCCAGTTGCGGGTTTTCTAACTCGAAGATATGAATCCCTTCCGATTCTTTGGCCAAACCGACTTCCGCCAGAGAACAAATCATGCCAGAGGACGGTATATCTCGTACCTTCCTCGGTTTAATTTTCAGATCGATTTGCGGTAAGTACGTTCCCACTGTTGCGACTGGGACGTAGATACCCGCTCGAGCATTGGGCGCGCCGCAAACAATATTTAGGGGAGAATCGTCCCCGACATCAACCTGACAGACCCGCAACTTGTTAGCATTGGGATGGGATTCGCACTGAATAATTTTTCCCAAAACCACACCCGAAGCCCAAGTGCGACGATCTTCAATGTCTTCCACTTCAAATCCTGCCATTGTCAACAGGTGAGCTAATGCTTCCGGAGACAGTTCGAGATCTACGAGTTCCCGCAGCCAATTCAGAGAGATACGCACGATGTCACTTAGCTTATATTCGAGTTTCAGCCTACCTATTTTACCGCTCAAGGGGATAAGTGCCCGACTCTGGCAATTCCGACGATCGTCCCTTCTGACGACTGTTAGATTTGGGCTTTAGATCGGCAATTATTTTAAGTCGGCCGATCGATCGTTTTCTTGTCATTATGAGGAGGTGAGCGCGCGATGTATTCGAGGTTTTTCCTCGTCACGTACTCTATTTTTTAGAGATAATCGTATTAGATATCGTTGTTGACTTCTAGCATCAATAACAAAATAAAATCCAAGCGACTCAAGAGAACATAAAAATATTATGGCAATTGTCTCGATTTCTTTTAACTCGATTCAGCCACATCATTCATTTCTAAACTGTGAGTAAAGTTGCATGAGTTACTGCATCAATCCCGATTGTTCCAATCCTAAAAATCCAGAAACGAAAGAGTGTCTTTCTTGTGGTGCCCCATTACTGCTCAACAATCGCTATCGAGTTATCAAAGCGGTTGGAAAAGGTGGATTTGGAGCGACATTTTTAGCGGAAAATGTTGCACTTCCCGGAACTCCGAGTTGCGTGATCAAGCAATTGCGAATTGCGTCGAACGACTCTCGGGTGTTAGAGCGAGCGCGAACGTTATTTCGCCGAGAAGCCACAACCCTCGGCAAGATCGGCAACCATCCCCAACTACCGGGTTTGCTCGACTACTTTGAAATCGACAATCAATTTTACTTAGTTCAAGAATACGTCCAAGGTTTAACTCTAAAACAAGAAGTCAAACGATACGGATGTTTTAGCGAAGCCCAAGTGAAGGCGGTACTCGATGAAGTCTTGCAACTCTTGGTGTACCTCCAGCAAAACGAAGTGATTCACCGGGATATCAAACCTGCCAATATTATTCGCCGTCGTTTGGATAATCGACTGGTACTCATCGATTTCGGCGCGGTTAAAGATGAAGTCAGCCAAACCGGATTGCTCCTCGATAGCGAAACGATGACTCCGAATACGTCATTTGCGATCGGAACGCCGGGTTTCGCCCCTCGCGAACAAATGGCGATGAAACCGGTTTACGCCAGCGATGTTTATGCCTTGGGGGCCACCTGTTTGTACCTGCTCATCGGGCAATCTCCCCGACGTTTGGACTGCGATCCGAGTAATGGCGAGATTCGCTGGCACGATCGGGTTTGCGTTAGCCCCCATCTGGTGAAAGTTCTCGACAAGATGCTCAAGCCGTTGCTTCACTATCGCTACCAGTCTGCCGAGCAGGTTTTGGCGGATTTGAACCAAGAATCTACTTCCGATTCGGCTTTGAATGCAGAAACCGAAGCCGAGTTGACATTTGCTAACCTCAACGAGTCTAGCACTCGAGAGTCGGAGCGGTTTGAAGAGGAAAATTACGCCATCGAGCCGGCAGCAAAGGGTTTTACTCGCTCCAAAGCTCATGCCAAACCGGCATCGGCGGCAACGGTGGAAATGCAAAATCAAAATCTTACCTCGAATTACCGCGATATCTCCGGAGACACGGGGAGCGATTCGGTGAATTTAAGCCGCAGCCTCAGTTGGAACGGGAAGCGGACGATTTCCACATCCCTCCAATACAACAACACCAGTATTTCTGGCGGAACGCGAGGTACTGCGTCGGGTAAGTTAACGCCAAACACTTTAAAAGCCTCTTATCGTAAAGGGGAAAGGGACTTTGCCGATTGCGATCTCAGTGGCTTCGATCTACAGGACATCGATCTGTCTCAGATCAACTTTTACGGCAGTAAACTCATCCGTACGAATCTGAAAGGGGCGAACTTGCGCAAAGCCGACTTAAGTTCTGCGGGTTTGAGTTATGCTACCTGTCGGGGGGCAAATTTGAGCAATGCCTATCTGAGTTATTCTAATTTATCCGGTGCAGATTTGAGAGGGGCGAATTTAACGAATGCATACCTCACTCATGCAAATCTGCGAGGCACGAATTTATGCGGGGCAAATTTAACGAATGCTAAAGTTTCTGCCGCGCAATTGGCAATGGCGAAAACGAATTGGCGAACGGTAATGCCTAATGGAAAGCGATCGCTTTTTGCATGATTGGGGTCGAACGATCTCGATAAATGCAATCGCATTTCTGAGGGTTTGGATAGTATTTGAGAATTATTAGCAGGGTTTGCGTCTACCCACTTTATCGTTATCATTTGTTATTATCTCGATCGAAAGTTGCTGAGGTCGTTAATCCTCAAAGCACGCAGATAGCAGACGATTCTAATGTCAAAGTCAACCTCGATCGATGAATATATTCAAGAATTAATCCACGAAAACCAGATACCGGGTTTATCGGTTGCGGTTCTTCGAGATGGCGAAGTGCTTTTAGCTGAAGGTTATGGATTTGCTAATCTAGAACACCAGGTTCCGGCGACATCAAAAACGGTTTATGAAATCGCTTCTGTTGGTAAAACATTTACCGCAATGGTGGTGATGATGCTGGTGGAAGAAGGCTCGATCGAGTTAGATGGAGCAATCGGCAATTATTTACAAAATTTACCTCGAGCATGGCAAGCTGTTACCATTCGACAAATTTTATCCCATCAATCGGGTATTCCTAATTATACAGATGCCGATACTTATTGGGATATTACTCGCTTAGATTTATCGAAGAGTGAAATTATCGCTTTAGTCAAAGATTTACCGCTCAAATTTGATTCGGGAGAATATATTAGCTACGATAATACGGGTTACTACCTGCTAGGAATGTTGCTCGAAGAGATTGCCCATTGCTCTTATGCAGAGTTACTCTATCGGCTGTTGTTTCAACCTTTGGGGATGAACCAAACGCGGATGAATAACCCAAAAGAAATCGTTCCTGGTCGAGCATCGGGTTATCGTTTACCGAGTCATACACTGATTAATAAACCCTATTATAGTCCTTCGGTCACCTACTCCGCAGGTGGCCAGATTTCGAGTCTTGAAGATCTGGTAAAATACGAACGAGAATTGCTTAATCCCACCCTTCTCAAGCCTGCCACTCTCGATTTAATGTGGACTCCAAACTTTTCCCGACAGAACCAAAGTTGGATCGAGCCAGGATATACCGCAGGATTGGGATGGTGGATACTCAATTACAAAAATCGAAGAGTGGTTTCTCATAACGGTTCGATTGTCGGATTTGCCAGTAATATCACCCAGTTTATCGACGATCGAATCGCGGTAATTTTCTTGTGCAATCTCGACAAAATTTCCCGTCCCGATGCGATCGCTAAAGAAATTGCGGGATATTTTTGTCCCCAAATTGCCGCTTTATCCCTGCGACCGAGTTAAATTTATCGATCGCAGTTCGCCGATGGCTAAGAAGAGCGTACGCTCTCAAATCTCGATGTTTTAGGAAGTTAACGATCGACAGAAAAACTCTCCTTCTACAATCGCTTCATCACCTCTGGCAGTACGTAAGTGGGAAGCTTAGAAAACGCGGAATTTTGTCCTTGAATATCCCCGTCGTTGTAGAAGCCGCGAATCGTCTGGACGATCGCATCTAAGGCTCTTTGGTAGCGTTCCGGTTGCTGCTGCCATCCGTCGAGGGCGATCGAGTGATGGTGCAGTGCCGCTTCGAGATTCTTCTGGCGCACCTCGGCAGTCCGATCGAAATGAGGATTCGCAACCCATTGGGAATAGACCAGTCCCAAGTTATGGTGAGCGGCATATCGATCGAATGGCAGCGTTTTCCTCCCCACCAACTCGGCTACGGTAATCGCCGTTTCGTAAGCAGCGATCGCTTCTTGCAAATACTCTGCTTTCTCCGGTTCCCCCTCAAACTGCCGGGCCAGATGCCAGTATGCAGTTGCGAGGTTGTTCTGGGTGGTGGCACAGCCGATGGGCAATGTTTCTGGGGTGCGATGCTGAAGCGCGGCGCGATACGCCTCAATCGCCAGTCGCAGGTTCTCTCGGGGGCGATCGTGCTTAGATCTCGTCCAGTAGGCCGTGCCGAGGTTATTTTGCACCATGGCATAGTCGATCGCATTTCGTTCGGGCGTGTAGATTTCTAGGGCTTGGCAGTACGCGGCGATCGCCTGTTGTAGGTAACGCATGGGTTCTCGATGTTGCGCCAAACTCCAGTAGGTGGTGCCGAGGCTATTTTGAACGATCGCGTATTGCTCCGGATCGATCTGGCAATCCCGATTTTGCAGGACTTCTTCAAATGCCACCGCAGATTTTCCCAAGTTCTCTGCTGCATTTTCGTATCGCGCTAAATCTGCGTAGGCTTCTCCCAAATTTATCTGTACCTGCGTCCACATGGGATGTTGCCGATCGATATCTTCTCGGGCTTCTCGATAAAATTCCAGACTTTTTGTGAGATAACCGCACTTCTCCTGGACTTCGGCACTGCTACGGGACAGCATCGAGTACAAACCTCCTAACTCTACGGAAATTGCCCTCATTTGTTCGGGAGATGGAGAGGTGGCTGCGGTTAAAGATTCCCTGGCTCGATCGTACGCGCAAATTGCAACGCGAATCTCCGGCAGCAAGGCTTTTTTTTGCTTGAGGCGATCGCGGTAAATATCCCCAAGCTGTTGATATCCATCTGCGAGTTCGATGGGGGAAGCGTCCTGGCGGTAGAGTCGTTCGAGGCGTTGCAAAATTTGCAGGGGTTCCCAAGTTGAGGCGCGCGCTAAATCGAGAGTTGCCAGCACCCTTTTGACGAATTCACGATCGAGGTGGGAAAAGGAGAAATCGAGGGTGGGTTGAGAGGTCTCTTCTCCAGTTTCCTGGGAGGGGGTCGATCGACTTTGCTTCGGCATCTTCTGCTGGGCCGGTTGGCGCGCGATCGGGTTGTCTGGGCCGGTGGGTTCTCCTTGGAACTCGAATACCCCCGTACAGCAACGCCAGAACTCCGGTGCGGATTGTTCGATGGAATGCAGCCAGGGACGAGATACCCACAAGAGCAAGCTCGGTTCCCACTGGGGTAAATCTTCCCGAATCTGGCGCAATCCATTCAAAAACGACCACTGAACGGCAGCCGGCTGTCGGGTGAGCTGCTCCACTCCCACGATTTGAAATCCCGGTGCTTCAAACCCAGTATTCGATCGTAATGAGGTGCGATGTTGCGCCAACCACTGATTGACCTGAGCGATCGGATTGGGATCGCTCAAATTTAAGCGCAAACTGACAAACTGCGGAGACGACGCACTCGAATCGGGTGAAAGTTCCGATTGCAGTCGAGCCGCCAAACTATCGCGCCGCGTCAGATCGTCGCAAACCGCGATGAAAATCTGACGGCGCAAGCCGAGTTGGAAAGAGAGTTTGAGACGTTGGTAAACTTGCCGGTTCCAGCCCACCACTTTGGGAAAAGAAAGATCCTCTGCCGTTATCCTAACAGGGGAAGACCGTTCGGCTGAAAGTTGCGGCGATCGCATCAACCTTGGAGGAGAAAATTGCTATATCTTTGTTCGGGGAAGTCAAAGACAATTCCGAACGATACCTTGAATCTTCTCGAGTTCGCTCAATTGCTTTTAAGAGACAGCTTTCATGCTCAAATCCAACCAAGTCGAACGGGTAATCGGAGCGCTGCTGGACACGTAGTCTACTCCGGTTTCGGCAACGGCGCGAATATTCTTGAGGGTGACGTTCCCCGATGCTTCGATTTTGACCCGATCGCTCCGATCTCGAATCTGGACGACGGCTTCTCGCATCATCTCTACAGACATATTGTCGAGCATGATAATATCGGCTTTGCACTCGAGGGCTTCTCGTACTCGGGGGAGGGTATCGGCTTCCACTTCAATGCTCAGGGGATAGGGAACCACCGCCCGAATTCGATCGATCGCCGATTTCATGCCGCCCGCAAGGTCGATGTGATTGTCTTTAATCATCACCATATCATCCAACCCCATCCGATGGTTAATTGCCCCACCGACTTGGGTGGCGTACTTTTCAAGCGATCGCAATCCCGGTGTTGTCTTGCGGGTATCCACTAATTTTGCGGGCAAATCGGCAATTTCGGCAACGTATTTTTGCGTCATCGTGGCAATCCCGCTCAATCGCATCGCCAAGCTGATTGCAACGCGCTCCCCGGTTAACAGCGCATCGAGGGGACCTTCGAGGGTGGCGATCGTCGTAGTGCGATCGCAATACTGACCTTCTGCCACGGTTGGAGTAAATTTTACCCGATCGTCGAGCAATCGAAACACCCGCGCGGCGATCGGCAATCCGGCAATGGAACCCGCTTCTTTAGCAATCCAGCGCGCTTTCCCGATGCGATCGGTTCCCTGGGGAAATAGGCTTTGGGTGGTGCGATCGCCTCGTCCGATATCCTCTAGGAGCCAGCTTTTGAGTAACGGATCGAGCGCTAACCACGGGGGAATTACAGCATGAGTCATCTTTGTTTTTTTTGCGATCGAGTCAAGTGGCTTATTTATTGTAGATCTCGGTGCGGTGTCAAAGTACCTCGATCGCCACTCCAGCAATCCCCAACAACAGCAAGGCCCCCGCAAAATACGGGAGCCTTGACAAAAATGCAGATTTATATTTAGCTTCAGCTTGTCGCTAAACCCAAGACGATTAGTCGAGCGGGTTCATCGCCAAGGTAGGTTCGTTCTCGCGATCGAGTCCTTTCTCGAAGCCAGCAACAGCCGCGCGAGCGCGACCAGCGTGCCACAAGTGACCCACCAAGAAGAAGAAGCCCACGATGAAGTGGAAAGCTGCCAACCAAGCGCGAGGATTAACGTAGTTAAATCCAGAGTTCGGCTCGGTGATAATGCCACCCACGGAGTTAATCGAACCGTTAGGAGCGTGAGTCATGTACTCAGCCGCGCGGCGCAACTGCCAAGGCTGAATATCGTTCTTGAGCTTGTTCAAGTCCAAACCGTTCGGACCGCGAAGAGGCTCGAGCCAAGGACCGCGGAAGTCCCAGAAGCGCATGGTTTCTCCACCGAAGATGATTTCACCCGTCGGAGAGCGCATCAGGTATTTACCCAAACCGGTCGGACCTTGAGCCGAACCGATATTCGCGCCCAGTTTTTGGTCGCGGGCGAGGAACACGAACGACTGAGCTTGAGAAGCTTCAGCGTTGGTGGGACCGTAAAATTCGCTCGGATAAGCGGTGTTGTTAAACCAAACGTAGCAAGAGGCGATGAATCCCATCATGGAAAGAGCGCCCAAGCTGTAGGAAAGATAGGCTTCACCGGACCAGATGAACGCGCGACGCGCCCAACCGAAAGGCTTGGTGAGAATGTGCCACACGCCACCGGCAATACAAATCAGACCTAGCCAGATGTGACCGCCGATGATGTCTTCCATGTTATCGACACCGACGATCCAGCCCTTACCACCAAAAGGAGAGGTCGTCAGGTAACCGAAAATCGCTGCCGGGTTCAAAGTCGGGTTCGAGATGATGCGAACGTCACCGCCACCGGGGGCCCAGGTGTCGTAAACGCCACCGACGAACATGGCTTTGATGACCAGAAGGAAGCAACCGCCGCCAAGCATCAACAGGTGGAACCCGATGATGTTGGTCATTTGGTTTTTATCTTTCCAGTCGTAGCCGAAGAAAGAAGAATATTCTTCGAGGCGCTCGGGACCGCGAACGGCGTGGTAGATACCGCCGAAACCCAGAACGGCCGACGAAATCAGGTGCAGAACACCGATCACGAAGTAGGGGAAAGTATTGATGACTTCTCCACCAGGGCCAACACCCCAGCCGAGAGTTGCCATGTGGGGCATGAGAATCAAGCCCTGTTCGTACATGGGCTTTTCGGGAATGAAGTGGGCGACTTCAAATAGGGTCATCGCACCAGCCCAGAAAACGATCAGACCGGCGTGAGCGACGTGGGCACCCAGTAATTTACCCGATAATTCGATTAGGCGAGCGTTGCCAGACCACCAGGCAAAGCCTGTCGAGGCTTGGTCGCGCCCCGCTCCGGTCATAGCAGTATTAAATGTCGAGTCCAAGGGGGAAAACCTCCATTGAATTTAGGTTTTTCATTTGGGATATAAAGCGGTTTTAGGACTTGTTTAACCGCTTTATACCGATGTAAATGAGATTATGAGACGAGATTTTAAGGTTCGATCGAAAGTTCTACCTTAAGTTATTAGCTTATCTCATATCTTTACAAAGCGTTACCACGAGGAAGAACTTCTTCGGGGAACTCAAAGCCTTTGTGAGGCTGGTCGGCCGGAGACATCCAGGCGCGAATCCCTTCGTTGAGCAAGATATTCTTGGTGTAGAAGGTCTCGAACTCGGGGTCTTCTGCCGCGCGGATTTCCTGAGACACGAAGTCATAGGCGCGCAGGTTCAATGCCAATCCGACGATGCCAATCGAACTCATCCACAAACCCGTCACGGGGACGAACAGCATGAAGAAGTGCAACCAACGCTTGTTGGAGAAGGCAATTCCGAAAATCTGAGACCAGAATCGGTTGGCCGTCACCATCGAGTAGGTTTCTTCGGCTTGGGTCGGCTCGAAGGCGCGGAAGGTGTTGGCTCCTTCACCGTCTTCAAACAGGGTGTTTTCTACGGTGGCTCCGTGAATGGCGCACAGCAGCGCTCCACCCAGGATTCCGGCAACGCCCATCATGTGGAAGGGGTTGAGGGTCCAGTTGTGGAACCCTTGCAGGAACAGGATGAATCGGAAGATGGCTGCCACTCCGAAGCTGGGGGCGAAGAAGAAGCTCGATTGTCCTAACGGATAGAGCAGGAATACGCTGACGAACACGGCAATCGGCCCGGAGAAGGCGATGGCGTTGTAAGGGCGCAGTCCCACCAATCGGGCGATTTCAAACTGACGCAGCATGAAGCCAATCAGTCCGAAGGCACCGTGGAGGGCAACGAAGCTCCAAAGTCCGCCGAGTTGGCACCACCGGGTGAAGTTCCACTGGGCTTCGGGTCCCCATAGGAACAGCAAGGAATGTCCCAAGCTGTCGGGGGGAGATGAGACGGCAACGGTAAGGAAGTTGCAGCCTTCGAGGTATGAGCTGGCTAACCCGTGGGTGTACCAGGAAGTCGCGAAGGTGGTGCCGGTGAGCCAGCCGCCCAGGGCCATGTAGGCGCAGGGGAACAGCAGGATTCCGGACCAGCCGACGAATACGAAGCGATCGCGCTTGAGCCAGTCGTCGAGGATGTCAAATGCTCCTCGGCTCGCTGGCGCGCGTCCAACTGCGATTGTCATGTGATGTTTATCCTCCTTGCGAAACGAGGGGCAAGGTTTCTAAGTAAGTTAACATATCTATATACTATGATGCCAAATTTCATCCAATTCTCAGTAAAATTGGCATAAATTTTCCCGGAAAACGCAGCGGAGACTCCGGAGGTGCCAGTTGTTTGTATCATGTATACCAATCCTTTAATAAATTAATTTCGATCGAACGACTGTCATGACAACTAATGCCCCTGCTGCAACAGACAGCGATCGCATCTTGCGCGAAACTGTCTTGGGATCTCGCCGATTTAGTAACTATTGGTGGGCGAGTATCGTTTCGATTGGAGGAGTCGGCTTTTTACTAGCTGGGCTGTCGAGCTACTACCAAGTCAATCTTCTGCCGATGTCCGACCCGACGGGATTAATCTTTTTTCCCCAAGGGTTGGCGATGGGACTCTACGGTATCGCTGCGGTGCTTCTGAGTACTTATTTGTGGCTGACGATCGCCTGGGATGTCGGAGGCGGCTATAACGAATTCAATCTCGATACGGAATCGGTGCGGATTTTTCGCTGGGGATTTCCCGGTAAAAACCGCCAGATTGAAGTCGTCTGCAAAACCCAAGACGTACAGTCGGTACGGGTTCAATTGCAAGAAGGTTTAAATCCGAAGCGGGCGATTTACCTACGGGTGAAGGGGATGCGGGAAATTCCTCTGACTCGCGTCGGACAGCCGATGTCTTTGGCAAACCTGGAAACCCAGGCCGCGAAACTGGCTCGCTTTTTGGAGGTTCCCTTAGAGGGTTTGTAACGGTTTGAGGATTTCAGATGGCAGCAGATGTGGGGGTATCCGAGGTCGTTTCCCCCGATCGTGTCTGCCATCTGTGAAGTTGTGTGGATCTGTTTCTCCCTCGCGAGGGATTCGTTCTTCAGCATGGGAGGGCGACCGATCGTGGTAGCATCAGCTCGATCGATGAGTCTATTTTGAGATATTGATACAAAACGCAATGCATAGAAAAATCGGGTCTTGGATACTCTCTTCCCTGGTAATCGTCGTTCTGACTCTGGGCGGCTGCACCCTACAAGCGGCAACGGATAACGCATCGGATGCTCCGGCCAGTTCGCCTGTGGTTCAAGCTCAACCCGAAATCGACCTACCGAAACTCAATGGCTCTGCCACCGTAGTGATGGTGGTCAAGGGCGAGCCAATTACGATTGAAGTTGATGGTAGCAAAGCGCCGATTACTGCGGGAAACTTCGTGGATTTAGTCGATCGGGGGACTTATGACGATTTGATGTTCCACCGCGTCGTTCGCGACCCCGAACCTTTTGTCGTTCAAGGGGGAGACCCAAATAGCAAAGACCCCAATACTCCAACTTCTCGTTTGGGAACTGGAGGATTTGTCGATCCCGAGACAGGTAGTCCCCGCAATATTCCCTTAGAAATTACCCCCGAGGGAGAAGAGACCCCAATCTACGGTCAAACCTTTCAATCGGCGCGAGTTAACGCTCAACCGGAATTGAGCCACACGCGCGGGGCTGTGGCTATGGCGCGATCGAACATGCCCGATTCCGCATCCTCTCAGTTTTACTTTGCCCTGACCGATTTACCCTTTCTCGATGGTTCTTATGCCGTGTTCGGCTACGTTACCGATGGCATGGATGTGGTAGACCAGATCCAGCAAGGCGATCGCATCGAGACGGCAACGGTAATTCAGGGACTCGAAAACCTGGAACGCTAGTCGGTAAAACTCGAATGAGGACGGGTCGGGCGGCAGTTTTTCGTCGATCGTCAAATCTGGCGCGCGTTGAGTCAGAATCCTCCCGCCCCCCTCGACACCCAACCCTTCAAGACTCAATTGACTGTGGACGTTTTGGTCACGGGAATCGGTTCGATATCGGCTTTGGGGAACGCCTACGAAAGCTGGCATCGCTTGCTAGACGGCGAGTCCGGTCTGCGATTACAGCAACCGTTCCCCGAATTTCCTCCTCGACCCCTGGGTACGATCGCCACCCAACCGATCGAATTTTTGAAACTAGTGGATCTTGTTGTCAATGAGGCATTAAAAGATGCGGGGTTAATCTCTCCGTTACCTGATTGTGGGGTGGTTATCGGTTCGAGTCGCAGCCAACAACATCGCTGGGAAGAACTCCACGCAAATTTTTGCCGTCAATCGTCCTCACAACCCCTCGATACTTCAGATTGGCATTGGCTGGATTCTCTGCCCCACATGGGTGCGATCGCCGCAGCCCGCAAAATTGGGGCAACTGGGGTGGTACTGGCTCCAATGGCCGCTTGTGCCACCGGAATTTGGGCGCTCGCGCGTGCCTACGAACTCATCCAAACGGGAGAATGCGATCGCGTTATTGCCGGGGCGGTAGAAACCCCAATTACGCCTCTAACTTTAGCTGGATTCGACAAAATGGGGGCTTTGGCTCAAACGGAATCGCGTCCCTTCGATCGCAATCGAGAGGGGTTAGCGCTCGGGGAAGGGGCAGCGGTATTCGTCCTGGAAACAAGCCAACTCGCTCGTCGTCGCCATGCCAAAATTTACGGTCGGGTGTTGGGTTTCGGACTGACAGCTGACGGGCATCACGTTTGCGCCACGGAACCGGGGGGAAAAAGCGCGATCGGGGCAATACGCCAATGTCTCGATCGCAGCGGTCTGGTCGCAGAAGACATCGATTACATTCACGCCCACGGAACGAGTACGCCTCTCAACGATCGCAGTGAAGCTCAAACGATCGAACGATTATTTCCCTGGGGCGTTCCCGTCAGCTCGACAAAAGGGGCAACCGGGCATACCGTCGGCGCATCGGGGGCACTCGGGACGGCGTTTTGCCTGATGGCTCTCCAACAAGGTAAGCTGCCGCCTTGCGTGGGCTTGCAAGACCCCGAATTCGATTTAGATTTCGTTCGGGTTGCCCGTCCGGCAGATGTACGTCGGGTTTTGTGTTTTAGCTTTGGCTTCGGAGGGCAAAATGCCGCGATCGCCTTGGGAAGTCTCCCCTAAAGATCGGGCGATCGCGGATGAGTTTAAGGATTCGAGATGGTTGAAGCTGAATCGGAGACGATCGAGATTGCCGGTCGGTTGGAATTCACAGCCGATTGAAGAACCGTCGATCGAGCTACAGAATCGTTAGCGATCGTCAGCAGGGGATTCGACAGAATGCCCGCTAGCGAGGTTCCAATTAACGACAGCACCAATCCCACCTGCAAGGGACGCATCCCTGTCAAATTCCAGCGAATTTCTGGATAGTTCTTGACCGCATCGGACATTTCGTGCGGTTCTTTAACCACCATCATTTTCACAACGCGGATGTAGTAGTAAATCGATACCACGCTCGTCACCAATCCGAGAATGACCAGAAGATATAACTCGGCCTGCCAACCGGCCCAAAATAGGTAAATCTTACCGAAGAAGCCAGCCAGTGGGGGAATACCGCCCAAGGAAAGTAGAGAGATACTCAATCCCAACGTCAGCAGGGGATCTTTCTGATAAAGTCCGGCATACTCGCTAATTTTGTCGGTTCCCGTTCGCAGAGAAAAGAGAATCACGCAAGCAAAACCGCCCAGATTCATAAATAGATAGACGAACAGGTAGAACACCATGCTCGCGTATCCGGCTTCGGTGCCTGCCAACAAACCGATGATGACAAAACCCGCTTGAGCGATCGAGGAGTAAGCCAGCATCCGTTTCATGCTCGTTTGCGCCAAAGCCACCGCATTACCGAGCACCATACTCAGAATTGCCAGCGCCGTAAACACGAAATGCCATCGAGCCGTTACCGGGTCGAAGGCGGTGGTGAGAAGGCGGATAGCTAATGCAAACCCAGCAGCTTTCGACCCCACCGAAAGAAATGCCACCACGGGAGTCGGAGAACCTTCGTATACGTCGGGAGTCCACTGGTGAAAGGGAACCGCAGAGATTTTAAAGGCAATGCCGGTAATGGTAAAGACCAGGGCGATCGCTAAACCGATTGAAGAGCTGACATCGCTGCTGGCAATGGCGATCGCAATTTTATCGAGTTGCGTCTGACCACCGGAGAGTCCGTACAGCAGAGACACGCCGTACAGGAAAACCGCAGAACTCGACGCGCCAATTAACAAATATTTCAGAGCCGCTTCATTAGAACGAGAGTCCCGCTTCATGTAGCCCGTGAGCAGGTAGGAGGAAATACTTAAGGTTTCCAACGCCACAAAAATCGAGACCAGCTCGTTAGCCCCTGCCAAAAACATTCCGCCCAAAGTCGCCGTCAGCAGAATGCCGATAAATTCAGCCAGAGATGTGCCGGTTTGTTCGACATAGCGCACGGAGATGGAAATCGTCACGGCGGTGGACAGGGCAATGATTCCGCGAAACACCAAACTCAGGGAATCCCCGTTAAACGCCCCGAGAAACGCCATCGAGCTATCGCTATCCCATTGATAGACTAGGGCTGCCACCGCAGCGAGCAAACCAGATATGGCAATGTAGGGGGTCGAGCGCGAGGAGGTGCGCCCGACAATCAAATCTACCCCGAGAACCACCAGCAGAGTGACCACCACAATTCCCTCGGGCAAAATTTTCCCTGCATTGAGTTGGGCGGCAAAATTAGCAACATCCATAGGCTTTCGATCGTATTTATTTAGAACGGTTTATTTAGAACGAAAATGACAGACTCATTTAGCCGATCGACCAGCAGCAATCGAGACTGGCTTCTGACCCAAAAGATACTGGTGAATACATATTCCGTTACAAATTTTACCTCAAACCGGGTTCGCACTTAGCACTTGATGGCACTTCTATTGACTGACTCCCACACCGCAGTCCTTCATCTTCTGCATGAAAAACTCTTCCAAACTCGGGCGAGTCAAGCTCAGAGAAATCAGTTGAGCGTCCATCAAACGCAAACTCGCTAAGAAATCTTCGGGGTTTCCCCGCAAATGTCCCTGCCAACCGTCTAGCTCGATGGCCAAATCAGGAACCCATTCTCTCAAAACATCGAATTGCCCGCCGCGACCTTTGACTTGATAGTTTTGGTTGCCGCCGAGAAGTTCGTCGAGGGAACCCAAACAAACCAGTTCTCCTTGAATGAGAATTGCTACCCGATCGCAAATTTTTTCGACATCGGCTAAAACGTGGCTGTTGAAAAAAATTGTTTTTCCCTGCTCTTTAAGCCACAAAACAATTTGCCGCATTTGATAGCGCCCCATAGGATCGAGTCCGGACATGGGTTCGTCGAGAAAAACCACTTCGGGATCGTTGATGAGCGCTTGAGCCATACCCACTCGTTGCAGCATTCCCTTCGAGTATTGCCGCAGGGGCTTCTTGCGAGCGGTCGCACGAGCCAAGCCTACCAAATCGAACAATTGAGGAATGCGCTGGCGTTGCTCGGATACGGGAATCTCAAACAGTCCGGCAACAAATTCCAAGAATTCCCAGGCTGTTAAGTAATCGTAAAAGTAAGGGTTTTCGGGTAGATAGCCGACTCTCTGCCTGGACGATCGCTCCCCTAATGGAATGCCAAGTAGCTGCCCCTCCCCTCGAGTGGGGCGGACGATACCCAATAGAACTTTGAGCAAGGTTGTTTTCCCAGCTCCATTAGGTCCGAGCAATCCAAAGGTTTCACCTTCCCAAACGCTGAGGGAACATCCTTTGAGAGACTCAACTTTTTTATTCAACCAAAAGCCCGTACGATAGACTTTACGAATATCTGAAGCCCACACCGAGATCGGTCGATTCGGTACTGTCGTTCGAGCCGTAGAAACCGCCTCCATACTTCACCTTAATCAACCGTTCGATCTTAACGGTTTATGTCGCTTACGTCGCAATCTTGGATGAGAACGAGCTTTTTTACGATCTGAACTTTTCAGAGATCGAGCTAAAAAATCTTCTTAAGCTCTTGACTCATCTCGAGCAAGCTAAATCCCGCTCGAGTTTGAATCAGTCAAGTTAGGGAGTCACCACAACTCCCCACTCACCGATTTTCACTCCTCACACCTCACTCCAAACCCAGTTCGGCAATTTTACGGTAGGTAAGCCATCGGATCGACAGCGCCTACACCGGCAGGATGCAACTCGAAGTGGAGGTGGGGTCCGGTGCTGAAGCCCGTGCTACCCATCTCGGCAATCTGCTGACCCTGTTCCACATCTTCCCCTTCGTTCACTAACAAGCGGCTGTTGTGGGCATAGAGGGTAATCGACCCATCGGGATGGGTGATTTCGACCAAGTTTCCATAACCGCCCGAGTTCCAACGGGAGTAGGTGACTTTTCCAGGTGCTGCCGCGACAATCGGAGTTCCTACGGGACCGGCGATGTCAATACCTTGGTGCATCCGACCCCAACGCCAGCCGTAACCCGAAGATAGTTCGCCTTGAGCGGGCCAAGTATAGGCTCCGGAGAAATCTTGAATTCCAGGAGACAGAGTACCGGGCTGCACTTTGGGCAAGTAGGCTTGAGGCGCAGACAGGCTGGGCAGTTCGGGCGAGACCATCCGAGGTGGGTCGATGGGAGCGTAATTGGCACTACCCAAAGGTGCTACGGCGACTTCCGCATCTTCTGCGGGGGCTTCGGACTCGCGAGCGATCTTGTCGTTCTCGGCTTCGATTTCCGGAACGGCTGCCATCACGAATTCTTCAGCTTCGGCGATCGCCTCAACTTGGGTGTGAGACTGACTCCAAGGTTGTAAACCTTCGGTTTGCAGAGCCGCAGTGTGTTGTTCCGGGGCAAACTCTGGATTGATTTGTCGAGCAGAAGAGATGGACTCCTCGGAAGATTGGGTCTCAACAGTTTCGGAAACCGAAGCAATGGGGGTGCTATCGCGACGAACGCGGTGCTTCGCCCGGAGTTTATCGATTCCAGCTCTTAATTCCTCAACATACTCGCGGGTATCGGCGCTGGCACTCGCATGATTCTGAGCACCTGGCTTGAGCTTGGCAGCCAGACGCTGAGCAGGTTCGGAACTGCTTTCGCCGAGAGTCACCCAAGATTCGGTGTCGGTTTCGTCGAGGTTCTTTTGCGATCGATTCGCCACAAAATTGGGAACCTCAACCTCATCGCCGACCGTCAAGTTATCCATCTCGGACAGTTCGAGGGGGACTCGAACTTGAGAGTCTTCAGCGACCGAAAGTGTCGAAACCTTTTCCGATCGGTCCGAAGACTTGGAATTGACTTTGTTGCCAAACACCACCAGTGAAGTTTGAGGGGTGAGTGTGGCTCCAGGGGGAATGTCAATTTGTTCGCCGACTCTAATAAAACTCGGGTCGTTCAAGCCGTTGGCATCGGCCAAGTCCTTGACGGAAACATTGTATTGACGAGCGATCTCGTAGATGCTCTCTCCATCCCTAACCCTGTGAATCGAAGCATTCAGGCGACTTCTAAAATTCGGGTGAGTTGCCGAGGATGCAAAAGTTGAAACGGTCTTTTGTGGCAAACCGATGGGTTGCTCGGTTTCCAAACCGATAGACGCTTCAGACCGGATTGAATTTTCGGTAGAAAGGCTTGTCGGTCGCTCGGTTTCGAGGCGCTTGTCAAACTCTACGCTAGTGGTCGGGGCAGAGGTTGCCAACTCACTTGAAGAAAGTGCGGGCGATGGTGTCTGAATTTTTCCAATTCTAGATTCAGTTTCCGGAATTGGCTTCGACAGCTTGAAGTCAACAGATGGCTCGGAAGATTCAACGGTCTCTACACTCGGGCTGGTAGGCTCGGTTAGCTCGAATCCAGATGAGGTCTGGGCATCGGTCGGCACTTCTAGCACTTGTCCGACTTCGAGTACTGCATCCACGCCAATGCCATTCATTTGGGCGATGGCATTCGCTTCAACCTGATAGATTTGGGCGATCTGCCACAAGGTTTCGCCGCTAGCAACAACGTGTGTGGGAACGTTGCTTGAAGCGAAATCGGTGGAAGTCTCAACCGATTTCACTGCCGGTGTCATGGCTTTGGCTTTATTGGCTTTAGCCGAAGGGGCAAAAGTTGCGGGTGATTTCGCCGCATCCCGGTCGGCGGCCACGGCTGAATCGCTTTGTCCCGGAATAAGGATGCTTGATGCTCCCACCGAGAGAGCCAATCCGATTTTTGCGACTGAAGAACAGACCCGACGGTGTCCTTCCGCGCTCGATGGCTTAAGCTGTTCGTCTGTGATGTTTGCGTCTGCTTCGTAGGCAGGAGCAGGATTGACTTGACTCGGGATTACTCGTTTCAAAAAAACGACCTCCTAGTAACCAGTGATTAGCAGTCCTTGAGTATGACTAGCTGATGAACCAAATTTAGTGATGTTAATCACCTTTTGTGCCGATCTCGATCGCTGACGGTCAAGATGCTTAGGAAAGATTACCCTGGTTTTTCGATTTAGACAAGATTTTGTTTTCTCTAAAAACCAAATTCTCTTTTTTCAGCGTCAAATGACGGTCGATCGTTAACTTACTGATGCACCCTGGCAATGTTGGTTTAGCACAAAATTGACAACTTTTGCCAGCGGACAGTCAGAAAACTGTCTGACTCTAGTCGAGAATGTACGCTGTTTTCTGCTACTTAGGCAACCGTACGATTGCGGTGATACTTTGTCAGGATATTTGCGGAAACCCATCGAGGGCAAGCCATTTATGAAATCTTCCAATGCCTTGCCCTAAAAGGATTTGAGGGGATTTTAAGATCGAGTTCGATCGTCTTGGAGAGCCGATAAAATGGGTTGGGCGGCGCGGCTAACGCTCTATAGAAATTTCTTATAGCTGGACGGAGTAGAAAATTAGTTCGATAGCTAAATAGTTGTGAAATCTTTTCGAGCGCTGGATTTGAGCCGATTTTCTCCCGACAATCGATTTTAATTGTTGCCGTTCGTAGAAATGTGTGGATTTCTGTATTTATTTATTAAACAATACGATCGCCCCGTTCTCCAACATCGAGATAACCGAGCTGACGACAGGCTTCAAACAAACCTAAAGCCGCACTAACCGAGAGATTTAAGCTGCGAACGCGCGGTTGGCTCATGGGAATGTAAGCCGTCGCATCGCATTCAGCCAAAACTCGATCGGATAAACCCATGGTTTCGCTGCCGAAAAGCAACCAGTCATCTTCTTGGAATTGGAAGCGAACATAGCTACAGCTTCCTCTAGTGCTGAAGCCGATCCAACGCCCTCCCCGATCGCGAGAAAAAGCTTGAAAAGCCTCCAGGGAATCGTGGTAGTGCCAGTCTACATAAGGCCAATAGTCCAAACCCGCGCGTTTCAAGTACCGATCGCTCATTTCAAATCCCAGGGGACCGACCAAATGCAAGGCAATTCCGGTCGCAGCACAAGTTCGGGCGATGTTACCGGTATTTGGGGGAATTTGGGGGTGAATCAAGGCAATTTTTGGCATGGAAGGAAGGAACCCAGATGGCTCGAAAAAATCTTCCTACCTAGATTAGAGGCTTTTGACCCTTCTCGTGCAAGTGCCTTTGTAAATCGCAGATGTATAGTTTTTTTTAATCATTGCTCTGGAACCGCCATTGATTAAATATTCCGATCGGAATGGGTCGATCGATTTATCAGATTGAAAGTTACACCACTTGGGTCGGTCGTTCCCCGTTATCTGGAAGTGCGATCGACATCGAGCCGGTGAAAATACTGACCCCCAAATCCAGCCAGGATAAGGAATCGAGTGGTTGAGGATCGTCGATGTATAAGTCGATTACACATATATATATATGTATGCGTAAATGCACGGGTTATCCTTGAGGGCGATCGACCCGTTTTCGAGGGCGCTTCAAACCAACTTTAAATTTGCCCGATCGCCCTCGACCAGACGATTTCTCTCGGCGAACCGAGCTAAATCCTTAAGCAAGATCTGTAGTTTTACGGTCGATCGAGTTCGATGGCAGCTTTACAGAACGCGGCAATTTTCATGGGCTGAATATGAAGATCTCGATCGCCTTCAGGGTAAACACAGAGCTAAAATTCCCACGCGCGTAACTGTTATCCTGGTGTTGAGGATGATTTTTTGTCAGTAGACCTTCATCAAAAGTTTATTTCGAGTCCCTGAATCTTGACTGAATCTTGACCTGAAGTTCTTTCGACTGGGTGAATAACAAACAGCAATCTCACACGTTGTTGTGACGCGACGACCGCCTTCAAAACAATCGACACTGACTCTGACAGGTTGTAACCAGACCATCGATGCAAAATCCCAAAGTTCTGATGCAGAAGTCGCAAACGACCGTTGCCAGCGCGTAGAATAAACGGGGTCGATTGCGTTAACATTCCGGACAAAGGGATGACAGAACGAAGATCGAGAAGTAAGGAGGCATCCGAACATCATCCAACTTACGGCGCGAAGTTACCCTGGAAGTTACCTGGAGGGAGTTAGCCATGTTATCCGAACCCAGTTTTAGCGATCGAGCGATTACCGACGAGTTTTACGCAACATTATTCGATCGCTTTTATCTCTCTTTCCCCTCATCCATCCAAGTCTTATTGAAAAAATGTACCTACGGCATCGTCGCCGACCCGTCTGGCGTGCGAACCCTCTTTCTGATCGCGGCCGATATCGAAGCGGCCACCAATTTGAAACAGCACGTTGAAACGGTTGTCGATCGGATTGCCGATGTGATGCCTGGAATTGGCAAAACCGCCATCTGTTTCCTTCCGCCCGATCGAGCAGACAACCCTCAACCCAAGGGAAAGTGCAACACACCCCCCTCAAAATTTATGATGGGCCAGGTGTTCCCCGTACCGTCCAAAGCAGATATCTGCGAAGCCTAAGCAATTATTTCCCCTCTCACGGGTTGACCTCTCGAACGAGCCAAGTTCCATCTTCTTGACGCAGGTAAAGCCGGCGATCGTGTGGATGAGACCGCAACTGCAACAAGTCAACCCGATCGGGATCGAGCAGGAGCAGACAAAATTGCGGTAGTGGTTCGCTTGGATCGGGAGTCGCCACCTCGAAAGCCTCCAACCCAGCACGAGGTTGACCTGGCTGCGGCCAAGCAAAACCTTCTCGCGCCCGATCGGATAATTTTTCCCAAGCCGTGCGACGTGCTCGTTGCAGGAAAGCCTCAGTGCAGTCCGCACCCACGAGGATCGATCGACCCGACAGGCGAAATTGCTCGCGGGTTTTCGGAAAATACCAGCAAGCTTCCCCCCAGGCATTTTCTGTAATTTGCCCCACCTTCTGGGAACGCGCGTCCGTGATAATTTGCAGTCGATCGGAATTTTCCTCAAATCCGCGAAACACCACCGTTCGATTCGCCGGTCGTCCGTCCGCACCGATGGTGGCCAGTTGTAAGTAACGCGCGTAGGGTAGGCGGCGATTGCGATGGAGCGCACCCGCGAGGTCCCCTCTCCAAGGAGCGACAGACATAAGATTAGATCCGTTAAATTGCCGGTACGCGCTGGTAAACTCGCTCGACAATTTCCGCCAAACGTCGCATCCCCGTGGCAATTTCTGCGTTGCTCGCAGTTAAGCTCACCCGCAAACACTGTTTTTTGTGGGGCCAATCTTCTTGGAGTCCGGGGAAAAAGGATTCGCCGGGAACGACAATGACTCCCACTTGCTTGATTTGTTGGTAGAGTTCCCAATCGGTAATCGGTAAATCTTGGAACCACAACCAGGCAAAAATTGCCCCCTCTCCCCGATGCAAAAACCAAGGGATATCTTTGGGCATCGCTTGGTCCAGGGTTTCTTCGAGTACGTCAAACTTTTGTCGGTAGTGAGGGCGAATGACGTTGATGGCAATGTCGCTTAAGGCTCCCGACGCGATCGCCCGCGCCGCGATCGCCTGTCCGTACCGAGAGGAGTGAATGCACAAATTGGTCTGGAACGATTGCAGGGTTTGAATGACGCGCTCGTCCCCGATAGCAATACCGATCCGCTCTCCAGGCAACCCCGCTTTAGATAGGCTCAAACAGTGAAGGACGTTGCCCCCGAAAACTGGAGTCATTTGAGTAAAGTTCAACGCCGGAAACGGAGGAGCGTAAGCCGAGTCGATTAAAACTGGAACCTCGAAACTACTGGCAAGAGCGGTGATTTTGCTCACTTCTTCATCGGTGAGTACGTTACCCGTTGGGTTGCAAGGACGGGAAAAAATGACGCAACCCGTCGAATCATCAATTTCCAACTGACTGAAATCCGGGCGATATTTAAACTGATGACGGGCAGCATCGACATCGAGGGCGGGTTTGTAGGAAATTAACGCCTCGGGAACCAAACTGACCCCGCCATATCCGGTATAGTCCGGACTCAGCGGGAGGACAATTTTTTTGAGCTGACCGTCTCGGGTATACCCGCCGAAGGCATTCGCCGCAAAAAAGTAAATGGCTTGGCTGCCGGGGGTAATGAGGATGTTACGATTAGTGAGGTTGAGTCCGTAGCGAGCGTTGAACTCTCCAATGACTGCATCGATTAAGGGTTGATAGCCCTGACTCGAGCCGTAGCGACAGACGACTTCGCCATATTCCGGACTCGCGAGTAACTCGTTGGTACAGTCGCGCCACAACTGTTCGACTTCCGGCAAAATGACTGGATTGCCCGCGCTCAGGTTAATAAATTCTCGACCTCGATCGGCTTCTAGCGTTTCGATAATATCTTTCATAATCGCCCGTACCCCGGTAAGGTGGGACATTTGTTCGCCAAATCGAGTGAGATCGGGGTTCATAGTGATTGGAATCGCGTCAGTGGTGTACAGCTTAATGATGTTATATCGTGTTATACCACTTTACAGGGAAAATGCCGGGGGGAGAAGTTTCCTGTAACGCTGTTGTATCAATGCTTCTCACTTGTTCAAAGTCCGAGGAACGATCTGGGGATCGGTTGAGTGGAATACTCAGCTCTCGTCAATCCGATCTTCGATCGAAATATCGATGGCATTTGAAGAAAGGCAGTACGATATGTTGAGGTGGCTTCTCAACGCTTTCGAGAGCGGTACGGGCACGCTGCTACCCTTCTATTTTGAGTTGCCCGAGCGTCCGATCCCTTGCCCCGGTTGGCGATCGCCACTCAATATTTGGATTACCCAAGGCGATCGACCCGGCTCGATCCTTCAAAGTAGCACTCAAAAGTTTGGTAAGCCTCACTCACTCAGCAATTGCTTTCGCTCGCCAGATCGCGATGAATCAACATGATAAGTAAACGTATATTTTGGGCTGGACTGTTGTGTTTGGTACTTCCGGTTGCCGGATGCGCGAACCCGGTCGCCGATGAAGCGCAAGTGCAGCCTCTGGTGGCAGGAGCGATTCCCGATCGCGATCCTGAAAAACTCCAGCGACTCTACAGTAAATTAGCCACCTATCTCGAAGGAGAGTTAGACGTTCCCGTAAAGTACGAACCCGTGACTGACTATGCCGCAGCGGTAACGGCGTTTAAGGTGGGGGACTTAGATTTAGTCTGGTTTGGCGGACTGACGGGGGTACAGGCTCGGTTGCAAGTGCCCAACGCCCAAGCGATCGCCCAACGGGATATCGACGAGACCTTTACCAGCGTCTTCATTGCCAATCGAGAGAGCGGCATCGAGTCGATCGAAGATATTGAAGAACTCAAGCAGCTTGAGGGACGCACGTTTACCTTCGGTAGCGAGTCTTCGACATCGGGGCGGTTGATGCCCCAGCATTTCCTCGCCCAAGCTGGGGTGGGTTTGGATGCCTTTGCTGGAGAAGTGGGTTTTTCGGGTTCTCACGATGCCACCATTACTTTGGTGGAGGCGGGAACCTACGAAGCTGGGGCCCTGAATTCGCAAGTGTGGCAAGATCGCGTCGAAGCCGGAGAAGTCGATCTCGAGCGGGTGCAAGTCATTTGGCAAACGCCAACCTACTACGACTATCATTGGGTCGTCGATCCCCAGATCGAACAACGCTACGGAGAGGGGTTTGTCGATCGAGTGCAACAAGCGCTATTCAAGTTAGACCCGGCGGTTGAAGAGCATCGGGAGATTCTCGAATTGTTTGGGGCGCAGAAGTTTATCCCGACGAGTAATGAAAATTATGCCGAAATTGAGGCTGTCGGACGGGAAATTGGCAAAATCCAGTAAGTTCGGTAGTCAAGAACGATCGCCGTTCTCAAGCGGTGGCTTTGTTGAGGGCAGAGGGTTCGATCCGGCTCCAGCGAGGTGTTGGGGTAACAGCGAGGTATTTCTGGAGTGTCGCGAGGATCTTTTTCTTTTGAATGGGTTTGCTCAAGCACTCCGAGGCCCCGAGCATACGACCGCGCAAAGACTCGATCGTATTTCCCGATAAAATCGCGATTTCGACGGCTTGAAGTGCGGACACCCGCCGAATTTGAGCGCACAGCTCGTACCCGCTCACTACGGGCATAGCTAAATCCATAAAAATTAAATCGGGTTTGCTGTCGATCAAAAGACCTAACGCCCTGACGGAATCCTGAATCGCGAGAAACTCGTACCCGGCTTGTTTGACGATTTGCTCCATTTCCCAGCAAATTTGGGGACTGTCATCGACACAAGCCACCAGCGGTTTTTGGCGCGAGTGGGTTGAGAATCGATTGGTTTGCAGCAAGCCCGGACGCGGTAAATCCGGTAAAGAGACCAAACGAATAAATCCTTTGCGAATTAGCCCGCTCAAAGAACGAGCGACGCTCACCTCATCTTGTTTGAGAAGACTGGCAATATCCCGAAATGTCCGCTTGCCGTTGATGAGCTGTTGCAGGCGATTGTAGACCCGAATAGATGTATTTTGTTGGAGTCGATCGAGGTTTTGTAGCTGAGGTGTGGCTTGCAATAGAAGGTAGCCGAGTTTTGCTTTTTGCCAAGTCGCCCACATCTGAGATAAATCTTTCAAGATGGGTTTGATACTGAGTAATGTAATAATCCCCATCGCCGATTGCGTCAGATCGCTACACTCTTCTGTATAGGATAAAGAGCCGCGAATTTCATGCTGGACGATATCGAATAAAACCTCTGATACGATTTTGGAGATGATGGTTTTGGCTTGGTCTTTGTCAATTTTCTTTCTTAAGACGAGGATATTAATGACCTGATAGTCCCAGCCATATTCAAAACCGCTTTGCTCCCGTAGTGCCATCATCTCCAGGCTGACGGATGGGCATTGCTCGGATAAGTGACGATACAAGCGTCGGACAACATGATGACCGCCCGTTGCCCAAATCAAACGCCCCACGCACAAATATAACGTCCATTTTTTTCCGGCAGGAGCTTGGATGTCGATCTGACCGGTAAAAAGATTTTGTTCCTTGAGAGCGAGCTGGTGAACTAGGCTTTTGAGATGGTTTTTCTTGAGTTCTAAAATCATTTGCGTGCTCGTCCGCGTATATTATAAATTCTCGTTCCTAAGAGAGATAGATCTACCATGCAGCAGGATCTAAGTTCGAGCTTCAATTAATTTTCAACTCGATCTGAGTTAGTTTTTCGGTTGAATAAGGTATATTTAAAAATTCTGAAAAGATAGATGCCAGTAGAGAATATAGCTCTAATCTCATACAGACTATATTAAGTCCTGAAGATTATTGATGGCATCAGTAATTTTGCTGAATTTCTCGATTTCACGTCCACTTCCGATGTCATTATTTTGAGAAATGGAGGGAGAATATTGAAGATGAGAGTGCAGTTTTTTACCGCACAGAATGATGCAACACGTGTTGACAAGTTACTCGTTTTTTGATACCTGACCTATTTGTATCGATCGAACTTTATTCATGTCGATATAATGAGGACATCATGCATCTTAATTTACGAAGAGGGTGGCATGGTCTTAATCGCCGCTGTCGAACCTGACGTAATGGAAGGAGGAGAAGAAAGGTATTTTTCTAGGACGGCTAAAACTTTTTCATCTCGAATGGGTTTGGACATAAAGCCCGAGGCACCGACTAATTTCGCTCGAACGCGATCGACAATTCCATCTTGACTGGTTAAAATAACAATCGGAGTTTGTTGAAGTTCGGGAACTCGGCGCAATTGCGTACACAATTCGTATCCATTGACAACGGGCATCATTAAGTCCAAGAAGATTAAGTTTGGTTTACTCTCAACTAATGTAAATAAAGCCCGCAAGGGATCTTGAATTTTAATCAAGCGATGACCGGCTTTTTTGAGAATCTTTTGAAGTTGCCAGCCAATTTGCCGACTATCATCGACACAAGCAATTAAATGTCGGTTTTTAATCAAGTCGGAAGAACGAGTCCGTACGGATTTGACACTCGGCCGGGGTCGATTCAAATCGGGTAATTCCACCAAACGAACCAAACCCTTTTGAATCAGGGGAAAGAGCGATCGCACCACAACCATTTCCTCTTTCTTCATCAGGGTTGCCAAACCTCGTAAGGTGCGCTTACCATCGATTAGCTTGACTAAATTTTTATAAGTCCGAGGAGACGTTTTTCGCTTGAGTATTTTCAAGTCACTTAAAACCGGAGCCAGATGCAGTAGGAAAAAGCCTAAATTTGCTTTTTGCCAAGCCCTCCAATTCCCCAACGTTTTTACCGTAATCTCTTCAACATCGATGAGGGTGAGGACTCCGGTTATCGCTTCCGATAAATCTTGAACCGAATGATAGTCGTAGGTTAAAAATTCAATAAATTGGTGGTATTGTAAAATATCAAATAAAACTTCAGAAATTAAATGGGCGACGATAATTTTGGCATCGTCTTTAGAAATAAATTGCCGGCAGACCAAAATCGTCAATACTTGATAGTCCCAACCGCATTCGCGATCGTCATCATCGCGAATGGCAAGCATCTCGAATTCGATATGGGGACATTGTTTGGTGATATGTCTGTACAATCGTCGAACGACATGCTTCCCTCCCGTTGCCCAGACCAAATATCCCGCTCTAAAGTGAAGCGTCCATTGCATATCTGAGGGAGCCTGAATCAGCATTTGACCCGTAAACTGGTTTTGCTTTTGCAGGATTAACTGTTGAATCAGACTTTTATTGGACTTCTGTTTGACATTTGCCACCATATTCGCTCCACCTGCCAATTTTTGTCGCTCCGATAACGATCCGATTGTCGATTTTGAATCTATAGGGTTGTCCTTCACTGCTGTGGGAGGTGCTGTTGGTCATCATAGCGAAGTTTCTGCCGGGGTTTGTGGAGGTTTTGGGACGGTTGACCCTCGAGGCGGGATGTTATCCGAGAGATTTTCGCGGATGCAAAGCACCTATAATCGATTCTGAAGCTAGATCGAGGTAATAGACTTTTTGTCAGTTTCGAGCGGAAATCGGCGGTATTTTGACTGGGAAATAAAATAATTTAAACCCGGTTGGGGTTTGCTCTCGAGATAGAGTCGGGGATCGGTGCGATCGGACTCGATTCTCAAACGAAGCTGTTTTATAAGATAGATACCAAAAGATCGAAAATCCGTCCAAGCGCCGATCGACAAATAACTACTGTTTTTGAAAATATACCTTACCTTGTAACTTTAGATTCGTCAAAATATGCTAAAGTTTGCGCAAAGTTTATTCGAGCGCCGAGCGACGTTGACAGAAATCAACGACCCCAAAACAATACACAGACCGAGCGAGCCATTGCGTTCTCGAGCGAATCGGACGACCCCACCAGCCAAACCTCACCTCACTCTGCGGATCGGACTTCGAAATGGTGTCAATCAATCCCATCGTTGCGTTTGAACTCGAAGGGGTTTCCCTCCAGTTCGGACAATATTGCGCCCTGGGGAATATCGACTTAACCATATATGAAGGAGAGCGAGTTGCCCTAGTCGGTTCGAGCGGGGCGGGAAAAAGTACGCTCCTGAGCTTGCTCAACGGAACGCGATCGCCAACTCTGGGAACGGTACGCATTCTCGGTCGCAATTTAATCCAACTGACTCCCCGGCAGCAACGAGTCGTACGGCGACAGGTGGGAACCATCTACCAGCAATTTCACTTAGTCGATCGAATGCGGGCGATTCATAACGTCAATGCCGGTCACCTCGGTCGCTGGTCTCTTCTCAAGGCGATCGTCTCGTTATTTTGGCCCTTAGAGATTGACACTGCCGCTCGCGCTTTGACTCGGGTTGGCATTCCCGACAAACTCTACGAACGCACCTCCCAACTCTCCGGCGGTCAGCAGCAGCGGGTTGCCATCGCTCGCGTCCTCGTCCAAAACCCAGCGGCGATCCTAGCCGACGAACCCATTTCCAGCCTCGACCCCCAAAACAGTCGGGAAGTTTTGGATTTACTCGTTGATTTGAGCCGCCAAACAGGCAAAACCCTGGTGGTGAGCCTGCACGAAATCGAATTTGCTCGCAGCCATTGCGATCGGGCCATCGGTTTGAGTGACGGACGCATTCTCTTCGATCTGCCCACCCGAGATTTATCTGCGGCGCAACTTGAGGAACTCTATCGCCGCCGCGATTGAGGCTTGGAGTTCGGAAGCGCGGAATTCGGAATTCGGAATTCGGAAAAATGATGAACGTCAAATATTCCTGTTTCCCCCGTTTCCCCCGTTTCTCCCCATCTCCCCCAGCTCAATTTCACCGGAATCTAAAAAACATACACTTGAAAGCAGCTCTCCCCGTTCCCCGTTCCCTATTCCCTACTTTCACCCGAAACTCCCCGATCCTGGACTGATGTTTGAGTTAGCTCGCTCAGAAGTTTAAAAGAGAAATTTTCCACCAAATGGGTGAGGGCATTAGCTAGAGCGGTCTGAGATTGGGGAATCTCTCCGATTAGCTCGATGGCCAACAAATCATCGCCGGCGAGGGTGGCTTGGTGAAATCGTTCGAGCCACTCCGGCGGCATCACCGATAGATGTTCGGGTTGGAGTTGGGAAATCGATTCAGATTCGAGAACCGATCGAAAGTCTCCGTCTTCTTCGCCTTCATAGACGTAGCAAACGCCCAGATGCTGTGCCATTTTCTGCCAAATGGCTTCCTCACAGAAGGGTTTGGGTAAATAGTCGTTGCATCCGGCAGCAACAATGGACTCCCGGTTTTGGGTGAAGGCGCTAGCGGTTAGACCGACAATTGCCGTTGGAGAGGAGGAGGAGTCGATCGTCCCTTCTTGAGTCCGATCGCGCACTTGTCGCTCTCGCGATCGAATTTGCCGCGTTGCCTCGAACCCATTCATCACCGGCATTCGCAAATCCATCCAAATGAAGTGGGGTCGCTGGGTTTCCCAGACTTCGATCGCCTCGAGACCGTTAGTCGCTTCCGAGACGGAGAACCCAACGGACTCGAGTATCCGAACCAACCACAGGCGATTTTCGATCGCATCATCGACCACGAGAATACGATAATCCGGTTGCCCCGGTTCCAATCCCACTACGGGTTGTTCGGGAGGTGGGATTTCGACTTCATCTAGGCTGACGAGGCGAACGGGAATCTCGAAATAGAACGTGCTGCCCTCACCCAAAGTACTGCGAACGCGCAATTGACCGCCCATCAAGCGGACGAACTGACGACCGATAGGCAAACCCAACCCCGTGCCACCGGGAGACTTTTGCCCGGTCTGGGTTTGGACGAAGGGATCGAACATTCTTTCGAGATCTTGGGGAGCAATGCCGGGTCCCGTATCGCCGATCGAAAATTGCAACCCAGCAGAGTGCGCGTTCGATCGGTTCTCCCTCAACGAGTTCTCCCCCAGCGAACGATCTGAAGGACTCACCCGCAACACCACCGTCCCGGTTTGGGTAAATTTAATCGCATTGCTCAGGAGATTGATTAAGACTTGACGCAGTTTGCTTTCATCGGTTTTGACGTAGCGAGGCGTTTCTGGAGCGCGATCGAGAATGAGAGTGAGTCCTTTCGATTCGGCTTTGAGGGCAAACGTGTCGGCGAGGCGATCGAGCAAGTGATACAAATCGAAGGCCATTTCTTTGAACGTCGTCCGTCCGGCTTCGATTTTGGACATTTCCAAAATATCGTTAATCAGTTCGAGTAAATGTTCGCCACTGCGGTTGATAATCGCCAATTCTCGCGTCCTCGAGGCAAAAGCGCGATCGCGTGCCATCAGTTGGCTGAACCCGAGAATGGCATTGAGGGGAGTTCTCAGTTCGTGGCTCATATTGGCGAGAAATTCGCTCTTCGTCCGATTGGCTTTTTCGGCAGCTTCTTTGGCGCGTTCGAGGATAATTTCCCCTTGCTTGCGATCGGTAATATCGGTCGTCACCGACAGCAAGCATTCTTCGGAAGCCAGGTGAATAATTTCGCACGAGAGCAGGGCGGTGCGGATTTCGCCAGATTTGGTGCGAAAATTAAATTCAAAATCGCGGATTTGCTCCCCGGTGGAAAGTAACTCGAACATGCGAATTCGATCGCTCGGCTCGCTCCACAAATTCAGCTCCAGGGCCGTACGATCGAGTACTTCCTCCAAAGCGTACCCGGTCGCGCGCAAGAACGTATCGTTCACTTCAAGATGGCATCCGTCGCGGAGTCGGGTAATGGTAATCGGGTGGGGGGTACAGCGGAAAGCCGTGGAGAATTTGGCTTCCGATTCGCGCAGGCGAATTTGAGTTCGATCGAGGGTCTCGCGGGCCGCTTCGCTCAGGCGGATTTGTGCTTCGAGTTCTCGGGTGCGATCGCGGACTTTGCGCTCGAGGGAGTTCGATCGCTCGGTCAACCCGGCCTGAGAGCGCTCGATCCGATCGTTCATCTGATTGAAGGTGTTCGCAAGGACTTCGAGTTCGATAATTCCTTTGGCTTCGACGGGGGGTGCAAACCAACCGTTGGCAATTTGACGGCTGGCCTCGATAAATTGCCCGATCGGTCCGGTCACCTTACGCGCGCTCAAAACTCCCATGGTGGCGGTGACCGCCAAAGCCACCGAACTCAGAATAATGGTATTGCGGGTATTGGCGGCGATCCGGGCGATAAAATCAGCTTCGGGAATCACCACGACGATCGACCAATTCAAACCTCGATCGTCGCGAAAATGGGTGACATTGATATATTGGCGGGTTCGATCGCCCTCAAAGACGAGCTGGCTGTGGTGGGGAATGCGATCGAAACTGCCGAATTCCCCTTCCAGGTGACTCGCCACAGTCCGCACGACTCGATTGGGGCTATCGGTCGCGTGCAGTCGCTCTCGGCGGGTCTCGGTTTGGATGAAGGGCAATTCGCCATCGGAACTGGCGACTAAGTTCCCCGAGGGGTCGAGAATAAAAGCCAGACCGGATTTACCAATTTTCAGTTCCGCTAAAAATTCGCCGATTTGCTCTAGCGTCACATCGACCGCCAGCACTCCTTGCAAATCCCCCGTATCGGTGTAAATCGGCATCATCGGGCTGACGACCAAAATCGGGCGGGTATAGTCGGGATAAACAGAAGACCAAATGAGTTTTCCGGCGGCAACCGCTTCTCGATACCAAGAGAGAGGGCGCGGATCGTAGGGTTCGCGACCCAAGAGGCGATCGCGATCGCCGGGTCGATCGATTTGGTAATAGGTCCGTTGGCTCATTTGGGGCTTATCGAGTGTCCACAAAGAAGCCGGTTCGCTGCGGTAGCGGTTCACCCCAATATATTCACCCCGCTCGTTGGCATAATAGATGAACGAAATTTCTGGAGTGATGGCGGTGGCATCCCAAAATTGTTGCTCGAGGGCGGTAAAATCGTCCAAATCCAGTTGACCCGATCGCACTTCGGCTGCTTTCATTTCCAAGAAAAGATTGGAAATATCGGTGTAGGCTCGTAGATTATCGCTAATCCGACCGCCGATTTCCCCGGCTAGCTCTTGAGCGACTTCTCGAACCGCTGCTTGTCCGTAATAAAAAGACAACCCACCCGTCAACCCAACGGTGACGACGATAACCGCAAAGGGGACAATGGCGAGAGTTCGCAGGTGGAATTTGCGGGGAATGCGATTGGCAAGGCACGATAGCAAAGTCATTTGGGTTCGATCGGGTTGCGGAGCGCCAAATTCAGCGAAGCCTTTTTACGGGTTGCCTCGCCAATAGTATAGTGAACCCGAAAGCGGAGAACTTCACCTGAATGGGGGATGCGAGCGGGGGGAGATTGGAGTTCGGAATTCGGAATTCGGAATTCGGAAAAATGATGAATGATGAACGTCAAATATTCTCTTGTCCCCGTTTCTCCCGTTTCTCTCCTTCTCCGCGTCCCCGCGTCCCCGCGTCCCCGCGTCACCGCGTCATCTACCGCTCCCCCATCTCCCCCCGCCTTCCCATCCCCCCGCTCGCATCCACGCCTTACTAAAAAACATACACTTGTAAGAGTTGGGAGAGTCAGGGGAGAAGGTCTCCCGGTCGGACTGTACGAGTGTTAAGAGTCTGGATGTCAGGAAGAACGATGAGCGATGTTCCCTCTAGCGATCGAATTGAAATCGAAAACGAGAACGCACTCGCAGAACTGCTGTGGGAAATCGATGCTTCCCAAGGTTTGTTTAAGCCGATGCTGGCTCACTGCAATTACAGCGCCCTACGCCATTATCTCGTCGGGCAGTTGCGGCAGCGCAGCCAGACCGATATCCGGGAAATCGTCCTTCACCCAGCCACCACGAAGCTCTATTCCACCCTGCGAGCAGAAATTGGCGACGACAAACCCTCCGCTGCGATGGTCTTTGGGTTGGAGGCAGTGCGCGATCTCGATCGCCTCTTAAGCTTGGCTAACTGGATGCGGAACGAGTTTCAGGCGCAATGTCCCTATCCCTTGGTGCTGTGGGTGAACGACGACGTGGTGGCCCGGTTGATTCGACTTGCCCCAGATTTTGCCGATTTTTGCACTTCCGCCGAGTTTGCGATCGCCCCGCGAAATTTAGTCTACGAAATCCGCAAAGCCAGCGATCGACTCTTTTCCGTGGTGCTGGCAACCGGGGCAGATCGATTTCCCACCAATCAAGATATCTTCGGCAACGAGTATCTCTCGGAAGTCAATGCCGCCCTGCGAGAGTTGGAGGGATACGGACTGTCGCTGCCTCCGGAGCTGCACGCGAGCTACCTGTTTGCCATGGGTCGGGCGGCTTACCTCGACGACAAGATGGAAGAAGCCCTCGATTTGTACGATCGCAGCTTGGAATTTTGGCAACAGGCGGCCCGCACGCCGGATCTCGACCCCACCACCGACGCGGATTATCAACTCAAAATCGGGGTTTTGCTGTGCGATATGGGGTTGTGTTACGCCCGTCGGGGACAGTTATATCGCGGCGATTCTCGGGAGCACTGGCAAGAAGCCCGATCGCAATTTGCGGCGGGAATTGAGGCGTTCGAGAAGGCGCAGCGACCGGATATTGCGGCGAACTTTATTCCCCGTCTGGGTAAAATCCTCGGACAACTCGAAGCCTGGGACGAGCTAGCGGCATTGGCGAAAAAGTCCCAGCAGTTGCATCAAACCTACGGTTCTCAAGCGCAGTTGGCGGGGGACTTCGGTTTTTTGGCGCAAGTGGCGCTGCACCGTCAAAGTTGGGAACGGGCCAAAGAACTCGCAACGAGTGCGTTGCAAATCGTGCGGGGGCTACCCAAACGCGAGCGACTCGAAAAAGGTCGCTACGAATTGTTGCTCGGTCGCGCTCAACGTCACCTGGGACAACTCGACGCGGCGTTGGAGAGTTTGGAGCGTGCCAGAGACTCGCAACCGGCTTACGATCCCCTGCTGTATATCGAAATTTTAAACGAGCTGCGATCGCTCTACTACGACGATCTCCAAGATTACGTGCAGGCGTTTCAAGTCCGACAAGATCGACGGTCGATCGAGCGACAATTTGGCTTTCGGGCATTTCTCGGTCCGAGCTACCTGCGACCCCACAAGCGCGCGAAATCCCTCCTCGATCGCGCTGAAGCTCTCGATACCATCCCCCAAGAAATTATCGCCTCCGGTCGCCAGAAAGATGTGGAACGATTGGTAGCTCGCATCGGCAGCACCCAACACAAATTAACCATCGTTTACGGTCAGTCTGGAGTGGGTAAAAGTTCCCTGATTCAGGCAGGATTGATTCCGGCGCTGCAACCGCAAACATTTTTTACCCGCGATGTGGCGATCGTCACGTTGCGAGTTTATACCAATTGGGAGCGAGAACTGGGCAAACGCCTGGAAAAAACGTTGGCTTTTTTTAAGATTAAAAGGGTTGACAAAATTGGCTCGATCGACCAAATTCTTAACCAATTACAAGCCAACGAAACCTCGAACTTACTGACTGTTTTAATCTTCGATCAATTTGAAGAGTTTTTCTTTACCTGCCCGAATTCTGCCGAACGCAAAACCTTTTTAAACTTTCTCGGTTACGCCCTGAATATCCCCTTTGTTAAAGCCGTTATTTCCCTGCGCGAAGATTACCTTCACTATCTGTCGATCGCCAATCGGTTGCCGAGTATGAATGCGATTAGCAACGATATTCTCAGCCGCAACATTCTCTATTATCTCGGCAACTTTTCTCCCACCGAAGCCAAAGATATCGTCATCAGCTTAACGCAAAGCTCGCAATTTCCGCTCGAACCCGATCTCATCGATGCTTTTGTCAACGAATTAGCCGCAGAAGCTGGAGAAGTGCGACCGGTGGAATTGCAAATTGTCGGCGCGCAACTGCAAACCGAAGAAATTGTCACCCTCGAACAATATCGAGAACTCGGCTCGAAAGATAAACTCGTCGAACGCTATCTCGAAGATGTGATTGAAGACTGCGGCGATCGCCATGAGAAATTGGCGCGATTGGTCTTATATTTACTCACCGATGAAAATAATACCCGTCCCCTGAAAACCCGCACCGAACTGGCAAAAGATTCTCTGATTGCCGATGCCAACTTTGCGAGATCGAACTTAGATTTAGTCCTGACCATTTTTGCCGAATCCGGTTTGATTTTTGTCTTACCCGAAACCCCCGAAGATCGCTATCAACTCGTTCACGATTATTTAGCCAAATTCATTCGCCAACAACAAGGCCCGCAGTTGACCCAACTGCGCGAAGAACTCGATCGGGCCAACGAGGAAAAAAAACGCAGCGAACGACAACTCGATCGACTCCTCAAAAGTACCCTGGTGTTATTTGCTGCTTTGACCACCGTTTCCTTGGGATTGTGGCGGCAGGCAGAAACTCAAAAACGGATTGCCGAATTTCGAGAAGCGAGTGCCAACGTCAAAGCCATCTTTGCCACCCGAGAACTCGAGGCCCTCGTCGAGGGGATGAAGGTCGGGCAGCAACTCTACGAAGACCTGCAATCGAACCTACAGCAACAACTCTTAGGTCCCCTCGATGCGAAAACGAAAATGCAAACCGTCACGATGCTTCGAGAAATCGTCTACGGAGCGAAAACGCGCAATCAACTCGACGCGCGCGGTGGAGTCGCCGATATTAGCTTCAGCCCCGACGGTCAGACCATCGTCGCCTTTAGCAGCTTAGAAGGGATTCAATTCTGGAACTGGCAGGGTCGGGTGCTGCAAACCATACCCATTCAAACCGCTGGGGTGAATGCCGTCAAATTCAGCCCCGACGGTCGGACACTCGCCCTGACCTTAACTGACGGAACCCTCGAATTGTGGGATCGCCAAGGTCGCAGACTACAAACCTTCCGAGGCGGCAACGGTCGGCGTGAAGGCTTACCCCAGACTCAACTGCGAGACCGCCAAGGTGGCAGACCGCAAACTTTCCGAGGCGGCAACGGTCAGCGTGAAGGCTTACCCCAAATTCAGTTGAGTCGCGACGGGCAGACCCTGGCAATCTTGCGTCCCCGAGAGCGGGTCGAACTCTGGCAAAAGGACGGGGAACAGTTTCAACAGCAGACCGAATATGCAATTCGTCCCGGCGAAACCGGAGCGCTTCGGTTCCGCCGGGATGGAAACCGATTCAGAACCGATGGCACCGGGGCGATGCAATTCAGTGGAGACGGCAATATCCTCGCCATCGGTCACGGAGACGGGACGGTAGACTTAAGAAGCCGAGACGGGGCATTGCTGCGTACGTTCGCCGCCCAAGACGGGGGATTGGATACAATCGGGTTCAGTAGAGATGACCGTACCCTCGCCACGGTCGGTGGGGATGGTACGGTCAAATTATGGCAGTCTGACGGGAGGCAAATTGCAACCCTCAAAGCGACCGATCGGAGTGACAGTGCTTTAGGCGCGAATCGCATTCGCTTCAGTCCCAATGAAAAGATCCTGGCAACTGGCGATTTCGACGGCAACGTGCGACTGTGGAACCAACAAGGACAACTCACGACCACCTTCACCGAACACCAAGAAGCGATCGCCCATTTGAGTTTCAGCCCCGACGGTCAGACGATCGCCAGTACGAGTGAAGATAATACCGTCCGGCTGTGGAACCTCGAGGGCGAACAGCTGCACGTCCTCACCGGACAAGGGTCGGGGGTGTTGAGCGGCTATTTCAGTCCCACCGGAGAGACCCTGGCGATCGCCAATTCTGATGGTACGATTCAACTGGTGGATTTGCGCGCCCTCAAGTCCTCCTCCTTGGAAACCCTCGAACGCTCCGAGGGGAAAATCGATCGCCTGCGGTTTAGCCCGGACGATCGGACGATCGCCACGGTGGGTGATGACGGTCGCGCTCGTTTGTGGGATCGTAACGGAGAATTGCTGCACGTTTTAGATGGGGGAGATGCGAACGGGGGGAACGCGAACGAGAACGGGGAGATAATTGATTTCAACTTTGCCCCCGATGGTATCTTGGCAACGGTCGGAGATGATAACCGAGTGCGATTCTGGAATCGACAGGGCGAACCTCTCGAAACCCAACTCGAAACCGTCGCCCCGGAGATCGCAATTGACCGGGTAGGATTTGCCGCCAACGATCGTCTCATCACCATGGGTGAGAACGATCGCTCTCAAGAGGTGGCGATCGCTCTGTGGGAACTAGATGGAACTCTTCGTCAAATCTTGACGGTGGGAGACGGTGCCAGGGAGGGGGAAATGGTGTTGAGTCCCAACGGTCGCATTCTCGCCGTTGCCGATGACAACTATACGGTGCAACTGTGGTTTCTCTCCGGAGCGGACGTTCTAGAAGGGCCCCGGCTTTCGGGACATCGCGATCGAATTACCAGCATCAGCTTCAGCCCCGACAGTCAGCTCGTCGCCACCGCCAGTGCCGACAGCACCGCCAAATTATGGAACCGACAGGGGGAAGAACTCGAACCCCTCCTCGGGCATGGAGATGAAGTGACCGGGATCGGTTTTAGTCCCAACGGTCAGACGATCGCCACTGCCAGCCGAGATCGAACCGTCAAACTATGGAACCGCCAAGGACAGTCGATCGACACGCTCATCGGACACGGAGATGAAGTGACCCAGGTTGAATTCAGCCACGACGGTCGCACCCTGGCAAGCGTCGGAAACGATGGCAAAGTTATTTTATGGAATCTCGATCTCAACGACCTCTTAAATCGAGGTTGTCGCTGGCTTGAAAATTATTTAATCGCCCATCCAGAGGATTTGGCAGAGTTAGAAATCTGTCAAACCGATACCCGACTCGCCCAGGCCGCAGAAGCCTGGGTTCAACAAGGAACGACCCTCGCCCGTCAAGGCGATCGCGATGAGGCGATCGATGCGTTCGAGACCGCCAACACCTGGAATCGAGATCTCAATCTCGACCCAGACGTAGCGGCGGCCCCAGCAGGGATTATCAAGGGGGAAGATTTAGCGATGGACGGCCGGATCGACGCGGCAATTGCTGAGTACGAACGCGCCCGAACCCTCAACCCATCTTTAGACGTTCCCGCACGGAGTTGGGAGTCTTTGTGTTGGTTCGGCAGCCTCGATCATCGCGCGCCAGATGTTCTCGATGCGTGCGATCGCGCCGTTGCCCTCGATCCGCACGATTGGGAAATTCGCATCAGTCGCGGACTCGCCCGAGGATTGAGTGGCAATTCATCGGGGGCGATCGAAGATTTTCAGGCAGCACTCGACGAAATCGACCTGCAAGATGATGGGGAGGAGCATTTTCCTCGAGTGCGATCGCGCTTAAACACCTGGATCGCCTCCCTCAAAGCGGGGAACGATCCCTTCAGCGATCGCGAACTCGAAGACCTGAAAAATGATTGGTAGGCGAAAATAGAATAGAAGGTTCGTGCGATGAAGTGCAGAAATAAGCTAAAATCATCTTCCTGTATACTTTTTATCGTCTCAATTTCTTAGATTAATTCACCCCTATTTTTCAACTTCTTAATAAGTTGCCCAAATGCATCTCGTTCTAAGTATTTAATAGCTAGTTTTAAATCTGCATTCATTGTAAACGTTAAAGCAAATTACTACTCATTCTCCTATGCTAATTTTCAGCAATAAATCGAAGATAAACGGTTAAACAAAATCAGGGGATAAAAAAAATATAGAAAAGTTAGACACGACTATTATAAGATTTAAAACTAGCAAAAAAAATAGATAGTAGTCAACCTTTCATTATTAAAATTAAAACTCTTTATCAAGCAATCTTAGTTTTCTATTTATTTGATAGTCTTTATGTAAATAAAATAATTCTGTCTCGCTATTTTTAGCTGTCAGCAATGTGATAAAATTATAGCCATCTTCTTTCAATTCGTGCTCGAGTCGATCTAGTAATTTAGAGCCGATGCCTTGTCTTTGATATTGATGAGCAACAAATAATTCTAGTATTTCAAATCCTTTTTCACCTTTAAAAGGAATAAAATTTCCTAATATTGCTCCAATTATTTTGCTATTTATTGTAGTAAGATATCCATAAGAACTTTGAGAGTTAAATATCCAAGTTAATCGCTCTTCTGCCCAATCACACTCCCAATGTTCGTTCCAAGGTGGAATACGAAATACCGATACATATAGCTCTGAAAGAGATCTTAAATCTCTTGGTTCAATCTTTCTTATTTTCATCAAAACACAAAATAGAAATAACAAACTCTATTAATCCATTCAGAAGTTCTTGAACCTTTGGGATGACATTTGAGTGTAGAAAACCGTACGGTGAATGTTTTTATGTCCCCAATAATCTTGAATTGCTCTAGTCTCATGACCCCGAGCAGCTAAATAATCACCGTAAGCATAGCGCAGTTGATGGGGATGAACCTGGAAGGGAATATCAGCGAGTTCTCCTGCTTTGGCTATGATGTGTTAGCCGATCGTCCGAAACTGTCTAGATCTCGAAAGTCGATCGAACAGAAACACTAAATGTAGCATTTGACAAACGAGTAACTCTCTTAACCTTTCACCCATGGGTATTGGAAAGTATGGAGAAATGGAGGAAACAATTGACGATCGATGATGAATTTGGAAACGACCGAACATTAACCCTAACTGTCTCGTCCTCATATATTAGTAAAAGTTTCTCGTTTGTCAAGCCCCAGATTTAGTGTCCTCGATCGATTGACTATTTAGATATAGACTATTTCCGATGACCGATCGACACGTCATACCCATTCCCCATTCCCCATTCAACTCGAACAACTCCATGAACGATTCCCCTTCAACCGATCGCAATCCAGCCAGCGCCATCCCCGAGAAAATGAGCTTTCTCGAAAAACTCTCCTTCGGGGCCGGGGACATGGGACCGGCGATTACCGCGAACGTCCTGGTATTTTTTCTGGCCTTCTTCTTTACCGACGTAGCGGGGTTGCCACCGGCTTTAGCGGCGTGGATTCTCGCCATCGGAAAAGTGTGGGATGCGGTTAACGATCCGATCGTCGGTTTTTTGAGCGATCGCACCGAATCTCGTTGGGGACGGCGACATCCGTGGATGATTTTTGGGGCGATTCCCTTCGGCATCTTCTTTTTCCTACAGTGGATTATCCCGGACTTTGGCAACTGGGGAAAGTTTTGGTTCTACGTGGCGATCTCCATTCTCTTCAACATGGCCTACACGATCGTCAATTTGCCCTATACTGCCCTCACCCCAGAACTGACCCAAGATTACAACGAACGCACCAGCCTCAATAGTTTTCGGTTTGCCTTCTCCATTGGCGGCAGTCTGCTGTCGTTGATTTTGGCTGCGGTCATTTTCGGGGCAGTGGAGGATTTAGCCCAGCGCTACATCCTCCTCGCAGGAGTCTGTACCGTCCTCTCCGTCGTTCCGCTCTACCTCTGCGTTTGGGGAACCCGCAAGCGCGTTGCGGCGATGGATGCCCGACGGGCGCAAATTGCCGACCCCCCAGCGGCAATTCCCTTTCTCCAACAAATCAAAATTGCCTTTACTAACGTTCCTTTCCTCTACGTGATGGGGATTTACCTGTGTTCCTGGTTGGGGGTACAGGTGACGGCAACCATCATTCAATACTACGTCGTCAGTTGGATGGAATTACCGGGGGCTGCGTTTACGCAAATTGCCTTCGCCGTCCAAGCCACGGCACTGTTGATGCTGTTTGTCTGGACTCCCATTAGTCGGCGAGTGGGCAAGCGAGCGGTGTATTTTATGGGGATGAGCATTTGGATAATCGCGCAGGCGGGATTGTTTTTCCTCCAACCGGGTCAAGTCCCGTTGCTATACGTTTTGGCGGTGATGGCGGGAGTGGGGGTCTCCACGGCCTATCTGATTCCCTGGTCGATGCTGCCGGATGTCATCGATCTCGACGAACTCAAAACTGGTCAGCGGCGCGAGGGCGTATTTTATGCGTTTATGGTGTTGCTGCAAAAAATCGGTTTGGCGATCGGCTTGTTTTTAGTCCTCAAAGCCCTCGATTGGGCGGGATACATCGAAAGTACTGCCGGACAACCGGTTCCCGTGCAGCCGGATTCGGCACTGTTTGCCATCCGAATCGCGATCGGACCTTTACCGACGATCGTCTTGATTGGCGGCATGATTCTGGCATATTTGTATCCAATTACCCAAACCGTACACGCCGAAATTCTCCTGAAGCTGCAAGAGAAGCGCCAGAGCGAACTTTAATGTCAGGCGCGGGAGCTTCGGGAGCTTGGGGGGAGAGTGAATTAAAAATTAAAAATTAAAAATGCAAAATTCTTCCTTGTCTCCCTCTCCGCGTCACCGCGTCACCGCGTCCCCGCGTCACCTTCTCCCTCCCTCCCAATCCGTCAGCGGACCGAACTTTTCTAACTTCCGGGTGGCAACTCGCGCGGCAAATTGTCCGGCTTTGTCAAAATCCATGTCAAAATCTTCCCCCTGCAAGCGTTGGTGAAGATAGCCAGCGATGTAGGTATCGCCACAACCCGTGGCATCGATCGCCTGTTGGGGGGCAAAGGCCCGAATTCGATAAAATTTGCCGTGGGTGTAGATCAGGGAACCGCGACTGCCAAAGGTGACGATCGTCTCTTTGACTCCCCAATCGCTCAGTTGGATGGCGGCGCGATCGATATCGGTTTCCCCAGTGAGGATTTGGGCTTCGCGATCGTCTACTTTGAGAATATCGATCGAGGGCAATTCGCGTTTTTTCTCGCTCCAATTGACGTTGCAAACTGTTCCCTCGGCGGTAATTTCTCGGATTAAACCTTGGGCATCTAAGCTCAGAAGATGTTTGCCGTTGGCGATCGCCGATAGGAAACCCGGAGTTAAATCGCGATCGGTTAGCGGCCCGACGTGGAAGACTTTGGCATCGATATCGACGAGATCGTCGGCAGAAAACGGATCGGCGATCGCCCAGACTTTCTGCGTACGGACATCGAGGTTTTCTCGATAGTAAATCGCTTCAAATAAAGAGGTTTCCGAACTCGGTTGCCAAAAAACGGTGATGCCTCGGGATTTGAGTTCGGCGAGCAGTTCTTGGCGATCGGATCGGGCGGTTTTGGTGATGACGGCAACCTTTAAACCGAGACTGGCAAGGGCGATCGATGTATAGTATGCCGTGCCGCCGGGAATGGCTTTTTCGATTTTTCCATCAACTCGAATAATATCTTTGGTAACGTGACCGATGATACAAACATCCCACACGAATTAAATGTTACTCCTAACGCGACGAGCCACTTCTAGAAAAATATTTAGACCGATCGCCGTTATCGCGATCGACCTGACGGCTGAGTACTGTGGGCGATCGGGTTTACTGTCCGAACGGAAATCCTATGATATAACAAGGTGTTGAAGCAAGCGAGCGAAAATTGAAGTCTGCCAATCTACTGTAGTTGGCTTCAAAGAACTTTGCTTGTAAGCATTCATATCAGCCGTCAGCCGTCAGCTTAAAACTCTTATGCCGCGATCGGTTTTAACATCTTCCCAGCTAAAATCTCTGAAGTTTTTGCTTTATCCAAGAGTCTAAAACCGATCGCGCTTCGGCTGAATGCTTATCTTTGCTTAAATACCAAACAGTATGGCTAAGACACCCTCCAATTTACCCAACACAGACATCCAAAAACTCATCGATCGGATTCTCGAATCCAATCAAATTACCCGTCAGGAACATCTCAAGCTCACCTCTGCAATGCTTTCAACCAAGAACATTACAGAAGAAAACCACCGTCAAATCAATCGTATTTTCGACCAAATTCAACTGGGTCGTCTCGTTGTTTTGGAGAATCCTCCCGTGTCTTAGGGTGGGGTGCATCTGTATTATTTCACCTCTATTTTTAGATCGGTATTCGATCGGTACAACGTTATTTCTCGAGGAAAACTTAGTGAGTGCAGTTAAACCCACAATTTTAGTTACCGGGGGAGCGGGTTACATCGGTTCCCATGCCACAATCGAATTGCTACGAGCGGGCTATGAGGTCGTGATTCTCGATAACCTGGTGTACGGTCATCGAGATATCGCCGAAACGGTTCTCAAGACCGAGTTGGTGGTGGGAGATACCAACGATCGCCCCCTACTCGATCGCTTATTTGCCGAACGCGATATTGCCGCGGTCATCCACTTTGCCGCCTACGCCTACGTGGGAGAGTCGGTGAGCGATCCGGCAAAATACTACCGCAACAACGTCATCGGCACCCTCACCCTGCTCGAAGCCATGGTGGCTGCTAACGTCAAAAAATTCGTCTTCTCCTCCACTTGCGCCACTTACGGCGTTCCCAAAACCATCCCCATTCCCGAAGACCACCCCCAAGACCCGATCAACCCCTACGGTCGATCGAAATTGATGGTGGAACGGATTCTAGCGGATTTCGATCGGGCTTACGACTTCAACTCGGTGATTTTCCGCTATTTTAATGCCGCCGGAGCCGACCCGGAAGGGTTGCTCGGAGAAGACCACAACCCCGAAACTCACTTAATTCCCCTGGTGCTGCAAACGGCACTCGGCAAACGGGAATCAATTTCCATCTTCGGCACCGATTACCCCACCCCCGATGGAACTTGCGTCCGCGACTACATCCACGTGACGGACTTGGCCACGGCGCACCTTCAGGGACTCGAATATCTACTCGATGGCGGCAAGTCGGAGATTTTCAACCTCGGCAACGGCAGCGGATTTTCTGTGAAGGAAACCATCGAAGCGGCCCGTAAGATTACCGGACGCGAGATTAAAGCTATCGAGTGCGATCGTCGTCCCGGAGACCCTCCCGCACTGGTGGGTAGCAGCGATAAAGCTCGGAATCTCCTGGGTTGGTCGCCGCAACACTCGGATATCGACACCATTCTGACACACGCTTGGCAGTGGCACCAGAAGCGTCACGGTTAGCGGTTTGAGGTAAGTATCGGTCGTTGGGGGAGCTAAGCTGTTTGCAACTCCCCCTTACCCCATCTCTACAAACTTTTGAAGATTCTAGAATTGTAAGCATTCAGCTATTCGCCATCAGCCATCAGCTTAAAACAAGCTGATGTCTGATGGCTGAATACTTAGGGACTTGCATTGTTAACTAACGTAAATTCGAGAGAATCTCATGACGTAGCTACTGGATCGTTTTGGGGGGACTCTCAATCATTTTCCGCACTTGAAAATAATTCATCATCAAAAAAAATTTTGAGAGTGGCTATTTTTCCAGATCTGGAAAGTCGATTTCCAGATCTGGAAAGCGCGAGCTTACTGATTTTGCTACTGTAGAGCGAAGCCAATCGCAGTTTGGACGAATAGAAATCCGGGTAGGTGGCACTCGATCGCACTCTCTAGATTAACTGTACGTCCGTACTGTCCGAATTTTGTTTCGCATCGCTATAAATAGGGCTTCCCGAATAATAGTAGAAGGTCTATATGACAACAGTTTTGAGCGTTTTTAGCTCTTCAAGTATAAGGCGATCGCCTCCGTCAGTTCAAAATTCTTAGACTGGGGAAACCAAGCCTATTGCCTAGCTTGTATTCAAACTGCATTCTCTCTATCTGTTGCTCATTCAGACTTTTTCAAGAAACCCTAAATAAAGTCTGCACTCAACAAAGATCTGGCAGCATCTCAGTTCTAGCGGTGAAAGCACGAGCTTGGGATGCACCGTTACAGATTTTAAAGTATTTGAACAAGGAGCAAAAATGTCCAGTAAGACAAAGTACGTGAGGAGTACGAGCGATCGCCCTTCTTCACCAGGAGATACTCGCTATCGCGATGCCCTAACTCGTTTAATGAGATGGGCGACTCAACATCGCGTCGCGGTACTTTTTTTTACCTCAATTTGCATTGTCATTGGTTTGTCAACTGTTGCGTTTGCCCAGGATGAGGTAACCCTCGAGTCTTTAGCAGAACAGGTTGCCTTACAACAGGGATACATTAACGTCGTATGGATTTTGGTGGCTTCGACTTTGGTCGTCTTCATGAATGCCGGATTCGGCATGTTGGAAGTGGGCATGTGTCGCCAGAAAAATGCAGTTAATATCCTCTCCAAAAACCTGATTGTGTTTGGGTTAGCACTGCTAACCTACTGGCTAATCGGCTTTGGGTTGATGTTTGGTCAAGGCAATCAGTTTATTGGCTTGAGTGGTTTCTTGATGTCGGGGGATTCTGCAACCTATGGCTTAGATCCATTCCCAGCTGGTCTGCCAGTTACCATTTTCTTCCTGTTTCAAGCTGCTTTTGCCGCCACATCAGCCACGATTGTCTCCGGAGCAGTAGCCGAGCGGATTCGGTTTGATGCCTTTTTAATCTTTAGCGTCGTCAATATTGCCTTCTATTGCATCTCGGGTAAATGGGCCTGGGGTGGTGGCTGGCTCGCTGACCTCGGGTTTGCCGACTTTGCCGGCTCAACCGTGGTACACAGTGTTGGGGGATGGTCGGCTCTGGTGGGAGCGATCGTTCTGGGTGCTCGCTACGGCAAGTATGAAGGCAAACTGGTGAAGCCCATTCCCGGTCATAACCTCAGTTTAGCGACTCTAGGCTGCCTGATTCTCTGGATTGGTTGGTTTGGGTTTAACCCCGGTTCCGAGCTAGCTGCCAATGAAAATATTGCTTATATCGCGATCTCCACTAACCTCGCGGGGGCTGCTGGAGGAGTGATTGCCACCTTTGTTTCTTGGTTCAAGAATAAGAAGCCGGATTTAGGCATGGTGATTAATGGCATTCTGGCAGGCTTGGTCGGCATTACTGCTGGGTGCAACCAGGTCTCCTTCATCGAAGCCATCATCATCGGGTCTATTTCGGGTGTCATTGTGGTATTCGCCATCGACTTCTTTGATGCTCTACGCATTGACGATCCGGTGGGAGCAATTTCAGTCCACCTCTGTAATGGTATCTGGGCGACTCTGGCCGTTGGGATCTTTGGTGAGAATGCGAGTCTGCAACAGTTTGGGGTGCAGTTACTCGGTGTCGTTGCCTATGGTGCCTTTACGGTCATTACCGGCTACATCTGCTGGGTAGTGTTGAAAATGACCATCGGTATCCGCGTCCACGACTATGAGGAAATTGAAGGTCTCGATATTCACGAGCACGGTCAGATTGCCTATGCAGGTTTCTCGACGATAGACGACGCGCCCAGCTCGGAAATTGAGACGAAGTTATAGGGCACGATCGCTCCAAGATAAACATCAACTCTGCGTGTAAATCAATCTCAATTTTCAAGGTTTACAGGTCGCACACATATATGCAGTCTCATTTCAAGTGGGCGATCGCTTCAACCTAAAACCCTAGTAGTGCGAGCAAAATGCTCGCACTATTACAACTTATTTAAGATTGCTACAGTATCCTCGTTCGATCTTCGCCACCGCAGATTATTTCTAGCATGATGGGTACTTTATTTTTCCGCAAGTCCCTGACGCAGTTGATGCAAATTTGTTTTCGAGCCTCAAAATATGTTGTCTGCGATACAAAAAAGGGACGTTTGAGAGAATTTTGGGAACGAGTTTGCGTGGTTTCAAGTCTGTGATACTCTAACTCTAGGGCGGAGCTATATTTACTTATCGTACTTAAATCAAATTTGCGATTGCCTCTACAAACCTCTCTTCAACATTGGCAAAATTGCCACCCTAAAACATCTTTCATCCAACGATCGAAAAAAGTATTGCATTGCCGTCATTCGGCGATCGCAAACTCAGTATCTTGCCAAAGCTGAATGCATTTTCTTCACAAGCTAGCAGCTAATAGCTAGGATATCTGAAAAAGCTACAAGCTTTCATTAACAAGGCTTTGCCGATCTCTGAGCGCTTGCAAAATAACGATCGAGTAATCGAGCGGTCTCAAAATATAAAAAAAGCGGGCCCGCAGATATTCCTCAATTTGAATTGAGGTTAAAACGCACAAGGATATGTTCGGAATCTTGACTTCAAATTCGTAAATTAAGAATTATGCGCATTTGAAATCAAGTGGAGAAAGAAAAATATTCTTTCTTCTATTTCTTCCCTACTTTGAAAACGCTTCAGATTGACGCGAAATTTCAAATTATTTACAAAAGTTCATGATTTGAGGGTGGCATTTGGTCGTTCCAACATCGTGCATCCTTGTCACAGCAAGTCTGCGATCGAATCACACTCCCAATATTCCCTAATGTAAATTTTTGTTAAATTTAGCGCGATTGCCGTAAAACTCGACCGCTTCCACCCGAGTAGATAAATGAAGTGTTTACATAACTCGTGCCGAACATGACGATATCTACAGCGAAGCCATTGAGATTTGAAGCTTGTCATTCATTATTTAGGAATAAGGAATGAATACACCACTGTGGGATTGCATGCTCGATGCCGAACTCAAAAAAATTGCTCTAGAAGCCCAGAGGCATCCAGCTAAAAGTTTACAACGACGGCAGCTTTTAAACTTACTCATTCACAAGATTCAAAAATCGGGAAAACTTTGTCGTCCTCATCAAGGTCATTTCGTGCATTTCTATCCAGAAATTTATACTGAAGCGTGTCATCGCCTCTGTATTTATATCGGTCAAAAAATCGATACATTTAAAGCCGACGGAGAAGTACTCAAATGGGCGAACTTTCTTTTAAAAAAGCGATTTTTCTGGGAAGCCTCGAAAGAAATTACCAGCTATTACGATATTCCCGGTACAGATTCTCCAGTTAGTCGCCTATCGACCGAAGAACTTGACATTGAATTCGATCGCCAGATGCAGAATTGCGATCGTTTGTTACCCAGCCAAGAACTCGTACAGTTCATCCAAGAAGACCCAGATGGAAAATTTAGTAGCGCTCACATCAAACATTGTCCCGAGGCAAACTTTCAGTCTATTTACATTCAAAGAAGTGAGGGATATACCTGGCAAGATATCTCGCAAAATCTAGAAATTCCTCACTCAACTTTATCGAGTTTTTTCCAAAAATGCATTAAAAAGTTTCAACCTGATTTTCAACAATACTTTGCCGACTAATCTATTCTTTCTTGGACTCCGTTAATTATGTTTTACCCCAATAATTTCTGGCCCCACAATTGCTCGAGCGATTCATTGGCATTTTCCATTCCCCTTCCTCTGTCAGCCCACAAACTCGCACGACAGCATTCCCAAAAGTCCCCCAGCCGGGATCGTGCCAAACAAGTCTATCTCAATACCCTAGCGGTTTTTGCCGCCAACTCTTACTGCCAGTCGCTGGAGATCGAAACCGATTTCGGGGCAAGTGACAGCCAAAATCCGTTTTTTCAAACGGTCATGGATATCGCCGATTTAGAACTGGTGAACTTAGGCAAAATCGAGTGTCGTCCCGTTTTAAACCGCGAGGAATTCGTACGGGTGCCGATCGAAGTTTGGGAAGATCGCATTGGTTATCTTGCCGTGGCCCTCGACGATGCCCTCACCGAAGCCGTATTCCTCGGGTTTTTAGAAACCGTACGCGCCGAGAACGTCGATCGCCGTCAGTGGCAATCGATCGATGATTTTCTCGTAACGATCGATCGACTTGAAAACCCCCAACCCACTCGACTCGATCGATGGTTCGATCGCATTTTCCCCGCCGGATGGCAAACCGTCGAAACCATTCGATCGGCCTTACAAACCGATCGACCTCAAGCGAGTTTTGCCTTTCGCAGTGACAGTACCACGAGTCAAAAAGTGACGCGGGGAAAAATATTGGATTTGAGCGGCAACCTTTTGGACGCAGAACCTGACGATCGTCGCCTGGGACTGTTCGTGAGCATCGAACCCTCTACCACTGCCGACAAAGAGATTGCTGTCGAACTGCGACCTGGCGGCGATCGCACCTATCTTCCCGAAGCGTTACTCGTGCAAATTTTGGATAGCACTGGCAAGGCGATCATGCAGTCCGAAGCGGGTCAGAGCGAATCTTTGGAATTTGAGTTCGGTGCCAAATCTGGAGATGAGTTCGGAGTCAAAGTGTCTCTCGATCGAGTCAGCATTACCGAAACCTTCGCCGTCTAATCGAGTTGCCAGCAAGTTGCGAATATTTCAATTGTCTCGCATCTTATATATACAGATTTTATCTGACACTGCGATGGACAAGAAAAGCACGAGCAAACGAGCGATTTTAGACCTCCAAGGCGATTTGGCATCCCGAGGACTCAACGTGACCTTGAAAATTCACGGTCGTGGCGATTCTTCCCCCATTCAATCCAAAGGAACGCTACCGGCCGCACCGGATTTGGTCGAGCTTTTGCGATCGCATTGGGAAGAGAAATATCGAAAGCTCGGACCGACGCGCGCGCTTTCTCCGAAGAAAATCCACAAGAAAGGACTGCTCGAGGAGCGAGTTCGCGAATGTCGGGAATCGGCCAAGCAACTGCGCGATCGCTTTCAAAGATGGCTCAATTCTGAGGGAATGCGTTCTTTAGAAAATAGCTTGCGCAGCGAACTCGATCGCGAGGATGAGATTCAATTTGTCATTGCCACCGACGACGATCGATTGCAGAAACTGCCCTGGTGCGAGTGGGATTTGTTCGAGACGTATCGATATGCCGAGGTGGCGTTGAGTTCTCCGGAATTCGATGAGTTGCCCGGAATTCAGACCGAAGCTCGATCCTACGTCCGGATTTTAGCCATTCTCGGCAACGACAAGGGAATCGATGTGGAATCCGATCGGGCGTTTCTCAATAAACTTCCCCAGGCCCGAGTGACGTTTCTCGTCAAACCCGATCGCCATCAGGTCAACGATCGACTTTGGGAGGAATCCTGGGATATCTTGTTTTTCGCCGGACACAGTTGCAGCGAGGGGGATACCGGACGCATATACCTCAACGATACCGACAGTTTGACGGTCGATGAGTTGTGGCACGGTTTGCGAAAAATGGTGGATGGGGGGTTGAGGCTGGCAATTTTCAACTCTTGCGACGGGTTGGGATTGGCGCGAAGACTCGACGATTTGTGCATTCCCCAAATGGTGGTAATGCGAGAACGAACGCCCGATCGGGTGGCACAAGACTTTCTGCGATATTTTCTGGCGGCTTTTGCCATCGAAAATCGACCGTTTCACCTGGCCGTTCGCCAAGCCAGGGAACGGTTGCAAGGACTCGAGGCAGAACTTCCCTGCGCCACTTGGTTGCCGACAATTTGCCAGCATCAGTACGCGCAACCGCCAATCTGGTCGAATTTATATCGCAGTGCCGAACGAAAGGCGAAAACGGTTCAACCGAAGTCAATTTTTCAGGTCGATCGAAAAGGAATCACGCTCATGGGAAGTCTTTTACTGGCGTGTTTGGGAGGTGGGTTATTGCTAGGCCCGCGAATTTCGGATTTTTTCAACGATCGGGGCATCAAACAGTATCGAAACAATCGACTTCAACACGCAAAAATTTACTACCAACTAGCGATCGGGTTTAATCCTTTTAATCATAAGCCGTACTACAATCTCGGCTGGCAGTGCGAGCAACAGTTTCACGATATTCCCTGCGCTCAAAAATACTATCAAAAATCGATGTCGCTCGGGTCTTCTTCAGCTCGCGCATCTTACATTCGATCGCTCCTCCTACACGATCGCGATTTGACCAAAGCTCTTAAAATCGTTGAGGAGGGATTGCCATTTGTGAAATACAAGGGTGACGAAGCATCGTTACTCAAAAGTCGGGGTTGGATTTTCTTCGAGCAAAATCGATGGGAAGCCGCGCGTAAAGATTTTGAAGATGCGATCGAGCTGGCAGAAGACAGTCCTCATACCTATTGCTTGCTCGCTCAAACGTTGGAAAAACTAGCTCGTTTTGAGGAAGCCAAGTTGGCCTGGGAAAAAACGCTAGTCCATGCCGAAAATCGCATTGAAGAGCAAGCATCTTGTATTGCCCTAGCCGAGAAAAGGTTGAAGGGCGATCGAGACCGATCGTGATTCAGTCAGCATCGGTAAGTATCGGTTAGCATTCGTGCTGCTCTTTACCTGAAGAAACGCTGAAGATATAACAGGCGAATCGATTTGATTTTAGCTTTTGGAGCGATAAATCGGCGCTCTAAAATCCATCGATCGAGATTTGGATTGACACTAGAAAGAATATGATGAAAAATAAGCATCTCTACCTTCTGATTTCCTTACCCTTTTTTTTAGAATTAAGCTTCCAATCAGAACGCCAGTTACCGATAGCTCTTTCGATCGAGCCGAATGCTTCATTTGAGGCAGTGGGCGGGCAAATCTTGCAAATTGATGGAAATCTCCAAATCGAGCGCGACGGACGCAGAATTACCGCAAATCCGGGAACGAATGTCTATCCCCAAGACCGATTAATTGCTACCAATGGCGGACAGGCGATCGTTCAATGTCTCGATAATACTCTGTCAGTTCAGTCGGTAACGCACCACGATCGATTACTAGCAAACTGCGACACCCTTGCAGTTCCACAACCCGAATGCGAACCGGGAATTGTTGAATGTACGCCGCGCGGCGATGAGTTGTTGTGGTCCCAGACGAACATCCCCTATATTATTAGTCCCCATCGCACTCGATTGCTCGATCCGGCTCCTATTTTTCGCTGGAATGCTGTAGGCGAAAATGTGAAATATCAAGTGAGTTTACTAGAAAATGGTCGCGAAATTTGGACTAGCGGAGATGAGCCTATCTCCGCTACAGAAATTCAGTATACTCAAGGCAATTTAAAAGTCGGAAAAAATTATTCTTTAGAAGTATATACCACTGATGGTTATTCTTCTTTCGAGACACCTCAGTTACCAGCAGAAATGGGCGTTACGTTACTCGAGGAAACGGAAGCCGCAGCAGTTCGACAGTTAGAATCTCAAATCCAAACTTCTTCGATCGAGGAATCTGCAAAAGCCTTAGCCGTTGCTCAACTCTATCTCGATCGCATGTTGGTGGCAGAAGCACTTTTTAAACTAGAATCGGTTGTCGATGGGGGAATGGAAAACTCGGCAATTTATCGCCGAATTGGAGGAATTTACTGGCGGTATTTAGGGATTGCTCCAGATGCGAAGAACTATTACGATCGAGCGCTCGATCGGGTAGAAGACATCAATCTAGAAGAGAAAACTGAAATTTTGTCAGAGTTGGGAACTGTTGAAGCGTCTTTGGGAAATTCTTCGCGGGCGATCGAACTTTTAACGGAAGCAAGAACGGGATATATGAGTTTAGGAAATCTCGATAAAGCTGAAGAGTTAAAAGTTCAAATCGAACGTCTCGATTGACGGTAGGTTTCTGGTGTATGGAATGCTTGCTAAAAATATCTAAATTTGGACAAATGAAGCATTTAGATATTTCTCGAGTATTTCGATCGGCGGTCGGTTTCTGGTGTATAGAATGCTTTCTCAAAATATCTAAATCCGGATGGGCGAAGCATTGGGATATTTAAGATGTTGCTTGATTCACAATTTATCGCTCAAATGCGCGCGCCTCTACGATGTATCTAAATCCGGATGGGCGAAGCATTTGGATATTTAAGATTTCGCTTGATTCACAATTTATCGCTCAAATGCTTTGCCCCTACTGTACTTAACCCCAACCTAATCACTGAACTATGAGTTTTTTCGATCGCCACTTGCCTCGACCACACCAAACTATCTGGATTTCATCGGGAATAGCCACCTCGATTTTTTGGCTTTCCGGATGTTGGATTCCTAGCATCGCGGAACCCAGGCAACCCCTGGAAGACGATAGTATGGGAACCAGAGTTAATAGCAACGGCAATACATTTGATATCGAAGGCGGTCAAACCTCCGGTAACAATTTATTCCACAGTTTTGAAGAGTTCGGTCTCGATGCCGGACAAACGGCTAACTTTATCGCCGATCCGAATATCGAAAATATTTTAGGTCGAATTACAGGAGGAGATCCATCTTTAATTAATGGATCGATACAAAGCGATGCCAACCTATTTTTGATGAACCCGGCTGGAATCGTATTCGGGTCTGGTGCCAGCTTAAATGTGGCTGGGGATTTCACGGCGACTACCGCCACGGGAATTGGGTTTGGTGATAGTTGGTTTAGTGCGATCGGAGATAATAATTGGTCGGAGTTAGTCGGCAATCCGACGGGATTTGAGTTTGCCACCACCAATCCCGGCAGTATCGTCAATGAAGGAAACTTAGCCGTTGCCAACGGGAATTTAAATCTATTTGGCGGTACGGTCGTCAATACGGGAGAATTATCCGCACCAGGAGGCAATATTAACGTAACAGCCGTACCTGGCGAAGACTTGGTGCGATTGAGTGCGGACGGAAATCTCCTCAGTCTGGACGTTGCACCCCAAACCAACCCCTTAGACTTTACCCCACTCTCCCTTCCCCAATTACTCACTGGTGGCAATGTTGAAAATGCCTCGCAAATCGTCGAGAATCCCAACGGAAGCATCTCTTTGACCGGATCGAATCTCGAAATTCCCGCAGAACCGGGAACGGTTGCTCTCGGCGGCACCCTCGAAGCCGACAACCTCAACGTCAAAGCCTCTGGAGACATTCTCGTCGAGTCTATTACCTTTGAGGGGAACGGCGATGCGATCGTTCTCGAAGCCGATATCGATGGTGACGGGATGGGGTTGTTTGAGGCAGTAGAGGCGATCGATACGAACGGCCGCCACCTCGAAATTTCCGCAGCCAGCATCACCCTCGCAAATGTCCGTTCCGATGGGGGAAACATTACCCTCGACGCAGAAGGGGATGTCGAGATTTTCAGGGTCTCGTCTGCTGCCGGAGATGAAGGGGATGCCGGAGATATTGATATTCAAAGTCATGGCGGCAGCATCATCTCTGACAGTTGGATTATTGCGAATGCCGACAGGGGAGATGGCGGTCAGATTACCCTACGCGCCGATGGCGACTTGATTCTCGACAGAAACGGAGACCCCAATGAGATTCAGCCTTCTGTAGCGACATATACCCATTGGGGGGAGGGGGGAGACATTCACTTGGTTAGCGAGAACGGCAATATTGAAGTCAATGCCAGGATTCGATCGGTGGTTTTGGAGGAAGGTAATAGTGGCAATATTACCATCGAAGCCCCCAATGGTGAGATCGCCTTACATGGAAAAGTGGCATCCCAGTCACACGGGACCGGAGATGCCGGCACGATCGATATCCAGGCCCAAGGAGACATCATCACCGCAGATCTAGATACTTATGTTAGGACTTTTGGAGGAGATGGCGGCGACGTGAGCGTTCGCACTAGTGAGGGAAGTATTACCATCAATGCACCTATCTTCACGAGTACGATTGATGGCAAGGGCGGTGATGTCACCCTAGAGGCTGCGTCCGATATCAGCCTCCAAGAAGTTTGGGCGGGAACCGTCTTTGGAGAAGCGGGAGATATCTCGATTCTCTCGGGAGGTGGGATTACGATGCATCCAGGGGAGGAACTGCTCAATGCCCTGCGAACGCTTTTAGACTATGTTGAAGACGAAAATTTGTGTGCCGATGGCGGTGTTTCCTGTAATGCCGATGGTTCCATCACTCTTACTCCCTCGGAAATGACACCGGAAACCCTGGCGAAACTACAGTTTTCGGAGACATTAGGTTCCTCGATCGAGATTATCGCCGTTGAGGGAGTTTTACCGGTTGATGAACCCGAAATTCCCGAAGAAGAAACCGAGACTCCCGAACAGGGAACGGTCGATGAACCCGAAATTCCCGAAGAAGAAACCGAGACTCCCGAACAGGGAACGGTCGATGAACCCGAAATTCCCGAAGAAGAAACCGAGACTCCCGAACAGGGAACGGTCGATGAACCCGAAA
>JAXHUC010000001.1:107805-130827 GCA_034189805.1 Cyanobacteriota bacterium
TTCCCGAAGAAGAAACCGAGACTCCCGAACAGGGAACAGTCGATGAACCCGAAGAAGAAACGGTTGCCGATGCCGATTTAGGAGAGTCGGATGGGATGACCCCCGAATCCGGAGATTCTGGAAATGCGATCGATACTGGGGAAATTGCTGTAGAAGATGATGAAAATCCCTCTGGAGGCGATACGCCACCGGATACTTCAGAGAATCCAGAACCACCAATCGATTCTGGCAACAATGCCAACCTGGAGAATCCAGCCAATCCAGAACAACCACTCGATTCTGGCAACAACGCCAACCTGGAAAATCCAGAAAATCTAGCCAATCCAGAACCACCAATCGATTCTGGCAACAATGCCAACCTGGAGAATCCAGCCAATCCAGAACCACCACTCGATTCTGGTGAGAATGCCAATTTGGAGAATCTAGAAAATCTAGAACAACCCCTCAATCTCGAAGAACCTTCCCTAGAACCCGGTACTGTCATCGTCACCCTTGCCGAGGACAACGAAGGTAACATCGAAAATACCGATCGCACGATCGATCCCTCGATACTCCTCTCCGGAGTCATTGAGGGTATTGCCGGTGATATTGTTTTCATCGCAAGAGACGACATCAAAATTGCGATCGAACCCGAAGCGTCAGACACCGACGACGTTTTAGATATCTCGGAAATTGAAGACGGCTTAGCCGCATTTCCCGATATCCCAGAAGAACTTCTCGAAGAAGAACCCCTCGCAGATAAATACGATTATCTTCAAGTTGTGGTCCGACACATTTTTGCTGGCAGCATTACTGGCAGTGGCGGCGACGTAGTTCTCGGGAGTACCGAGGGAAGCGTCATTGCACCGGAGACGAAGATTACGACGGAAGGGGGAGAATCCGACGGCAATATTACAATTTTCGGTCGAACTTGGGAAACCAATGTTCTCAATGCGGGAGAAACGGGGACGATTCTCACCTTCCAACCCCCAGTAAACTCTCCGGCGATCGCAATTCCATCAAATCCCATCCTCGAACCCGAACCCGCGCCTATCTCCGAACCGAATATCGCACTCGCACCCGAACCCCCATCCGCACCCACACCCGACCCCATACCCGAACCGGAACCGGAAGTTAGCGATCGATCGATCTCCGTACCAGACTCGACTTCGGAACCGGAACTCATCCGAGAACCCGAACCCGAACCCGAACTCACTCCGGAACCCGAACCCGAACCCGAATTCACTCCGGAACCCGAATCCAAACCCGAACCCGCACCGAGTCTCCCGATACCGAACTCTACCTTCTCCCTCACCAAGTTACCCCCCACCAGTTTCGCCGATGAAGGATTTGATTTCGAGGAATTCCGCCAAGGAGAGTTTGACGAATCCACCAGCGACGAAACTCTCAGTCCTGCGGTCATTCGCGAAATGTTGCAAAATATCCAAGAGCAGTCTGGGGGAGAAATTAGTCCGGGGGTCATTTACGCTCAGATTTTGGCACCTTCGGTACAGCTATCTGAAAGTAAATCGAGTCTTATTGCTGCCAACAAACCCCAGCTAGTTCTCTATTTAATTTCACCCGATGGTTCTTCTCAAGGACAATTAGTTCGCATCGAGTCGGAAAATATCCGAGACAATCTGCAAAGTCAGATTCAAAGACTCCAACGGCAACTCAACCAACCGCATAACGAAGACTATTTAGCAACCGCACAACAACTCTATCGATGGCTGATCGAACCCCTCGAAGCAGAACTCGGCGATCTCAATACGCTGATGTTCTCGATGGGGTCCGAGTTGCGATCGATTCCTTTAGCCGCACTGCACGACGGGGAACAATTCCTAATTGAAAAATACGCCATCAGCACCATCCCCAGTGTCAGCCTCACCGATGCCACTTACGAAGGCCTCAAAGGCGATCGCATCCTAGCCATGGGTGCGTCGGACTTTACCCACTCCGGTCAAAATAGTCTACCGGCTGTCCGCACGGAACTGCAAACCATTCTCGATCGTTGGCCCGAATCGGGACATCTGTTCTTCAACGAAGACTTTACCAACGAAAACCTACGGAAAATGCGCCAGCAACAGCATTTCGGCATCGTCCACCTGGCCACCCACGCTTCCTCCGAATCCGTCGCCGAGTCGGGAACCCCTCACATCCAATTCTGGGATCGCGCCTTATCCTTCGAGGATTTGCGGCAACATGACTGGCACAGTCCCGGCAACCCCGTGGAATTATTGGTTCTCAGCGCCTGTGCTACGGCTGTGGAGAATCCGGAGTCGGAGTTGGGATTTGCCGGATTGGCAGTCCGCGCGGGGGTGAAATCGGCGATCGCCAGTATGTGGCCCGTCCAAGATACCAGCACCTTGGGGTTGATGGGGGAACTCTACCACCAACTGCAACGGCAATCCACCAAAGCCGAAGCCCTGCGAGAAGCGCAAATTGCTATGATTCGCGGCGAGGTTCGCATTGAGGGCGGCGAAGTCATTTTGAGCGAAACGACCGTCCCCCTGCCCCCAGAACAGGCAGATTCTGGCGATCGCGACTTCTCCCATCCTCACTTCTGGGCGGGTTTTACCACCATCGGCAGTCCTTGGTAGATCCCTATAACAGGAATCCAAAAATTTGAACTGCCCGGTCAGAAGTTGTACTCTAGTTGGTTAGACCGCGCCTCAGCGTGCGGTTGGGGTTTTTCTCTGGGGTGGAAACAACCGATGTATTTACCGTTCTTCTCGACGATCGAGCCGTCGTCGGGTTCTGTTTCCCGAGGGAGTCAACCCCCGTCCGTTTTTGTTGAAGAACCCAGGGGTGCATTGCGGATTCCGGGACATCTCAAGACCGATCGCCCCCCGCTCTTTTCTCTGGTCGTTCCCACTTACAACGAACGTGAAAACCTACCTCCTCTGCTCGATCGCCTGACGCAACTCCTCGATCGCTCGCTGCCAGGAGAATACGAGCTGATTGTGGTAGACGATAGCAGTCCCGATCGCACTTGGGAAGTCGCAGGTGGTTTAATGGGGCAATATCCTCAACTGCGGGTAATGCGCCGCCAAAGGGAACGAGGACTCTCAACGGCGATCGTCCGGGGTTGGCAAGTGGCGCGAGGGGAATGGTTGGGGGCGATCGATGCCGATCTCCAGCATCCCCCCCAAACCCTATTGCAACTCCTCGCCGAACTCGAAAATGGGGTCGATTTTGCCCTTGCCAGCCGTCACGTTCGCAACGGGGGAGTCAGCGAGTGGAGTTTTTCGCGGCGGTTTCTCTCCCGTGGGGCGCAACTGCTGGGATTGCTGATTTTGCCAGAAGTGTTGTGTCGGGTGAGCGATCCGATGAGCGGTTATTTTATCGTGCGTCGAGAAGCGATCGCCGATCGCCGCTTAGATCCGGTGGGGTACAAAATTGCCGTTGAAGTGTTGGGACGAGGAAAAATCGATCGAATTGCCGAAGTCGGATACGTGTTTCAAGAACGCCAAGAAGGAGCGAGTAAAGTCACCCTGCGCCAGTCGATCGAATACTTGCAACACTTGCTGCGGCTGCGGTGGCATCGAATACCCCGACGGCGGTTCCTCCAATTTGCGATCGTCGGCAGTAGCGGCGTAGTCGTAGATTTAGGCGTATTTCACCTACTGCGCGGTGAATGGGGTTGGCATCTAGCTGCCAGTGCGATCCTCTCAACGGAAGTCGCGATTCTGAATAATTTTATCTGGAACGATCGCTGGACTTTTGGAGATATTGCCCGAAAACAGCGCGGGTGGAGGAATAGAGTCGATCGATTTGTGCGGTTTCACTTGATTTGTGGGTTGGGTTTGGCGATGAACGTGGCGATCGTTTTGGGGTGCAGTAACTTGGGCATTAACGAATATCTGAGTAAACTCATGGCGATCGTCCTGGTGACGTTATGGAATTTCGGGATGAATGCCAAATTTGGCTGGCGAGTTTAGGGAGGGAGATGGGGGGCTTCGGGGGCAAGGGAGGCTTCGGGAGAAGAAGACAAGGAGACAAGGGAGAATTTTGCATTTTTAATTTTTAATGCGCGCATTCATTCTCCCCCAGCCTCTCCTCTCCGCGTCCCCGCGTCCCCGCGTCCCCGCGTCATCTCCTTCTCCATTCCCCCATTTCCCCCGTTTCTCTCCCTCTCCGCGTCCCCGCGTCCCCGCGTCCCCGCGTCATCTCCTTCCCCATTCCCCATTCCTCGTCTATACTACTCGTCGTGACTCGAACCGATTTCATGGCAAAACAGCGACTCGATCGATTACTGGTAGAACTCGAACTGTGTCCCTCTCGACCCCTTGCCCAGCGCTGGATTCGGGCGGGGGAGGTGCGGGTGAACCAGCAAATTGTCGATAAGCCGGGAACGGAAATCGATCGAGCGGCCAAAATTGACATCAAAGCGAAATCCCCCTACGTGTCCCGAGGGGGTGAAAAACTCATCAAAGCCCTAGAAACCTTTGAGATCGTCCCGCGCGATCGTATTTGTCTCGATGGCGGCATTTCCACCGGAGGATTTACCGATTGCTTGCTGCAACAGGGGGCAAAACTGGTGTACGGTATTGATGTGGGTTACGGACAAGTGGCCTGGAAGCTGCGCAACGATAGCCGCGTCCGGTTGAGCGAACGCACCAACCTGCGCCATCTCACTCCCGAAGTGCTCTACACACCCGACGATCCGCGACCGAATTTGGGGGTTGTGGACGTTTCGTTCATCTCCCTAACGAAGGTATTACCCGCCCTGTGGCAACTACTCGAACCACCTCGGGAAGTCATTCTCCTGGTCAAACCGCAATTTGAAGTGGGACGCGATCGGGTGGGAAAAAAGGGTGTCGTTCGCGATCGAGACGACCAAGCGGGGGCCATTTTCCAGGTTTTAGAAAGCGCCCGCAAACTGGGATGGTGCGATCGCGGTGTTACCTGGTCTCCCATTACCGGCCCGGCGGGAAATATTGAATATTTACTGTGGCTGGCAACAGATGGCGCAGTTCCCGAGTGGAATTTGGAGACACTTTCCCAACTGACGCGCAAGGCTGGGGATGCTTTGAAAAATAAGAGATCGGTATCCCCGGAAAAGACGGTGAAGACTGGGGAAAATTAGACGATTTGCGATCGCGTACCCTCTTGGGTAACGCCATGATGTCAATATAATTCTGCTGGCGGAAGCATTTTTTTGATGTTTAGTTTAAGATCTATTTTAAATTGCATTAAAAATGACCAAATACCGTCAAGAATTTAGATCTGAGTCGGTCTTAGTCTCCGACGCTTGACGTGTATTAAAAGCTCCAGTCTCAACCAGAGCGATGTTTGCTTTTTACCGTTCCGGATTTTCGGGATTCTCCATTTCCCGATCGAGAGCCAGCTTGAATTCAAACGAGCGGCGATCGACAACCGAGATGAATGCTCAATGAGATCGGAATACTTGCGTTTGGGGATTCGCGATATCCGCCGTGTTTGACTCGACGTTCGATCGAATATCATGAGATAGTGAAACGTGATAATAGCAACAAACGGTGAACAGTGGAATTAGGGTGCAAAAGTTAATTAATTTGTTATACCTAAGAGCCATTTCATGAAACTTGCGCGGCCCGATCGCGACCGACATCGAGGACGAAAGGATATTTCCCTGCAAGCATTCTTTAACCTTTCGCCAGATTTATTGTGCGTTCGCAACCAAGAAGGCTATTTCCTCGAACTCAACTCCGTTTGGACGAAAACTTTAGGCTGGACTCTAGAAGAATTGAAATCCCGTCCTTGGATCGAATTCGTCCATCCATCAGACGTAGATATGACTGAGGAAATGGAAGATATCTGTTACGCTTCCGATTCCCAAAGTCGTCCCATTCGCTATAAAAATCGCTATCGCTGTCGAGACGGGACTTATCGCTGGCTGGAGTGGCGCGTTTCTGGCTACCAAGATGCGATCGGCTACGGCATTGCCGAAGATGTCACCGAAAATAGCTGGCAGGGAAGCAAAACCTATCGAACCAAAATGTATGAAGCCGTGCAGTTGCGCGATCGGGCTTTGGAGGCTAGCAGCGTGGGCATTTCGATCGCCGATGCCAGACTGCCGGATATGCCGTTAATTTACGTCAATCCCGCTTTCGAGAAAATTACGGGATATTCGCCAACGGAAGTATTGGGGGATAACTGCCGATTTCTACAGGGAAAAAAAACAAAGCAAACTGATGTCGATCGACTCCGCCATGCCATTCGTTTGGGAAAAGATTGTACCGTCACGCTCCTGAATTATCGGAAAGACGGCACTCCTTTTTGGAACGAACTGACAATTTCACCCATTTACGATCGCAACGATCGCCTGACGCATTTTATCGGCGTGCAATCGGATGTGACAGCTCGCATACGTGCCGAAGCAGCGTTACGTTTGGAGAAAAATAAATCTGAAGGGTTGCTGTTAAATATCCTACCCCGAACAATTGCCACGAAACTCAAGCAAGACCCCAGTGGTATTGCCGAACATTTCGATCGGGTGACGATTCTGTTTGCCGATATTGTCGGGTTTACTCCCCTTTCGGCCCGACTGACTCCCTTTGAACTCGTCAAACTGCTCAGTCAAATTTTTTCTAAGTTCGATCGCCTCGCTCAAAAATATGGAGTCGAGAAAATTAAAACCATCGGCGATGCTTACATGGCCGCAGGAGGATTGCCGATTCCCACGGCTAATCATACTGAAGCAGTGGCCGATATGGCACTCGAGATGCAAGGGGTCGTTGATGAGTTTCAAGAAGAACTCGGCGAACCACTACGAATTCGCATTGGCATGAATACCGGTCCCGTGGTGGCAGGCGTGATTGGGATTAAAAAGTTTATCTACGATTTGTGGGGAGATGCCGTGAACGTCGCCTCTCGCATGGAGTCTTTGGGAATGCCCGGTAAGATTCAAGTCAGCAGCGAAACTTATGAGTCTTTGAAAGATAAGTACCAGTTTGAAGTTCGCGGGGAAATTGAGGTGAAAGGGAAAGGGAAAATGACGACTTATTGGCTGGTCGGTCGCGATGGGGAGATGGGGAGGTGAGGGAGATGGGGGAGATGGGGGAGATGGGGGAGAATGAATGCAAAATGCGTCTTGAAAAGTTGAACGGGACGGAAACCGACACCGCTCACTTTTCGCAAAATGCGCGCATTCTCCTTGTCTCCCTCTCTCCGCGTCCCCGCGTCTTGTCCTGCTCCCCTGTAGTTTGCCTATCTCAACCAGCTATCAAGCTTGGTGGGTTGCAATGACTTGCCAACCCTGACGGATTAACTTTTGAAAGGTGGCGTATCCTTTCGATGCACCTTCAATTGGCGTGTCGGGAACGGCATATTCGGGGAAGCTATTGTAAGGTTTCCAAGGGCGATTGGGAGCCGTTCGCAAGTGTAGGATTTTTTGCTCGCCTCGTTCTTCGATCGGTAACCAAGACATTTGTTTGATGGTCATCTTTTTCTCGATTTCTCGTAGGGTACACTCAACAATCGGGCGATCGAAACTTTGAGATTGCGGGAACGATCGCCCTCATGCTAATTTGACGCAGATGACTGACGGCTGATAGATGAAGATATTGGGAGTAAGCGATCGCGATCGAACGCTCTTTCTGACCCACTGTGACGATCGGTCTAAACTTAATGCAACGACAGGTCTACTTGTTGTCGGTCTACAAATAACGGTCTTTAAACATTTGTCTTGCCCAATTATCTTTAATCATCATCTGGCGAAATGCTTCGAGTAAGTATTTCTGGGCTTCTTCTGGAGATAAGTTCTCTATACTTTGCTCTAAGACTCGTAACTGGAACTCTTGTTCTAGAGTTAGTTTACCCGGACTTTCCATAAGTCTGCTCCTTACCGAATAGATAATTACTTGTATTTGTGGCTAACAACTTTTTCGCTAGAACGTCGAAGATAGAAGGATATTACTTTCGTTGATTTCATCCCCGACTGACTCCGATCTCAATCTCCAGCGAAGCTATGATTTAAGTTAAAATCTTCAGCTAATTTAACTCACCTCCTGATGATAATTTGAGAACGTCTTTATCAGTTCTGTTTTTCAGTATAGCAAATTATTTTTGGATGCCTGAGAACTGATTAGAATCGTGCAAAACCTTGATTTTATTGAGTTTTAGGTCTCGAGTCTGATTTGAGAATAGACGTAAAACAGTACCAATTCTACGGAAAACCGAACCTTAATTAGAATTAAACCTTAAATTGCAATAAAAATGGTATTTAAAAGCACGTTACCGATCCACTTTTGACAGTTGCAATCGTCAGAAATTGTCATCTCAAATACCGAATTAAAATGCCACCCTAAAATAGCAGAGCGATCGCTCTGCTCGAAGAAAATTGAGTCTAGCCTAAAAACAGTTTCTCGGATTTGCTCGATCGCCGATCGAGACAGAATCAATAGCGAGCATTCTCGCGCGCCTCGTTCCCGATCGAATAGAATTTTGAGATACAATTTGAGATGTAATTAGGCAATCGGGCGTTTGCATTTTTGCGATCGAGGCAATCTTTTGGAGTATCGCGACTGACTCCATCCTGGCGCACTCACCTGGGTCTGGATTCCGCTCTCGCTTCACTCGATCGGGTAAGATTTACAGTTTGTATCAAAAATTTGTGTTGGTTATTCTAACGTAATAGAAATTCGATTTTGTGTTAAGACTGACTGCAAAGTCGATTAAGAACCCCTTAAGAGATCGATAATGACCTCATAAAGAAATCGACTTGTACCGAAGAGGTAATCTCAAACGATCGATTCTTCGATACGGGCAACAGGGTGGATTGAGGCGACTCTAAATTTCCAGCTCTGTTGGCAACTCACTGAATTATCTCAAAAAATATAGATTTCAGGAGACTCATTATGACTCAAAAAGGAGTATCGGGCTGGCGGAATATCGCGATCGTTGGCCCGTATTTGAGTGGAAAAACCACCTTACTGGAAAGCTTGCTCTCCGTTACCGGAGCCATTACCCGCAAAGGTAACATTCAAGATGGTAACACCGTTGGCGATAGCGCCCCGGAAGCCCAACAGCGGCAGATGAGCGTCGAAGTCGCCGCCGCTAGTACCGAATATGGCGGCGTTCGGTTCACCTTTCTCGACTGTCCCGGTTCGATCGAATTCGCCCAAGAAACCTATAACGCCCTGATGGGGGTCGGTGCGGCGATCGTGGTTTGCGAACCCGACCCCAGCCGCGTCCTCACCCTGGCTCCCCTCTTCAAATTCCTGGACGACTGGAAAATTCCCCACCTCGTTTTCATCAATAAATTGGATCGCGCGACCGCTGGCTCTAACGAGTCAGCGGGTTCTTTATATACTAGCGTCCTCCACGCCCTCAAAGCCGTCTCCAACCGTCCCCTAGTTCCCCATCAATATCCGATCGGGCAAGATGACGAACTCCTCGGCTTCATCGATCTCGTCAGCGAGCAAGCCTATCAATACCATCCAGGCGCGCCGGCAGACCCCATCCCGATGCCCGAAGCTCTACGGGAACAAGAAAAAGCCGCCCGCCAAGAAATGCTCGAAGGGTTAGCCGATTTCGACGATCGCCTCCTCGAAGAACTTCTCGAAGAAATCGAACCTTCCCAAGACGAAATCCTCCAAGATCTGAAAATGGAATTGGGGGCAGATTTAATCGTCCCCGTCTTTTTAGGAGTCGCCCAAAACGACTACGGCGTGCGCCACCTGCTCGATGCCCTGGTGCGCGAAGCCCCCGAACCCTCCATCACCGCCGATCGCCGAGGCTTCCAGAAATCCGGCGATACGCCCCTGGCCCAAGTCATCAAAACCTACTACACTCCCCAAGGGGGCAAAATGTCCCTGGTGCGGGTCTGGCAGGGTACGCTCTGCGATGGCACGAACTTGAACGGGGTGCGTCCGGGAGGCATCTATCGGTTGATGGGGTCCCAACAAAAGAGCCTCAACGAAGCCAGTGTCGGTGAAATCGTCGCCCTGAGTCGCCTCGATGGGATTCAAACCGGAGATACTCTCTCTCCCAAGGCGATCGAACCCGGTGGCGAACTACCTCGCGCTGACAAACTCGTCCCCGTCTATGCCCTGGCGATCGCCCCCGAGAAGCGCGACGACGAAGTGAAAATGAGTAGCGCTCTCACCAAACTCCTCGAAGAAGACCCATCTTTGGTGTGGGAACAGCACGGCGATACCCACGAAGTCATTCTCTGGGGACAGGGGGAAATTCACTTAAAAGTGTCCCTCGATCGGCTGCGGCGCAAATATCACCTGCCGATGGCCACCCATCTCCCCCAAGTCGCCTACAAAGAAACCATTCGCAAACCCGTCGATTCCATCCGAGGTCGCTACAAACACCAAAGCGGCGGACACGGCCAGTACGGTGATGTTTACTTGAAAATTCAACCCCTCTCTCGCGGTGAAGGATTCCACTTCAACCAAACCATCGTCGGCGGTGTCGTTCCCAAACAGTACATTCCCGGCGTAGAAATGGGCGTGCGGGAATACCTCGATCGCGGCCCCCTCGGCTTCCCCGTCGTCGATGTTGGCGTGACCCTTACCAACGGGTCGTACCACAACGTCGATAGTTCCGAACAAGCCTTCAAACAGGCCGCCCGTCTGGCGATGCAAGAAGGACTCGCCAAGTGCAAGCCGACATTGCTCGAACCCGTGGTTACCGTCGAAGTCTGCGCCCCCAACGAGTTTACCTCCAAGGTGCTGCAACTCGTCAGCGGCCATCGGGGTCAAATCCTCGGCTACGAAGCCCTCACCGGATGGAAAGATTGGGACAAAGTTTCGGTCAATCTGCCCCAAGCCGAAATGCAAAATCTGATTGTCGAGTTGCGATCGCTCACCATGGGTGTGGGTTACTTCAACTGGCAGTACGACCACATGCAACCGGTTCCCGATAAACTTGCCGAACAGGTGTTAGTCAGTCGCGATCGCGATCGTTAATCCCCCTCACACGATCTGCGAGTTTGCGATCGGTTTGTACTTTTACCTCGATTCACTCAATGGCGAATTTCTCGTAAGGGGATTCGCCATTCGTTGTAGGGTAATCTGCCAGTATCCTGTTTTGTGCTGCTCGTTGAGATGACTCGGTTCGACTGAGCCGGAGGATTGGCAATAGGTCGATCGCCTCTATATATCCGGAAAACACTAGGATTTCGGACAGTCGAAGATAGCGATTGACGAGGTGGCGGTTTACCCCAACCAATCCACAACTTTAGTGAGACTCCTCTTTCTCCAATCCTCGAACTATTTCTCCATCGCCTTCCAATTTCCAGAAGGAATAAAAGCAGCCCAATAATAAGGATGAGAATATTCATCGCCCTGTAGCATCTCCAATTGCGTCTGATGGAGAGCATCGCTGCGTCCGCTACCCGAAAGAAGTCGATCGTAATACGCAACCATCAAGTCTTTCGTGGCTTCGTCATCCACTTTCCACAAACTGATGAGCTGACTTTGGGCCCCCGCAATCACTAGGGAACGACGCAAGCCGTAGATGCCTTCTCCCGCAGCAATGTTACCAATCCCCGTATCGCAAGCCGACAAGACGACCAGTTGAGTGCCAGACAAATTCAGGGTGGTGGCTTCCAGGGCAGTGAGAATACCGTCGTCTGCCCCACTTTGCCCGACTTTGAACCCGGCAAGAACTAAACCCGAACGCAGGAGGGGATTATCGTCGAGGGTAATGTTTTCCAGTTCGATGGGTGACTCGTCCGAGAAAAAGCCGTGGGTGGCGATGTGGAGGATGCTGGGACTCTTGACTTGTTTGAGTGCCTCTTCGGTGGCTTGGGTTCCCATCAGGGGGGTGACACCGAGGCGAGAGGCAATGGCTTCGACTTCAATTTGGGTATTGGGAAGAGGAGACCAGTTCAGTTTTGAAAGGTCGAGGGTACGGGTGGTGTTGTCGAGTGCGATGGCTTCTCCCGGAATATTGAAGAAAGGGTCGGCTAGAAGCAGGGGTGCTTGTTTGCTGGGCGTGGAAGCGTCCAAGCGTAGCAAGTCGCGCCCGGAAGTGAGGTAGGTAATATCGTAGGTTTCGAGAAGGTAGCGATTGTCTTTGTCTACTAGCGCCTCGAAGGGAATCAGATTGAGGGCACTATCGGGAGAAAGAAGCAGTTTTCGGGTATTGCCCAGCCGCTGTCGGATGGGTTGCATCACCACCGCATCCAGGTCGCGAGCCGATTGTTTGACTTGAGAGGTGGAAGTTTCCGGGTCTTGCAGACCGAAGCGGAAGTCTTCAACGAGCCTATCAATGGTTGCAGTCTCTCCCAAGTCGATGCCTTGAGGGTCGCCTTGGGAATGGAGAATGTAGGCGGCGTATCGGGATTCCCCAAAGTCGCCGCTTTGAGGATTGACAGGTCGATACCGCACGATTTCTACCAATGCCATACCTGTGGGAATCTGCGTTTGAACTTTATCGAGGGTGACAGATTCTGCAAGGATTTGGAATTGGGCACTGCGACGGCTGAGTTGGTCTTCGAGTTCTTTGGCTTGGGCTTCGACCGATGCAATCAGGGTGCGATACTGCTCGATGTCGATGGATTCGGGTCGGTTGAATGTCAGGTTGGCCAGTTGGCTGTAAGTATCGGCAAGTCGAGCGAGGAGTTCCTGACTTTCAGGGTCGTCAATTTGCTGGCGCAGGGTTTGCAGGCTGTTGGTAAATACATCCAAGATGCGCCCTTTGCGTTGTAAGACTGTGGTGAGAGCGAGGCGAGCGGCTTGGGGATTGTCCGCAGCAGAGTTGAGGTGTAGAGAAAGAGTCCGATCTGTAGTTCCAGATACTTGCTTGATGAAATCTCGTTTCTGGCGATCGAAGCCAGTGGCGAGGTTGAGGGTTAGGTTACGCTCTTGAACTGCCAGTCCTTGGGTTTGAAAGTCAAGAGCCATAGTGAGGTTTCCTTGCCCCCAATACAGTCTGGCAAGATCGTTCAGACTCCCTGCTAGATCGGGATGTTCGTCCCCGAGCAAGCGCTGCATCATTTCCAGGGCTTGGTGAAAAAGGGGTTCAGCTTCTGCGTACCTTCCCTGCCTCTGATACAGTCTGGCAAGTTCGTTGAGGCTGGTCGCCACATAGGGATGCTCGTCTCCGAGCAAGCGCTGCATCATTTCCAGGGCTTGGTGAAAAAGGGGTTCGGCTTCTGTGTACCTTCCCTGGCTCTCGTATAGTAAAGCCAGATTATTCAGATTTGTAGCCACATAGGGATGTTCGTCTCCGAGCAAGCGCTGTCTCATCTCTAGGGCTTGGCGAAAGAGAGGTTCGGCTTCGGTGTACCTTCCCTGGCTTAGATACAGTCTGGCGAGATTGCCCTGGCTCCCTGCTAAATCGGGATGTTCGTCCCCGAGCAAGCGCTGTCTCATCTCTAGGGCTTGGCGAAAGAGAGGTTCGGCTTCGGCGTACCTTCCCTGCCTCTGATACAGTCTGGCGAGATTATTTAGGCTCGTTGCCACATCGGGATGTTTGTCCCCGAGCAAGCGCTGCATCATTTCCAGGGCTTGGCGAAAGAGAGGTTCGGCTTCGGCGTATCTTCCCTGGCTCTGGTATAGTCCGGCGAGATCGCCTAGAATAATGGCAACCGCGAGATGTTCCTCACCTAACAAGCGTTGCGTCATTTCCAGGGCTTGGCGAAAGAGAGGTTCGGCTTCTGCGTATCTTCCCTGCCTGTGGTACAGTCCGGCGAGCTCGTTCAGGCTCGTAGCGACTGAAAGATGTTCCTTACCCAACAAGCGCTGCCTCATCTCCAAAGCTTGGTGAAAGAGGGATTCGGCTTCTGTGTACCTTCCCTGGTTCTCATAGAGTCTAGCAAGAGCATTTAGGCTGGTGGCGGTATTGAGATGTTCGTCGCCGAACAAGCGCTGTGCCATTTCCAAGACTTGAATATAGAGGGGTTCGGCTTCTGCGTACCTTCCCTGCCTCTGGTACACAAAGGCAAGATTGTTCAGGCCCAGAGCCACATCGGGATGTTCGTCTCCAAGCAAGCGCTGTCTCATCTCTAGGGCTTGGCGAAAGAGAGGTTCGGCTTCGGCGTACCTTCCCTGGCTCTCATACAGTCCGGCGAGATTATTTAGGCTCGTTGCCACATCGGGATGTTCGTCTCCGAGCAAGCGCTGCGTCATTTCCAAGGCTTGGCGAAAGAGAGGTTCGGCTTCTGTGTACCTTCCCTGCCTCTCGTACAACAAGGCGAGATTGTTCAGGCTGGTCGCCACATAGTGATGTTCGTCTCCGAGCAAGCGCTGTCTCATCTCCAAAGCTTGAATGTAGAGGGGTTCGGCTTCGGCGTACCTTCTCTGACTTCGGTACAACAAGGCGAGATTATTCAGGCTTGTAGCGACCGATGGATGTTCCTCCCCTAATAAGCGCCTACGAATTGCTAGCAACTGTTCTACCAGAGGAATAGCTTCACTGTATTTACCTTCATTGAGGAGTTGGACGGCTCGATCGTGGAGTCGTTCTGCTTCTGCCAATTCTGGATCTTCTGGCGATGCCGCCCTCCAACTCAATCGGTAGCGTCCCGATTCTCCAGATTCGTAGGTATTGGCAATAATCGTATAAGTCCCAGAAACGGGTAAGGTCAAAATCGTTCTGGCATTGGTTTCGTTTCCTCCATCGTCGTCCTCAGCAATTTTTTGACCTTCAGGGTCGAACACCAAAAAGTAAGCATCAAACTCACTGCTAGTCAGCTCGATGGTGATTTGTTCCCCGGCTTCTCCTTCAAACCGATGGAGATTGTAGTAGCTATTGTCATTAAGAGTTGCACTATTTTCGTCGAGCCGACCCTCAACGCTCGACTCTTCCAACCCTCGGGCAACGACTTCAACTGACGCAGGTTGACTCCACGCAAGTTCGGGCACTCCGAGCAAAGTCCCCGCGATTCCCAATCCAACCAATAACTGAATCCGTTTCATTTCCTTTTCCTCTCGGTGTCGAAGGGGATTAAATCCGCTGCTGCAAATCCCGAATTTCCGCGCTGAGTTCGTGTACCCGCTCTTCATCTCCCAAGCCCCGATAGTCTTCCCGAGCCGCATCAAACCACTCAACGGCCGTCGATAGCTCGCCGAGGGATTGATGGAGCGCTCCCAAACTCTCTCGGGCGAGGGCCTCTCCGGCTAAGTTCTCTTGGGCACTCGCCAACTCCAGTGCTGTTTCATACCGTTCTCGGGCGTGGCGACTTAATCCCACTTGCTCGTACAGTTCTCCTAAGAGTTGGTAGGTAGCCGTAATGCGATTGCCGTCCTCGATGGCTTCCTCTAAAAGTTCGATCGCCTTGGCGTTGAGGTTGTACCGGCGGTACAGGTGAGCCAATAGAATTGCCGATGTTTCCCCCAATGGCTGCTGCTGCAACCGCGCCACTTGTGTCTCGATCTCTCGCACATCCGCTTCATCGAGAACGGTGAATCCAGCTCGATCCTTTCCTTGAGTGGATACACCGCTATCTGCGGTGACGAAAACCCGATAGCGAATTCCTCGTCGCAACGGTTCCTCACCGGAGTAAACTACCTCCGTTTCCTCGACTTGAGTCGTCCACTCGAATCTCGGTCCTCGGATTTGCACTCGATAGCGAGTGGCCCCTTCGATGGCATTCCATCGCAAGGTCGGTCGCGTTGTGGCAATTGAAGTATTTCGAGGACTGATGAGGTAGGGAATTGTCGGATCGATAAAGCTGCGGGTATCAGAACGGCCAGGGTCTCCCAGACTCTCCCGTGCTGCCGGACATCCCTCGGAGACTTGGGATTCTCGCCCGGCGGGAACCTGCCACACGTCTAAATTGTTACAGCTCACCTTCGCCGAGGCATCCGAACCTAACCGCAATCGATCTTCCGAACTGAGTCCGTCACCGGGATACGCCCGACGATAGCCAAACCAATTCCGACGTTTGACCTGCACGTCCCCGGAGATGTCGGAAATAAAATTCAATTGCTCTTGATTTGCCCAGCTACTCGACGGCAGCCCCGCGAACATCAAGCCGAGCAAGAGACTAAAAGCAACTCGACCTTGCCCGCGTTTCATCCATTTCCAGGTTCTCGACACGATTTTCCTCCTTCTTCTAACTTGATATGAGCTAAATACAACCACGTATCCTCGTCGGCATTCAGCCGAGACCCTAACTGACAGCATTTCTGCCATTGGGTTAATGCTTCGGGGCGTTCTTGCCGCTCCCACACCTGGGCGAGCAAGCAATGGGCTGACCCTGGATTGGGGATGTAGGGTTCGATCCCCGGACGATTGGCAATCCCGATAGCTGCCTTGAGGGAATTCTCTGCTTCCTCATCCCGCTTCTGTTCGAACCTCGCCCATCCCAGATTCTTGAACAGGCTGTACCTCACTTCTGGCGGAGTATCTGACTCTAAACTATTTGCCAATATCAAACCCCGTTCCAACAGCGCCACGGCTTGGGGGTATTTTTTCTTGAGAAGGTACAAACGACCCAGGTTGTTATGGGCTTCGGGTAAGTCTCCTCCAACGGCAATTAGGTACTGCTTCTGCGCCTTCTCGAACTCCTGCAAATCTTCGTAAAGATTGCCCAGATTGTAGTGAGCGTTGACGTGATCGGGATTGAGGGAAATGGCCTGCTGGTAGTCTTCCTGGGCGCTGCCGAGTTCGCCAGCTCGATAATGTTTTAACCCGTTGCGGTTATACCAACCGGAAATGGCAGGTAATGCCAACCAAAGACTGGATATCGATCCCATCAACAGAAGCACCGACAGACACCGGGCTTCCTCCCGCCAATGGGGTTTAAATCGAGTCAGAAACTTCTCGAATCCCTCTTCACCGGCCTGGGTAAATGCACTTTTAGCCTGTAGTAGCGTCAGCAGACCCGGAAGGGCAACCGCCGATGCCCCAACCCATCCCACACCGCCTTGCAGGAAACGCTTGGCAATCTCGGCGAGCAAGCCCAAACTGACCGTCCAAGATAAAGCGGTTCCGCTCTTGAAAAACCAATCTCTTCGGTCTTGGGGATGGGCTTCCCCGGAGGTTTCCAGATGCCACCACCACCCATCCGTATCACCCGACCAACTTGCCCGGTACTCGACTAAATCGATGGCTGCAAGAATTCGATAGGCTTCTTGTTTGAGCTTTTTATCGAGTTGCATTATCTGGGGCATTAGCTCCAGTTGCGTTTCGGGAGAAACGACAGACGGGTCGCCGAGTGCTTGGTGTAAGGCTTCTCGGGTCCAGAGAATTTTCAGAGCCACCTCTGGCGATACATCGGCTTGAGAATCATCTAAATTGGCGAGTGCCTTTTGATAGGACTCGACAGCAGAATGGATTGGGGCTGACATAAGTAAAGATGCGATCGACAAAACAAACTGCACCCAAGACACAGGAGAGTGATGGGTTAACCGCTCGAACGGGTCAAACCCACTTCCAGAAATTTGCGATTCGTGAAAGACCCGCAATCGATATCGAGTCAATTTTTTAAGCGAGGACGGTGGCAAACGATGTGGCGATCGACTTGGGTGCTACTCTGAGCGATCGCCACGAGCACCATCAGTGACAGAAACGATTCGTTTGCGCCTGAAAAATTGTTGAATTTAGATTTGAACTGACAGTTACCGGCGAAGCGATTTTGCGAATTGACCCAAGAGATGCATTGATGGCGAACACAACAAAACCCGGCGCGTGCCATCTTATTTCCAGTTTTTGAGCCTTCAGTTCGATAAGACTCGATTGCTGCTGACTTGCACTTCCTGAATTTTTAGCTTGCAGCATCAGGGGCTATGCGTTCCTACGGCTTCTCCAACAACTCGATGGGAGTCCAGATCGAAAACGAACTTGACTCTTTGGGTTTCCCTTTCCCGACGCATCTGTCGCTATCCGCGACTAATACCCCAACATATCCCGAATCCAATCCGGGTCGTGCGTTCCGTTCTAGCCTTTTGATGACAAGACTTAGAACTCGTGCGGGAATCCCCTTTGCTTTATACGAGTGTGTTGCCTCACTTTCCGGAGAATTTGAGAGAGCTGTCTCGAAAAATTTGACTGCTGGGATGGATTAACCCGCCCGATTTAACATTCTAACGAAGGAGTTGTGTTTTGAGTGGGTCGAAATATCCGAATATCTTGTCTTTGACGACATCCTCCCAATGAAGCTTGACCTCGATCGCCAACTCTAACTTTCAGACGACCGAAACCGTCCGAATAACACTGTTGGATTGAGAGGCTAAACAAAACAAGATTTTTGGGTTTTTCGTATACTCAGTTTGTCGTAGCAGTAAGTTTTCGAGATACCACTCGCTAAAAATCAAAGTAAATATAGGGCAAACTATCGGGAGCCAAGAGCCAAACCACATAAAAGCAGACCGGAACCAGCAACATTTCCACCGGCCAATTAAGTTTGAGTTTCAGCCCCTTTTCGAGCCAATACGCCAATCCCATCCAACCGATAATAATCGAGAGGGCGAGTACCAAATCCGATCGCGCCATCCCCAAACTCTCGACGTATACCTTCTGGGCAAACTGGGCATCGGCCGAGGTATTCCAGAGATTGCGGAACACCCAACCCGAATCTTGCAGGTTCGGCAGGCGGAAGAAAATCCACGAACTAAACACCATCCCCTGGGTAATAACCCAAGCCACCACCGTCCCCGGAACGCTCTGCCACCAAGCTTTGAGGGCTGATGCGCGCCCGGAGAGAGTATCGGTGAGACGGTGAGCCACCAGTGCTAAGCCGTGATAGCCACCCCAAACCAGATAGCCCAAGGGGTCGAGGCGAGTTCCGGCGCTACCGTGCCAAATCCCCGCCACCAACATTACCAGCATTAGGTTCATACAAGTATTGAGTAACCCCTGACGGGAACCGCCCAGGGGAAAATACAGGTAATTGCGCAGCCAATCCCCGAGGGTCATGTGCCAGCGCCGCCAAAAATCGGCAATACTCGTCGTCATGTAGGGAAAGTCGAAATTACGCGGCAGCGTCCACCCCAGCAACATGGCACTGCCTCGGGCAATATCCACGTAGCCGCTAAAGTCCAGGTAGAGTTGGAAGCCGTAAGCCAACGTCGCCAGCCATAAGTCCCCACTTCCAGCCCGTTGCAGGTTCTCGAAACACAAATCGACGTAAATCCCTAAATTATCGGCGAGCAAGCCTTTTTTAATCGCACCGCTAGCAATCAGCCACAATCCCTCGCTAACTCGTTCCACGTCGGGGGCTTCTTGTTTGGAAAACTGCTCGCTCCACTGATGGTAGCGAGTAATTGGTCCGGAAATGAGCTTGGGGAAGAAGAATTTATAAGATGCGAATTGGAGTAAATCTTGGGTGACGGGCGCGCCTCGGTAGACATCGATGAGGTACGCCAAACATTCAAAGGTAAAGAAACTGATGCCGAGGGGGGCGATGAAGTAAGGATTGAGCCAACTGTCCGCCCAGCGAGAAGCCAATTGCGATTCTGGGGAAAACAGCAGGGAACCGTACTTGAAACTCAGGAGGACGATGACGTTGAAGGCAATACCCGCAATCAGCAGCCCAATTCGGCGACGCTGCCACTTCTGTTGCTGGGCTTCCCAAGCTTTGTTGGAGAGTTGCCAGTTTTTCTTGTAGGCTTCTCGCTCTTGTCCCTCCCCAATCTCCTGCCCGAGTTTAAAATTCACCCAGGCGCTGCCAAGGAGCAAGGGGACTGACTGAAGCTGAACCGAACCGTAGAAGATAATACTGGCTGCCAAGAGTAACCACAGCCGGAACGGACGCTGCCGGACACCCCAGTAGACAAAGATAATGCTGAGGAGAAACAGTCCGTAGAGCAGAGAAAGAAAGGTCAAGTCACTACACTCCAATGCACGATCGAAAAGTTAAAAACGATTATCCCTCAACTTGTGGCGCGGGGTCGAGGATGGGAGGAGGAGAGGCTGGGGAAGCTGGGGGAGAATGAATGCAAAATTAAAAATTAAAAATGCAAAATTCTCCCTTATCTCCCTTATCTCCCTCATCTCCCTCATCTCCCTTGTCTACTCTGCCTCCTTACCTCTGTGTGCGTCTCCGTATCCCGTTCCCAGTTCGATCGGTGCGAAAACTGAATTTTCTCAAATCTAGATCGCTATTACTTTAAAACAGTAATAACTTCTATCTTGTTTTTATAAAGACTTCTTATTTTATTTTTAAATCTAACGCGATCGAGTTAGATTTTGATTGTCTTTCGAGAATATAAGCTAACTTCACAAAGGAAGATGTCGATCGGCAATATTACGGATACTGCTTCAGTAGATCGACTTAAGTAATTGACAATATTTGCACTTTTATATTGCTAGCATAAACAAAAAATATGTCAAATATTAAGTATTAAGTATCTTTCACCATAATCTAGATTAACGTCAATGAAGATCGTCTAAAAAGCATGTTTGAATAGAATTGAGCGGTAGGGAATCGGGACGTATTTGATGTGATTCAGCAATCAACAATGGCAACTCAGCATATCTTATTTATTGAAGATCCCCAGGGCAGTCGAGCCATACTCCTAGAACCTTCTACCTACTCCATCGGACGAGAAGAAAGTCACTCCATCGTCCTGCATTCCCGTTTAGTCTCTCGCCATCATGCAACGTTATTTGGCGTACAGTATCCCGGCAGTCCGGAATATTCATTTTGGATCGTTGATGGAGATGCCAAGCAAGAGAGAAGTACCAATGGTTTAATCGTGAATGGCAAGCGACGATTATGTCACAAGCTCAAACACGGGGACTTAATTTTATTTGGTGGGGGAGCTAAAGCCAGCTATCAAGTTGAAGCCGAATCTTCCTCCCCCGTAGCGAGTTACCCACCGTCTCCCGAACTTCAATCCGATTCTGAAGAACGCTATCATTCAGAAACGCACTTTCTGCCCAAACCCGAACTCAAGCAATTGTGCGATGCGGCATTAGCTCGACTCGCGTCATTTCCCGAACTTTCGCCCCACCCGATTATTGAAGTCGATTTAGACGGTCGCATTACCTATCTCAATCCGGCTGCTTTAACGGCGTTTCCCAATCTCCAAGCTCAAAGTCAAGAACATCCTTTACTGAGCAATCTCCTCGAAACGTTGGAAGTTCAGAACGTAAATTTATTGCATCGATCGATTCAAGTCAACGATCGCCTCTACGAACAGTCCATTCACTACATCACCGAAAGCAGGCTCGTTCGCAGCTATCTTTTTGACATTACAGAACGCCACGAGGCCGTCTCGGCACTGCGTCAAAGCGAAGCAACCAACCATGCCTTAGTACATGCCATTCCCGATGCGATGTTGCGCATTGATGTTGAGGGCAAATTAGTTGATTTTAAAGCACCGAGCAATTTCGAGTTTCCCATCGATCTCGCTCGCGGCATCGGTTTCACCCTCGATCGAATTTTGCCCTCCACCACCGCCGAACTCTTCGAGCATTATCTCCAACAAACCCTAGAAACTGGCGACATTCGGGTTTTTGAATTTCAGCTTCAACTCCAAGGTTCTCTCTACGATTACGAAGCCCGATACGTCACGATCTCCACCCAAGAAGTCCTGTGTATGGTGCGAGATATCACCGCCCGCAAGCACGCCGAACAAATGATTCACTATCAAGCCTTTTACGATGAGTTGACGGGGTTGCCCAATCGCTCGCTGTTCAACCAGCATCTCGAAGAAGCCATCGCCAATGCCAAAGAGCGTTCCTACGCCATGGGAGTGATGTTTCTCGATATCGATCGCTTCAAAACCATTAACGATACCCTCGGTCATGCCAACGGCGATCGCGTCGTCTACGAATTCGGACAGCGATTGAGCGAATGCATGAGATCGAGCGATGTGGTCGCCCGTTGGGGTGGGGATGAATTTACCATCTTGCTACCCTACCTGAAAAACCCCGAAGCCGCCCAAGAAATTGCCCAGCGGATTCTCGATACCCTCAAAACTCCATTTCAAATTGGCGATCGCGAACTGTATATCGGTAGCAGTATCGGCATTGCCCTCTATCCCGAACATGGCGATGATAGCGAAACGCTGCTGCGAAATGCAGATGTGGCGCTATACCGAGTGAAAGAACAAGGTCGGCAAAACTTCCAACTCTACATCCCGGCGATGAACTCACAAGCGTCGATGCGGCTGAGTTTGGAAAATTCTCTGTACCAGGCCTTAGAACGAGAAGAGTTTTCCTTGTACTATCAACCTCAAATCGATGTCACGACTGGGAAAATTACCGGAATGGAGGCTCTGCTGCGCTGGTACCATCCCCACTTCGGTTTAGTTTCCCCCGATCGCTTTATTCCCCTTGCCGAAGAAACCGGGACGATCGTTCCCATTGGCGAGTGGATTTTGCAGACGGCCTGCGCTCAAAATCAGGCTTGGCACGCGGCCGGGTTCGGACACCTGAAAATGTCGGTGAATTTGTCGGTGCGACAGTTCCAGCATCCTCACCTCGTCAGCGATATTGCCAAAATTCTCCAAGACACGGGGTTAGATGCCCAATTTTTGGAATTAGAAATTACCGAAACAACGCTGATGCAAAATATTGAGATGGCTCGTCCGATTTCAGTTGCCTTGCAAGAAATGGGAATTCACCTGGCTCTCGATGATTTTGGCACGGGTTATTCTTCTTTGGGTTATCTCAAACAGTTACCCTTCCACACCTTAAAAATCGATCGCTCTTTCATCCACGACTTAGACGAAACCTCACCCGATATGGCGATCGTCTCGGCGATTTTGGCTTTAGGCAGCGGACTCGACTTGCGAGTGATTGCAGAAGGGGTGGAAACGCAATTTCAACTGGACTTACTGTCGAACTTGAATTGCCGACAAATGCAAGGCTACCTCTTCGCCGCACCCCTCAAAGCTCTCGATGCGACCAAGTTCCTGCTCGAACACAGTTTGAGTTTGACTGACGATAACGAGATGTAAGGATTCCGAGCATCCATCTCTGATGACATCTTTTAGAGCAATTCGTCGGGATCGATCCCTAACCTGGATTATTCACGAAGAGATGCGATCGCCAAAAGAAAAAGAGCCTCAAATGTAATAGAATCAGGTTCTAACAAAGATTTTTCAGCTCTATTGTGCCATGACAGGGCATGCAACTCCACTCAGGTTAGATTTTTATCGACAGCGACCATTGAGCGTTGAGTTTTCCGACCTAGATTTAAGTTCAGAT
>JAXHUC010000010.1:0-75933 GCA_034189805.1 Cyanobacteriota bacterium
CATAGGTGCCGACCTCCACCGTGCCAAACTCCAAGGTGCCGACCTCCAAGATGCCGACCTCCAAGATGCCGACCTCCAAGATGCCGACCTCCAAGATGCCGACCTCATAGGTGCCCACCTCCACCGTGCCAAACTCCAAGGTGCCGACCTCCAAGATGCCGACCTCCAAGATGCCGACCTCCAAGATGCCGACCTCCAAGGTGCCAAACTCCAAGGTGCCCACCTAATCGAAGCAAATCTCACTCAGGCAAACTTAAGCCAAACTTATTTGAATGGCACGAACCTCCAGGAAGCTGACCTCCGTGAAGCTGACCTCCGCCAAACAAACTTCAGCAACGCTGACCTCAGTCACGCTCAACTCTCCACCGTCCAAGCTCTAAGTGCCAACTTCTCAGGCGCAACATTCACCGGGGCCTGCATTCAAGATTGGAATATTAATTCCGCGACGTGCTTCGATAACGTCATTTGCGATTACATCTATCTCAAGGAAAAACAACAGGAACGCCGCCCCAGCTACGGAAACTTTGCCCCTGGCGAATTTGTCACTCTGGTGCTAAAAATTTCAGAAACCATCGATCTGATTTTTCAGAATGGGATTGAATGGGAAGCGTTCGCGAAGTCTTTCCAAAATCTGAGGGTGGAATGTCCAGATTCCGATATCTCCATCCAAGCGATTGAAAAGAAGTCCGATGGAGCGTTCGTGATTCGGGTTGAGGTTCCCCCAGACTCGGACAAAGCCGAACTGGAAGCGATATTCAAACAACAGTACGAAACGGAACTCAAAGCGATCGATGCTAGATATCGAGAACAGCTACAGGCAAAGGATCGCGAAATCGAAATTCACCGCCAGAAAAGCACGGAATTTTTTGAAATTACTAAGATATTAGCCAGTAGATCGATCGCTATTGAAAACAAAAATACGATGACCGAAGCACCCAAATACGACCAAAGCCACGCGCAATTTGCCGGGGGTTTTGCCGAAACCGTCCAGGGAAATCAAGAAGGCGGCAACATCCACAACTACGCCGCCGAAAACAAGCAAAACCTGGTAGAAGCCGCCGCCGAAATTCGCCAACTTTTAGACGAACTCGCCCAGTCTTACCCCACCGAAACGATGTCCGAAAAGATGGAGGTTGCCACCAAAGCGATCGAGAAAATTGAAAGCGATCCCAACTGGAAAAAGCGGGTTGTCAATGCCGTGAAGGGTGGCAGCGTGCAGGCATTGGAAAAAGCGATCGATAATCCCTTTGGGGCGTTTGTTGCCGGGGCAGTTGAAGGTTGGCAGGAATCGTAGATGACAGGGATCTCTTCAAACTCCTTTGAAGCTGACGGCTGACGGCCGATAGCTGAATGCTGACAATTCGGGAGTCGCGAATCGATAGCGATCGCCATCGACCATTGCCTGATATTATCGCCTTGACCCAAAACTTCCCCAATTGGGCGTTTTTTATCAACGGAGAGTGAGATCTTGGGAATCGAACTGCGCAGTTACGTCTATATCGACAGCTTGCAGCCGCAGCACGCCGCTTATATGGGAACCGTGGCATTGGGTTTTTTGCCCTTACCGGGGGATACGTCGCTGTGGATCGAAATTTCTCCAGGCATCGAAATTAACCGCATTACCGATGTCGCCCTCAAATCCACCTCCGTCCGTCCTGGGGTGCAGTTCGTCGAGCGCCTTTACGGTCTGCTCGAGGTGCACTCTAACAAACAAGGGGAAACGCGAGCGGCCGGGAAAGCCATTCTCGCGGCGTTGGGGGTGCGAGAACAAGAACGTCTCAAGCCTCGCGTCGTCTCGAGCCAAATTATCCGCAACCTCGACCCCCACCATACCCAACTCATCAATCGCAATCGCCGGGGACAGATGATTTTGGCAGGACAAACGCTATACGTCCTCGAAGTCACACCTGCGGCTTATGCGGCCCTCGCGGCAAACGAAGCCGAAAAAGCCGCGCAGATTAATATTTTGCAAGTGCAAGCGGTAGGGAGTTTCGGACGCTTGTATCTCGGGGGAGAAGAACGGGATATTATCGCCGGTTCTCGGGCGGCTTTAGAGGCGATCGAAAGCGTAACCGGTCGAGAACCGATCGATGTCAAAAAAGAGTAACGTACGTGAGGGTGGGGAATGGGGAACGGGGAATGGGGAACGGAGAGACAAGGAGACCAGTGACTGTACCCAAGGCTATAAAAATAAGGGGTCAACGGCCGTTGACCCCTACAGGTACACTATTTTTTCGTATATTCCTCAGTGCGATCGCTAGACCGACAAGGACAGAGGCTTGAGAGACTCTTGTAACAGTTGGACTTTATCGGTTTTTTCCCAGGGCAAATCGAGATCGCTGCGTCCGAGATGACCGTAGGCGGCAACCTCTTGGAAGAACCGTCCCCCGCGTTCGGCAGGCAGGCGGTTGAGGTTAAAGGTCTGGATAATTCCGGCCGGACGCAACTCAAAATGCTCTGTGACGACTTCGAGGAGTTTATCTTCATCCACTTTACCCGTGCCGAAGGTTTCAATGGTCAAGCTGGTGGGTTTTGCCACGCCAATGGCATAACTCACTTGCACTTCGCATTTTTCGGCCAGGCCGGCGGCGACGATATTTTTGGCGACGTAGCGACAGGCATAAGCGGCACTGCGATCGACTTTTGTCGGATCTTTCCCCGAAAACGCGCCGCCGCCGTGACGGGAGTAACCGCCGTAGGTATCGACAATAATTTTTCGCCCGGTGAGTCCCGCGTCTCCTTGGGGGCCGCCAATGACAAACTTTCCAGTTGGGTTGACTAGGAAGCGCGTTTTGTCGTCGGGTTTAATCTCGATATCTCCAAAAGCCGGTTGGACGACGTTCGTCCACAAATCCGCTTCAATTTTATCTCGGATGGCTTTATCTTCAGTAAGGTCGCCGATGGTGGGCGTATGCTGAGTGGAAATTAAGATCGTATCGATGCCGACGGGTTTGTCGTCTTCGTAAGCGACGGTCACTTGCGCCTTACCATCGGGACGCAAATAGGGGAGTACGCCAGTTTTACGGACGATCGACAATCGGCGAGTCAGGCGGTGGGCTAAGCTAATGGGCAAAGGCATCAATTCTGGGGTTTCGTTGCAGGCAAAGCCGAACATCAACCCTTGATCTCCAGCCCCGATCGCATCGAGTTCCCGATCGCTTGCCTGTTCTCGCCGTTCTTGGGCGCTGTCCACCCCTTGGGCGATATCGGCCGACTGTTCGTCGAGGGCCACTAGCACCGAGCAACTCTCGGCAGAAAACCCGTTATCGGCATCGGTATAGCCGATTTCAGCAATTTTTTTGCGGGCGAGTTGGATGTAGTTCACCTGCGCGCTGGAGGTGATTTCTCCAGTAATCAGAACCAATCCGGTATTGACGACGACTTCCGCAGCGACGCGACTACTGGGGTCTCGCTCGAGCAAGGCATCTAAAATCGTATCGGAGATTTGGTCGCAAATTTTATCGGGGTGGCCTTCAGTAACGGATTCTGAGGTAAATAAGTAATAGCGAGACAATGCGGACTCCTCCTACGACTAGAAATTAAGTTGACTAGCTAGCATAGCAAAATATGGTCGCCTCCGCTCGATCGGGGTCGTAAGCTTCACTTTTCCACCCCTTAGCGATCGCCAGAATATTTTTCTTCTTCGCGAGTCAAAGGTTTTGTTTCTTCGACCTCTGAGTTCGTTTCGGGTTCCCAGGGGGGAAAAATTGTTTCTGCTTCGGGTGGGATCGAACTGTCGTCTGGATTATCTACCCAATCTGATTCGGGAACCAACAATGCCCGATCGAGGGTAGAGTTTGAATCTTGGGTCGATGGGCCCCGACGAATTTCGATGCGATCGAGACGGGGACCTTCAGCGGCAATCACTTTGAGTTCGAGACCGTCGTAGTGCAAGATTTCCCCCACCAGGGGAATTTTTTGCATGTGATAGATCGTAAAGCCAGCCAGGGTTTGATATTCGTCGATCGAAGGTAAGTTGAGCGCGAGCAACTCGTTGACTTCTTCGACATGCATTTGCGCTTGTACGGCAAAGGTTCGATCGTCGATCGCCTGCACGCTCAAATCTTCTGAATCTTCGAGTTCGCTGCGATCGCCGATAATTTGAGCCACCAAATCCTGAATCGTCACCAATCCGGCGGTTCCCCCATATTCATCTACCACCATCACCATTGGCTGTCCCAATCGCTGCATTAACGGCAGCAGCTCGCTCAGGAGCATGTATTCCGGGACGAATCGGGCGGGTCGAATCCACGATTGAATGGGCGTATCGACGGTTAAAACCCCTTGTGCTAGAGGCTCGGCAAGTTCTTTAAAATAAACGATTCCCCTCACGTCGTCGAGAGACTCGCCAATGGCCGGATAGCCGGAATGACCGGATGTGGCGACTTCGTGGAGTAGGTTCTGAAAGGTCGCATTTTCGGAAATGGCGCTGAAGCTCGTGCGAGGAACCATCACTTCATCCACCGTCACGTCTCCAAACTCGAAAACGTTATTGAGCAATTCCCGCTCTTCGGCTTCGAGTCCCGTAGACTCTTTATCTGTGGCAATGATCAGCTGTAATTCTTCCGGGGTGACGCGATTGTACCAACCTTGTCCGGAGTAAGAAATCCCCACCAGGCGCAGCAGCCAATGGGTCGATTGATTGAGAATCCACAAAAACGGGCTGAAAAAATGGGCGATGGTTAAACTCGGCGGTCCCAACAAGCGCGCCAGATCTTCGGAGTACAAGAGCGCCAGGGATTTCGGACACAACTCTCCCAGGACGATTTGCAAGTAGGCCACCAAGAGAAACGCAATGGGGATGGCGATCGAATGGGTGAGAAATTTACCGAGTTCGCCATCGATGGAGAATCGTTCGATCGTCGCTAAAACCAAACTCGCCATGGTTTTCTCGCCGATCCACCCCAGCGCCAAACTCGAGAGGGTAATTCCGAGTTGAGTGGTCGAAAGCAACAAATCGATGTGGCTTTGCAGGTTCTGGACGGTTTTGGCTTGGAGGTCGCCTTCATCGACAAGTTGGCTGATCCGCGATCGCCGCACGGATACCATGGCAAACTCGGCGGTGACGAAAAAGGCGTTAATCGCAATGAGTCCGAATACTGATAAGATGCGCCAGAAAATATCCGACCAAGCCAGTGCGGTTTGACTTGAGGTGGCGGTCGTGCTCCACGCCGGAGACTCAATTAGCACCAGCACCGCGATCGGTGTCAAAGCAATCCACCAAACAGAGTGGGGAATTCGGGACGTGTAAGGGTTGGATTCATCATCCTCCCCCGATCGAGGATTCATCATCGCTGACGAAAATTGAGGTAGATTTTGCGTGAGGACTAGATAGTAGGTTTGGTTCGCAGATGCGATCGCCAAACTTTCTCTATAAACATCATAGAGGCACGTGGCAATTGGCTCGGGATGGATCGAGCGGATTCTCGACGATTCTCGATTCCCCCTGGCTTAACCTTCGATATTTTCCACTTGCTTGAGAATTTCCTCTTCCTGCAAAAATTGTACCGCTTCTCCCTGTCGGGAGCCTTCGCGATCGCCCAAGAGATTGTTGGTCGGGCGCACGTCCGGTTGGGTCACCCCTTGCAAAGCGTCTCGTCCGATGGAAAAACCCCAAATCGCGCTAATTAAACCCGCTCCGAACATCGAGAGCAGCAGGGTAGCCGTAAGAACGATCGTACTATTGAGTTTCATGAGTATTCGCAGATTCTCGAGAGTTCGGGAGAGTTACACGATGAGTTGCACGGAGTCCGATCGCGGTGCGAATCCATTCCGACTCGCGATAGATTTGGGATCGTCCGTTGTGTTATCTTATCAATATCTATCCGAATTGGGCGGTTGGCCGAGCGGTTTAGGCAGCGAACTCATAATTCGCCATAGGCGGGTTCAACTCCTGCACTGCCCATTACATTAAGTTTTTCCAGGCGATCGCCCGTTCTACCCGGACGAAAATGAGACAGATCGAGCGATCGCTCGCGAAAGTTTCTACCGCGTCCGTCGAGCACATTGCAGCGGCGTGCCATCCACGATAACCGGGCTTGTCCCGCACGCATAGGGCAATGTTAGCAAAGAACCGTTATAAACGTTCAAATCCGGGGTGCGAATGAAGGGATCGTTGTAAAGCTGTTGGTTCATCGCATCTCGGTAAAGAGCGTTAATACCCCGCGCATCCTCGGCAATTTCGAGTTCGGGGAACAACAGACCGCCGATCGACTCGGCTTGTCCCCGCATGCTGTTCCGCTCCCAATAAGTGCCCGAATTCTCGTAGAACTCGCTATCAAATGCTTGCGGTAAGGTAATCAGGGGAACGACGCGGACATCCTGGCGCTCTCTAATTTGAATGCTATCGAAATTCTCAAAGGGCTGCGATCGGCTCTGAGCGAAGGCTTTTTCCGGGAGCGCGATCGAGGATAAACTAGCGATGGCAATCAGCACGGTGGCGATCGGTTTGCAGCAATACATCATCATTTCGATCCTTAACGTTTGTTTGATACTCCCCAATCGTCCGGACGCGGGGATTTGGGTGGGACGCAGACCGACTGCTCATCTTCAAAAAGGACGGGTCCGAACCGATCGCCCGACAAACCGACTCAAGTCGCCATTGCCAGGTTCTCGTCTCGAAAAGTTGGCTTTGAAAATGAGTGCGGTCGCGTCTTGCTAAGCTCGATCTTATCCTGATTCAGGATGTCCTCAAGTTTTATTCACGCGATTAACGATTATGACCCTCAACTCTCCCCAACTTTCGACCGATCCGATCGCTTTGCGCCAGACGCTTCTAGATTTATTTTGCCAACTGGCTTACCGGGAAGGGGATTTTGTGCTCTCGTCGGGTCAGCGCAGCTCTTACTACATTAACGGGAAAGTGGTGACGCTCCATCCCGTCGGCGCGCTGACGATCGCCCGCCTGATTTTAGATCGGTTGCCCCCAGAGACCCAAGCGGTGGCGGGGTTAACTTTGGGTGCCGATCCGATCGTTGCGGCCGTCAGTGCGATTTCAGCGTTGAGCGATCGACCCATCCCGGCACTGATCGTTCGCAAGGAAGCTAAAGGACATGGAACGATGGCTTATATTGAGGGACCCGAACTCGAAACCGGTTCTCAGGTCGTCGTTCTAGAAGACGTGGTGACAACGGGGGCTTCGGCGATGAAGGCGGTGGAACGGTTGCGCGCGGCCGGATACAAAGTCGATCGGGTAATTTCTATTGTCGATCGCCAACAAGGGGGAGCGGCATTTTACGAGGAACGACAACTTACATTTCAAGCCCTTTTAACCATTCAGGATTTACAGGAACATTTACCGAAAATGTCGTCAAAAATTGGATAAATCTGGCGATTCGATCCGATCGAAAATGTCACCTTTGGAGTCAATCGAGCAGCTTTTATCCAGACCTTTTTTAAAGTCTCGATCTCAATCTTTGAAGCAATAAATTTACTCGATCTTTGGCACGATCTCGTAATGGGAAATTGGGAAAATCCGAGGTGGAGAAAAAAACGGGGAACGGGGAATGGGGAACTGCGATCGGGTCCGTACGCATTGAGAGATCGGCGATCGGCACTCAGCTGACTTCAAAGCCGAAAAACTGGCATTCCACAGGGTTCGCGCGTCACCGACTCCGACTTCCGCGCTCGAGCGAAACCTCCAATCCCAGCCATGCTGACGGCATTTTCTTCACCACCCGATCTCCGATCGCCGATCGCCCTCGCGCTGAGGTGAGAAGAAGCCACAATCCGATCGAAGTTAGCACTTCTAAATTCACTTGAAACGTCAATTTCCATCCTCGATCGATGCGGTTTGGATGCAAAACTTAACATAAATCCAGCCAGACCTTCATCTCCACGGGTATCCGCCCTCTGATAAACTTATACACTGGGAACGCCCGATAATTAAACATTACAAGCACTTCGGAGGATAGACTTCGTGGACGCAACCCTTGGATTAGAAATTATTGAAGTTGTAGAAAAAGCAGCAATCGCCAGTGCCAAATGGATGGGAAAAGGCGAGAAAGACACCGCTGACGAAGTGGCTGTAGAAGCCATGCGAGAGCGGATGAATAAGATTTATATGCGCGGTCGCATCGTCATCGGAGAAGGGGAGCGCGACGACGCTCCCATGCTTTATATTGGCGAAGAAGTGGGGATTTGTACCCAACCCGACGCGAAACAATATTGCAACCCCGACGAACTGCTAGAAATTGATATTGCCGTCGATCCCTGTGAAGGGACGAACCTCGTGGCGTACGGACAAAACGGTTCGATGGCGGTACTGGCGATCTCCGAAAAAGGCGGATTGTTCGCCGCGCCCGACTTCTACATGAAAAAATTAGCGGCTCCCCCGGCGGCTAAAAATCATGTCGATATTAACAAAACTGCCACGGAAAACCTCAAAATCATTTCCGATTGCTTAAATCGATCGATTGAAGAGTTGGTGGTGGTGGTCATGGATCGTCCCCGTCACAAGGACTTAATTGCCGAAATTCGGGCAGCCGGCGCGCGAGTTCGCCTGATTAGCGATGGAGACGTATCGGCAGCTCTCTCTTGCGCCTTCTCCGGTACCAGCATTCACGCGCTGATGGGCATCGGTGCGGCTCCTGAAGGGGTGATTTCGGCAGCCGCCATGCGCTGCTTGGGCGGACATTTCCAAGGGCAACTGATCTACGATCCGGCGATCGTCAAAACCGGCTTGATCGGCGAGAGCAAAGAAAGCAACCTCGAGCGTTTGACGGAAATGGGAATTACCGATCCCGATCGCGTCTATAGTGCTGAAGAACTGGCCTGTGGCGAGACGGTGCTGTTTGCAGCCTGCGGCATTACCCCCGGAACGTTAATGGAGGGAGTGCGCTTTTTCCACGGTGGCGCGCGCACGCAATCTTTGGTGATTTCAAGTCAGTCGAAAACTGCCCGTTTCGTCGATACCATTCACCTGTCTGAAGCTCCGAAGTATTTGCAGTTGCATTAATCTCTTTATTTGAGCTGAGAGTCATTTGCTATTTCTCGATTTTCGAGCGCAAATGACTCAATTTTCAAGTCGTAACCTTAAAAAAATCGCATAAAAAACCCCAATAACAAAACCTACATAACGCCAGCTTTATGAATATCGTCGTTATCGGTCTGAGCCATAAAACTACCCCCGTTGAGGTTCGCGAAAAACTTAGCATCCCAGAACCGCAAATCGAGCAGGCGATCGCCCAACTTCTGAGTTACCCCCACATCGAAGAAGTTGCAATTTTAAGTACTTGCAATCGCTTGGAAATTTATGCCGTCACCACGGAAACGGAACCGGGCGTGTGGGAAATTAGCCAGTTTCTCTCCGACTCGAGCCAAGTCCCCCTGTCTCAATTGCGATCGCACCTGTTTATCTTGCTCCACGAAGATGCCGTCATGCATTTGATGCGCGTGGGAGCGGGTTTGGAAAGTTTGGTACTCGGGGAAGGACAAATTCTCGCCCAGGTCAAACAAACCTACAAACTCGGTCAACAGTATAAAGGGGTCGGCCGCATTCTCAACCAACTCTTCAAAAAAGCCATCGGCGCGGGCAAGCGGGTGCGCACCGAAACCAGTATCGGTACTGGGGCCGTCTCGATCAGTTCGGCCGCTGTGGAACTGGCACAACTCGAAGCGGAAAACTTATCCCTGTGTCGGGTGGCGATTATCGGTGCGGGGAAAATGGCGCGGTTGCTGGTGCAACACTTAATTGCCAAAGGGGCGAATCACATTTGCATTCTCAATCGCTCTCCCAAACGCGCCCAGGAGTTAGCCGCGCGCTTTAGCGAAGCCCAATTGCAACTCCACGCCCTCGACGAGATGATGTCGGTGGTGGCGACTTCGGATATCGTCTTTACCAGCACGGCCTCCATGGAACCGTTACTCGATCGCGCCAAACTCGAAGCGGTATTGCCCGCAGCTCACAATTTGATGCTATTTGACATTTCCGTGCCTCGCAACGTGGCGGCCGATGCCAACGAGTTGAACAACGTCCAAGCCTTTAACGTGGATAATCTCAAAGCGGTGGTGGCTCAAAACCAAGAAAGCCGCCGCCAAATGGCGATGGAAGCCGAAGCCCTCCTCGACGAAGAAGTGAGTGCCTTTGACGTGTGGTTGCGATCGCTCGAAACCGTCCCCACCATCAGCAGCTTGCGCAAAAAAGTCGAAACCATTCGCGAGCAGGAATTGGAAAAAGCTCTTTCTCGTTTGGGGGTCGAATTTGCCGATAAGCATCAAGAAGTCATCGAAGCTCTAACTCGGGGTATCGTCAATAAAATTCTCCACGATCCGATGGTGCAACTGCGGGCGCAGCAAGATATCGAAGCGCGCCGTCGGGCCATGCAAACCCTCCACATGCTGTTTAACTTAGAAGAGGGAACATTAGAGAAGACCTATTAAAGGCTTCAAGAGCGAAAGAGGCGGCTGTAGAGGGTTTCGTGTGCCATACTCGCTAGCGCTAACCCCCAACCGCAGCTAGCGAGGTCGTCATCTTCAAGGACGATAATTTCTCGAGCCGCCCGATCGATCGCCCCGTAAAGACCGACTAAAAGCTGTTGACCTGCCGTTTGACCCAAAGGAATCAATTTCACTCCGGCACCGATGGCATTGCTCGCCCAGCTTTGCAAGTAAGCCAGCAGCACCTCTGACTCGTCGAGTTTCCAGCTTGCGGCGATCGTACCAAAGGCGATCGCGAAATTGCAGGGGTTGCCCGCAGCAGAAATCGCCGATTCAACTGGGGGATGAAGGGCGATCGCCAATCGACTCAAAGCACTGCCCATCTGCGCGCTTTGATTTCGCAGTTCTTCGGTTTCTTTTGCCGCCGAAAGCCATGCATTCCAGTACGCCAAACTGGCATCATCTCCTGCGGCAAAACCGCGATACCCGCGCAACATCACCGCCGCTTCCAACCGAATCGCCCCCAAGTAAAGTTCGCGTTCGAGCCAGTCTGCAAGGGTGTCGGCATTGGTAATAATTTGCCTGTCAATGAGGGTTTCGAGTCCCTCCGAGTAACTGTAAGCCCCAACCGGGAGTGCCGGACTGGCTAGCTGCAACAGGTGGAGGAGGGAAAAATTGCGATCGGCTGCTTCGGGTAGGGTCATGATGGGCGCGAAGCACTATAAATGATGGTTAATGATGGTGGTGTCCGTAAGCGCCCATTTCCGGTTGAAACGGCACGACTTCTTCGATAACCTCGACTTGCAAGCGTTCGAGCATTTGCTTGAGAACGGGATCGGGGGCGAGGCGCAGGTAAGCGGGGTGAATTTCGAGCTGGACGTGGCGATTGCCCAAATGGTAAGCTGCTTGCAAGAGTTTGAGAGGAGTTGCCGCTTTGACGGTCAATACAACTTCGGGCTTAGCGATCGTGCGGACTTGGAATTCTCCATCTTCAGACCCGAGTAAGTCTCCATCTTGCAAAACCGTCCCCCGAGGCAGTTGTAAGTAGACTTCTTCTCCTAGATCGGTTAAAACCCGACGACGGCAGCGAGTGCGTTCTTCAGCCGTCAGAGAGAGGGCCAGAGGCACTGTAATTTCAGGATTTGCCGAAAATCGTCGGGTTAATATCAACATTAGCCGATCGAGGAAAAAGTTGTACTTTCCCAGAACTAGATAGGTCGATCGTGCAAAAGTTTGATTTGTCGAGTCGATCGACCCTAGGTAAAATGTGGCTACCCAGCCATCGTTCTGCGAGTGCGGCGGAACTTCTTCCGTCGTCGGGCTAAGGCTTTGCGCTTGCGCTTCTCGATTGGCGTTTCAAAGTGGCGATTTTTTTTCATATCTGCCCAGATCCCGGCCCTGGATACTTCGCGCTTGAATCGGCGTAGAGTAGACTCCAGGGGTTCGTTTTCGCCTGGGATGACTTGGGTCATATTGTATCCTCCTTAAATATAAATTGAACGTAAACGACTATGAAGACTTGAACTGAGGTGTTGCCCGGTTCGATAATACCCCTGGCTACTTTGTCGGTAAGAGCGACGGGGCGAACGCGGGCAAGATGAGAGATTTACCAACGACGACCGCCGCCGCCGCCTCCCTCGTTGCGTTTTTCCCGAGGCTTGGCCTTATTGACTTTGAGGACGCGACCCATCCACTCCGCGCCATCAAACGCTTCGATTGCAGCCGCCTCTTCTTCTTCGGTTTCCATCTCAACAAAGCCAAACCCGCGCGGGCGACCCGTTTCTCGATCGGTCGGAATCTGCACTCGCTTGACAGTGCCGTGTTCCTTAAAAACCTCTTCTACGTCATCGCGATCGACTTCGTAGGGTAGGTTGCCCACATAAATTGACATTCAAAAAGCCTCCAGCTTTTATCTCAAACGATTCTGCATACGGGAGACTAATGGCGAAAACCAATCCTAACCCTGTAGCGAAAATCAAAACTCCAGGAAACCATTATATAACAGTTCACTCCAAGGGGCGATCGTCTGAGGTGGGTATCTGTCCGATCGCCCATCGAGGAGAGACTTGAGAAAAAGCCGCGTACCACTTTACGCTTCGAGAACGCCCACCGGACAAGTCACGTTCGTACCGCCCAAACCGCAATAGCCGTTCGGATTTTTGGCCAGGTACTGCTGGTGGTAATCTTCGGCGTAATAGTAGGGGGGCGCGTCGATAATTTCGGTGGTAATTTGGTTGTATCCGGCTTGGGTAAGCGCTGTTTGGTAGGCATCGCGAGAGGCCCCGGCAAGCTGGCGCTGTTCGTCAGAATAGACGTAAATTCCCGAACGATACTGGGTGCCGACATCGTTCCCCTGGCGCATCCCTTGAGTGGGATCGTGGCTTTCCCAAAATACTTTTAACAAGTCGGCGTAACTAATCTTGTTGGGATCGAACACCACGAACACCACTTCGTTATGTCCGGTTTTGCCGCTACAGACTTCCCGATAGGTAGGGTTGGGAGTCAATCCAGCCGCATAGCCGACGGAGGTAGAGAAGACCCCTTCTTGCTGCCAGAAGCGCCGTTCCGCACCCCAGAAGCAACCCATCCCGAACATCGCCGTCTCAAATCCGGCGGGAAAGGGGGGCTTGAGGGGATTGCCGTTGACGAAGTGTTTCTCGGGAACGGGCATGGGTTGGTCCCGTCCGGGTAATGCTTCCTCGGGGGTAGGCATACTGGGCTTTTTACCGAATCCAAAAAGTACCATTGATTTTTGTTATTGATTTTTGTTTGAGTTGGGTGCTAACCAATAATATTAATCTTACTTAATATATTGTTACTTGTTGCGATCGCCCTTTTCTGAAAGTTGCCACGATTTTTAGAACGCTTTGAGAGCGATTCCGGTCGCATTGCGCCCAAACGGTCAATATTTTTTACAATTTAGTTACAAACCGTTGCAAAAATTGAGGATTTGCGTCATGACCCAACGCGAGAAGTGGGATGCCGGCCGATTTGCCAAAACCTTGGGGTATTTCGGCATTATCCCCTTTGTGGGAAGCTGTAAATGGCTCCAGAAGCTCTTTGGAGGAGGTTCGATGACATCGATCGAAGAAAAACCCCAATCCGGTATCGTCCTCGTTGCCGGGGCCACGGGTGGCGTGGGCAAGCGGGTGGTACGCCGACTTCTAGAACGGGGCTATACCGTTCGGGCCCTGGTTCGCGATGCCAAACGGGGTAAAGAAACCCTCGGCGATCGCGTCGAACTCGTCGAAGCCGATATCACCCTCCCCGAAACCCTGACTCCGGCGGTGTTTAATAATATTCGCGCGGTCATTTGCTGCACGGGAACCCGAGTCCAACCCGTCGAAGGAGATACCCCCACCCGCGAGAAATACTACCAAGGCATCAAATTCTACATGCCCGAAGTGGTGGGAACGCCCGAATATATCGAGTATCGCGGGGTGGAAAATCTGGTGACGGGGGCAGCGAAATATCTCAAGAACGCCCCGAACAAACGAACCATCTTCGACTTTACCCAACCCGATCGCCCGATCGAAGAACTCTGGGGGTCTGTGGATGACGTAGTGATGGGTGGTGCGAGTGAAAGCGGGATTCAACCTATTTACGGTGCGGCCCTCTTTAGCGGTAACGTTTCCACCGCCAATTCTGGAGGATTTGCCTCCGTGCGCACCCGCAACCTGGATATTCCCCTGAATTTATCGGGCTACGAAGGCATCGAACTGCGCATCAAGGGAGATGGCAACCGCTACAAATTCATCCTTCGGGATAGCGATAAATGGGACGGCATTGGCTACTGCTACTCCTTCGATACCGTCTACAACATCTCCACGAGTATCCGCATTCCCTTTGCAGATCTGATTCCCACCTTCCGCGCCAAAACCCTCCAAGACCACGCTCCGGTGGATACGAGCAGCATTCGATCGTTCCAACTGATGCTGAGCAAATTTGAATACGACGGCGAACTCAACCCCGTTTTCAGCCCCGGTACTTTCCGGCTGGAAATCGAATCGATCGCCGCTTATGGAGGCAATAACCTACCTCAGTTTGTGATGATTAGCTCTGCCGGGGTCACCCGTCCGGGCAAACCGGGATTGAATTTAGACGAAGAACCCCCAGCCGTACGCATGAACGACCAACTTGGGGGCATTCTCACCTGGAAACTGCGAGGTGAAGATAGCGTCCGTGCCAGTGGCGTTCCCTACACCATCGTCCGTCCCTGCGCCCTCACTGAAGAACCGGGTGACAAAACCCTCATGGCCGATCGCGGCGATACGATTAAGGGCAAGTGTTCCCGAGAAGATATTGCCGAACTGTGCGTGCGGGCGATCGAAAATCCCCAAGCCCGTAACGTCACCTTCGAGGTTAAAGAAGCCGAAACTCAAGGAAAATCCGGTCAGGACTGGGATAGTTTCTTCGCTAGCGTGCAAGACGATCGCGCCTTATCGGTGACATCGTGATGCTGCCGATCTACTCGAGCGATCCCAATTCAAGATAGGATTTTAGAATTCCTTAACATTGACGCACTTTAGCCATTCCAAATCCATGAAACGATTTTTGTCCTCCGTGCTAGCTTTAGTCCTAGTCGTCGCGATTGGCTTGGGGGGATGTTCTTCCTCGTCCTCGGGCATCACGGGTAACTACCGCCAAGATTCCCTGACCATGATTAATACTCTGCGTACCGCGATCGAGCTGCCGGAAGGAACCCCCGAAAAAGCCAAAGCTCAAGCTCAAGCCAAGGATACGATTTACGAATTCATCGCCCGCTATCGTCGGGATGAAAACGTCACCGGACGACCCTCTTTTACCACGATCCAAACGGCTTTAGATTCTTTGGCCGGTCATTACAACTCCTACGGCAACCGTCCTCTCTCGAAGAAGTTGAAAACTCGTTTAGATCGAGAGTTCCAGCAAGTTGAAGCCGCGTTGAATCGGGAATCCTAATACGAAGATCGCTAGAGGGAGGAAGGATGGCGGACGGGGTAAAGGCGGTGTGACGTTCGCGCCCTTCCTTCGTTGCGCGAGTTCCCTCGATCTATTCTTCCCTCTTCGTGATTCGAGACCACAAATTTCAAGGATACAGATTTTAAGACTATTTTTAAGATTATAGATTTCAAAACCACAGAGCAATTCGCGCGCGAGTCGAGAGCAAAGGTCGTCGATCGTTTTTTCTTTCCTCTTCAGTTAGCAGTGCGGTGCGAGTCAATCCAGTGCGATCGAGAGGATTTGAACCATGCGAAAACTTAAATATTACGTCGCTTGTAGCGTAGATGGTTTTATCGCCCACAAAGATGGCTCGTTTGATGGGTTTCTGTTCGATGGCGAACCCGTCCGGGACTATATCGAATCCCTCCAAGCCTTCGATACCGTTCTCATGGGACGAAAAACCTATGAAGTGGGGCTAAAAGAGGGGAAAACCGACCCCTACCCGATGATGGAGAGTTACGTCTTTTCGAGGACGATCGCCCAAAGTCCAAATCCCCAAGTGACGATCGTTTCGGAAAATGCCGGGGAATTCGTCCGCAGTTTGAAGCAGAAACCCGGCAAAGATATTTATCTGTGCGGAGGGGCAAATTTAGCGACAACTCTGTTTGCCGATAGCTTAATCGATGAGATTATTCTAAAAATTAATCCGTTCTTAATGGGGAGTGGAATTCCGTTATTTGCCGAGGCGATCGCCCAAACGGCTCTCGAACTGACCGATCGTAAAATATACGAGAATGGTGTTGCCTTCCTTTACTATCAACTGAAGACACAATAAATTCTACGAACAAAATATCTAAACGAGCGAGCTTTAGATATTTTTTAATAATTTCAGAGAACCTCAGATAACCTTTAAATTGGAGCGAATTATATCGTTCCAACTCTCAAGCTAATTAAACTTCGGATAACTTTAGAGGTGGGAAAATCTCCCCAAGCTTGAGTCAAACGCGATCGAATCAAGTCGATCGGATTTTGATTTCGGGCTTGGATAAATCGTTGAGTTGCCGACCAAGTTTCTAAGTATCCCAATATTCGATCGAGAGACCACAAAGATTCCATTAGAAATGAGGGGGTTTGAATTTCCTCAAAGGGAAAATAAATCGATCGATACTGCTCTTCAATCAGTTGACGTTCCGGCAGCCAATATTCTCCGACAATTTGATGGTAGTATTCTTCAAGAATCGAGTCAATCTCTTCAGAAATTGAGAGTAGTTGATAGCACCAAACGGCGATAACTCCTCTGGGTTTGAGAACTCGTTTGGCTTCGAGATAAAATCGATCGATATCGAACCAGTGGAGGGCTTGAGCGACGGTAATTAAATCGATCGAGTCAGTTTCGATGGTGGTGTTTTCTGCGGGTTCGACTCGATAGTAAATTTGGGGATGGACGATCGCATTTTCAATCTGAGCGGAACTGGCATCCGTGGCAATAATCGTCTGAAAATATGGAACCAGACCCCTGGCGACTTGTCCGTTTCCCGTCGCGCAATCCCACGCTCGATTGCTTTGAGGGCAAAGTGAGGCCAGATACTCAAATAAAGCATTCGGATATCCAGAGCGATAAGTGGAATAAGCAGCAGCTTGTGTCGAAAAATAATCTTTAAACGTCATCTATTCGATTTTCATCCAAAAGTAGGTACACCGAATGGGTTTGCAAAACCCAAAGCCTCACAAAAAAATTGTCCGAACTCCCAAAAATTTGTGCTCTACGAGACAGACAAAATACATAAGGCTTTTGAAGAGGAAAGCGGCAATTTAGAGATGGGGAAAAAGCCGCGAAGTTGCAATTAAAATTGCAATTTAAAGCCGTCCTCGCTTAATCTACACCCGAGTGGTTAAAGATGCACGATCGTCTCGGTTTGAATTTGAGAATGACGCAGTGCACGCCGGGGGAGAGTCACGAGCAATTCGCCATTCATGGCGTTCCCACGTCGATTTGACGGTTCTGATGATGGAAATCGCCTTGGTGAGAACTGGAATGTTGGTATCCTAATTCCTCCGTTTCTCCCCCAGCTCACATTTCTCCCCATCCCCATCTTGCCGTTTCAATCTCAAACGGCTTATCCTATTGCTACACTTCACATCTATCGTTCCCCCAGTCCCCGATGCTCGACATTCCCCAACAGTTAGCCCGCGAACTTTCCCTCAAACGCAGCCAAATCGATAGCGCCCTCTCCCTGTTTGCCGAAGGGGCGACGATTCCGTTTATCGCCCGCTACCGCAAAGAACGCACCGGGAACATGACGGAGATAGAATTGCGCCAACTGAGCGATCGATTTACCTATCTCACGGAGTTGGAGGAACGCAAAGCCACGATTCTCCAAGCCATTGCCGATGCGGGGAAACTCACCGATGCCCTGCAAGCCCAAATCGAAGCTTGCTTGCAGAAAACGGAACTCGAAGATCTCTATCTTCCCTACCGTCCCAAACGCCGCACCCGCGCCACCGCAGCCCGCGAAAAGGGACTCGAACCCCTCGCCGAGTGGATTGCTTCTCACAACCACCGTCAGGGGAAAAATGTATCTCTGGCAGGGGAAGCCCAAAAATATGTCGATGCCGAAAAGGGGGTAAAAACACCCGAGGAAGCCCTCAAAGGGGCGGCGGATATCATTGCCGAGGCGGTGGCGGAAAATGCCCAGTCGAGAGCCTACTTGCGGGATTATTTGATGAAATCGGGAACCTTTACCGCTGCGGTGAAACCCGACTATCCCGAAGGCACGACGAAATTTGAGATGTACCGCGACTATCAAATTCCCGTCAAAGCGATCGCCCCGCATAACTTGTTGGCGCTGCTGCGGGGGGAAAAGGAGGGCATTGTCGATCTGAATTTGCTCTTTGATGAAGATCGAGTCTTGACGTATCTCGAAGATCGCGAAATTCGCACCCCGGCGCGGGAAGTCCGCCGTTTTTACCAAGAGGCGATCGCCGATGCCTTCAAGCGGTTGATGAAACCTTCGATCGTCAATGGAGTGATGGGGGAGAAAAAAGCCTGGGCGGATGGGGAGTCGATCGAAACTTTTGAAGCCAACTTGCGAGATTTGTTACTTTCTGCCCCAGCCGGGATGAAACCCACATTGGGAGTCGATCCGGGATTTCGCACCGGATGCAAGGTGGCGGCGATCGCAGCAACGGGGCAGTTTTTGGAGTATCAAGCCATTTTCCCCCACCAAAGCGATCGTCGCCGAGAGGAGGCGGCGCGCACCCTCACCCGCCTGATCGAACGCCACGGCATCGAGTTGATTGCCATCGGCAACGGTACGGCAAGTCGGGAAACCGATCGCTTTGTCGCCGACGTACTCAAGCCCTTTGCCAAACCGCCCGTTAAGGTGATGGTGAACGAGTCGGGGGCTTCGATTTATTCGGCGAGTCCCGTGGCGATTTCCGAGTTTCCCGATTTGGACGTGACGGTGCGCGGGGCGATTAGTATTGCCCGTCGCTTGCAAGACCCGTTAGCAGAGTTGGTGAAAATCGATCCCAAGTCGATCGGGGTGGGACAATACCAGCACGATGTTGACCAAAAGTTGCTCAAAAAAAAGCTCGACGAAACCGTCGAAAGTTGCGTCAACTACGTGGGAGTCGATTTAAATACCGCCTCGAAAGAGTTGCTGACATTCGTGTCGGGAATTACGCCGGCGATCGCCAATAATATTGTCATTTACCGTCACGAAAACGGCGCGTTTAAAAATCGCCAACAGTTATTAAAAGTGACCAAGTTGGGGAAAAAAGCCTTTGAACTGTGCGCGGGATTTCTGCGGATTCGATCGGGGGATAATCCTCTCGATAATACCGCCGTGCACCCGGAAAGCTACAGCGTTGTCAAGTCGATTTCCAAGGATTTAAATGTTCCCCTAACCCAGATGACGCGGGTAGCCGATCGCCTGAAAACCCTCGATTGGCAGCCCTATTTAACCGATACCGTGGGCGAGTTAACCCTGCAAGATATCATCCAAGAACTCGAAAAACCCGGCCGCGACCCCCGCGAGCAATTTACCTACGCCAGTTTCAAGGATGGGGTGAACGAGATTGGCGATTTGCGATCGGGAATGGAACTCGAAGGGGTGGTGACGAACGTGGCAAACTTCGGCGCGTTTGTGGATATTGGGGTGCATCAGGATGGGTTGGTGCATATCTCCCAAATGGCCGATCGATTTGTCGAAGATCCCAAACAAATTGTCAAAGTGGGACAGGTGGTGAAGGTACGGGTGTTAGAGGTAAAGGAGAAGTTGAAACGGATTAGTTTGTCGATGAAGGGATTTTGAGCTTTCCGTCTTAACTTGTCACCAATGAACAGAACCTAACAGAACAATTGAAAAAGGATGCTTCTTAACAAGTCAGAAACATCCTTCATATTGCCTCCGAGAACAAGCAGGAAACCAGAAGTGCGATCGACTCCCGATTCCCAATTTGTCCCTTAGAAATTCATTTCGGCCGCTTGAACTTTCTCGACCTGCTTCTTCTTCAGAACCAAGAAGATTTGAGTCAAAATCACCAAAACGAAGAATCCGAGCAATCCGGTAATCCGAGCGGAACTTTGCAAGACGATTTCACCATCGGCTTGACCGAATCCACCGACGTTGGGATTGGTGGTCAACGCCTGACCGGCTTCGACGGTATCTCCCACGGAAACGAGGAGGTTGCTACCAGGACCTGCGGTCTCGACGACTTCAGAACCATCCTCGGCTTGAATCGTCACCTGGTAGCCGACATATTCTTCCTCTTGAATATCGGTTACGGTTCCGGCAATAGGAGCTTTGTAAACGACATTATTGCTCGCTTGACCGGTGGGATACACTTGACCGCGACCCCGGTTACCGCCAACGTGAACGGCGTACTTACCAAAGTGAGCGGTTTTATCCGTTGCCGGGTCCGGAGAGAGGACGGGGAATACCATTTCTTGGTAATCATCTCCAGGCAGAGGACCGACGATAATCACGTTCTCTTGGTCTTCGCGATACTGCTGATAGTACATCCCTTCGGTTTCTTCTTTAATCTCTTCGGGGATTCTATCTTCGGGGGCGATTTTGAAACCTTCAGGCAACATCAACACCGCACCGACGTTCAAGCCGCCTTTGCTACCATCTCCGAGGAGTTGCTGAGCCTCAGTATCGTAGGGAACTTTGACCACGGCTTTAAATACCGTATCGGGTAACACCGATTGAGGAACTTCGACTTCCGTCGGTTTGACTCCCAAGTGGCAGTTGGCGCAGACAATGCGTCCGGTGGCTTCGCGAGGGGTTTCCGGAGCGGTTTGTTGCGCCCAAAACGGGTAGGCTGCGGCGGACTGAGGTAGGGCAAAGTCGCCAGCGAGGAAAAAGGCAATCGCAGTAGCGGCAACGAGGCAACCTCTAACAATGGTTGCCGTCAGGCGGCGGAGCGTTTCAAATCGAAAAAGTTTTTTCATCTGTAGCGGATAATGTTCTCATCAAACGAATTTGTGGGGAATGGGGTTCTCCTAATTTCTTGAAGCCCACAGCCTTACGCCCACCAAGGGTCTTCTCCGGTGCGGAAGTCGGTTTCCGTCCAGGGGGTAAAGATGACTTTATCATCTTCGACGTTAGCGTGAACCAAGGCGAGCGATCGCGGTGCTGGGCCGCGAACGACTTTGCCCTCGTTATTATATTGAGAACCGTGGCAGGGGCACATAAATTTATTTTCCCCAGCATTCCAAGGCACGACACAGCCGAGGTGGGTGCAAACGGCATTCAGTCCGTAGCTGGCGATCGAACCTTCTCCGTCTACGATAATGTAGGTCGGGTCGCCTTTGAAACCTTGGGCAAGGGAGCGCTCTGAGGGTTTGTAGGTTGAGGTGAACTCGCTAGCGCTTACATCGTTACCTAACGCATCTTTGGCGGTGAGTCCGCCTCCTTTGCTGCCGCTGGCGGGAGGGAGAAAATACTTCACCACGGGATACAGAGCCGCAGCCGCCGTAGCGGATGCCGTCCCGAAGGTGAGAAAATTCATAAATTGGCGTCGCCCCATGCTAGGGACATCTGACGATCCTGAGAGTTGAGTCATGGGTTACGTTCGTGCTATGTGTTATATGAGTTTAATTTGTAGAACTTTACAAATGGTATCGAAAATGAGTACCTTTACATAACTTATTGTAATAGTCTCTGACTCGATTAAAATGTAAAAAAATGTAAACATCACTTTGACTTTCGGCACTCGTCTCATCAGTTGCCACTTGAAAGCCCGATTTCTCTCTCGTCCCGATAGAACGAGCCTGTATTCATTCTTCAATGATGGGTTTTCGCCATTTATCTCGTCGTTTCTTTGCGGTTCCCCATCAAACTCCCCGTCACTCTAATTTAAGAAAATACCCATGACCGGACAAGAATTGCACCAGTTAATCCTAAATAAATGGGGTCATTCTTATGACGTTCAATTGCGGCGAACGAAGGGAAAGATTTTTATGCTGGTGATGTGGAAGTATTTAGAGCAGGCCTCATTTCCCCTATCGGAAGCGGAGTATTTCGAGCATTTCGATCGAGTTGCCAGCTATCTTAACGGGTGGGGGGCGATCGATCTCGTTCAAAGCCATATCGAACAAACCCGAGAACGCCCTCGCCTGGGAAAAGCGGTTAGTATTCCCCTGGATTTGGGAGAGCGTGCCTCGGAATGGTTATTAGAAGAGTTTTAAAAGTTTTAACAAACGTTAAACAAAATCACTTCGTCTTCTCATAGATAGAGCGAGGCAGGTTAGCGATCGCCAACCTGCCTACGGTAAGCTCAGTATTTTAAGCAGCCGCTAAATTCTCAGCCACAAAATCCCAGTTCACCAACTTGCCCAGGAAGTCACCGATATAGTCGGGACGACGATTTTGATAATCGAGGTAGTAAGCGTGTTCCCACACGTCCATCGTTAGCAAAGGTGTTTGTCCGTCGGCGAGTGGATTCTCGGCATTCAACGTCTTGGTGACTTTCAAGGTGCCGCCATCGAGCACCAACCAAGCCCAACCGCTGCCGAACTGAGTTGCACCAGCCGCTTTGAAAGCTTCGACAAACTTATCGAAGCTACCGAAATCCGCATCGATTTTGGCTGCGAGGTCTCCACTCGGAGTGCCGCCACCACCGGGTTTCATGCACTTCCAGTAGAAGCTGTGGTTCCAGGCTTGAGCTGCATTGTTAAACAAACCGCTCTTTTCCGCATCGCCAGCGATTTCCTTAATCACCTCTTCGATAGACTTGCTATCGAGGGGAGTTCCGCTCACGGCATCATTGTACTTTTTCACGTAAGAGGCATGATGCTTGTCGTGGTGAAACTCTAAAGTACTCTTGGAAATGGAGGGTTCTAGGGCTGTATAGTCGTAGGGTAGAGTGGGCAGTTCGTATGCCATGGTGTTCGTAATCTCCTCTAGCTGAGTATCGCGCCGGACGCGACGCGCACTCCAGTGTTTTGAACAAGAATCATTCTAACCTAATCCGATCGCCCTTGAATAGCCCAAAGTCCCGAGTATGAGGCTTTTCGGCTCACGATCCCCGATGCAAGTTCTGTTTCTGGGAAGATGACAAATGGCCGTTTTTTTGCTGTTTGGAGTGGGGGAATAGGGAAATGGGGTGTGGGGCTGGTTGACTGACAAAACTTCTAGAATCCCTATTGGACATTGGTATAAAGCTGGAGTAGATGCTGACCGTCAAAATGGATTAAGTGCGTGGTATCTTCTGCAACCCAAACATCAGTTTCCCAAGCAATTTCCGGTAGATACTCCACCATCGCCCGACGGTTTAAAAACGCAGTTACCATAACTAGCGGCACCACGGCTCGTCCAAACAATCGTTCCAGTTCCTGCTTGCGTTTTGGATTGATGGGTCCGTGAGAAGTCACGGCTTCAATCAACACCAGCCAATTCTTTTGGGAGAAATAAACGATCGCATCGGGCATTTTTCCACGAGCATCTACAGTGACTCCTAAATCTGCTAGAGCGTCTTCGGCAAAATATACGAATTTCTCGTCGGTATCGCCGACGTAAATCAAGCGTCCCCCTGGCGTAAAACGGGGTGCGAACTCTTCAATAATCTTTTTGACCAAGACATTTTGCCCCCCAGGAGAGAGCGTTCGTTCTTGTCCCTCAATGACAACGGGAATGCGAGCCATTTCTCGTTCTTGGGCGTATTTCTGCCTCAGCGTTTCAACAGAATTCAAATAAACGCGCAATGTTTGCATCCACTGGGTTGTCCCGTATTTGCGAATCAGCTTCAGGGCATTCTCCTCAATTTGATAAACGGTTTTTGGACTATTGACGGGACGTTGGGGATTATCCGGGTTCATGAGAATCAAGCTGGCATCTAAAAACTGATGCACGGTCTGACGGCGAACGGTTTCTCGCGTATTCGGTTTGTAGGTTTTTCCATAATGCTCGGCCATGAAATCCATCATCGGCGTAATCCCGATGTGCCGAGACTTGGCATCTTTCCAGGTCGAGGACGGTCTGATCTCGAGTAATGCTAGTAAAGTCAGCGCAGAGCGTTCGTTCAGTTGCTTCTTGGGCAGTCCGAGTTGCCCCAAAATATCGAGGGCTTCATCAATGCGGAACTTCGCATTCGCAGGATTCTCGTGGCTGTTCTCGGGCATAGTCAATAACTCTTTCTCGATGAGGATATCGATCTCCTGCTGGGTGAGGTTTCTACTTCCGAGCTTCTGACCCAAGACTATCAAATCTTCTTTGCTCGGATAAGTCAGACTGCGTAAGTCGGTAACGTTTACCTGAGTATGTCCGTTGAAGAGCCGGAAAAAACGATCGACTAACGTCGAATTGAGAAAGACAGATAGTCCTCGTGCCAATACTTTATCCAAACCTCGACCATTTTGATGAAAATAATTGATATGGTTTTCAAAGCCAACTTGAGAATGACCCAGAACGCCAGCTTGATAGATAGCTGCGACGATCCTTCGTTTCTCCTCTTTTGAGGAAAATCGCTTGCACAAAACATAATTTCCATCGGGAACTAGAAGTTTTTGGGTCGCAGGAGTATTCAGGATAGCTTGAGGTTTTTTACCCAGAACGGGATATTCTATATGGCCGTCAGCCAAATTCACTGGGTAAATTAGCGGTATCGTTTCTCGGCTGGGTTGGGTGCGGAGAAATTCTCTCGCTCGGAAATCTACAACGCGACCGGTCGAGACAGAAATTCCGAGGTCTTCTAACGAACAATTAAATTTCCCAATTTGTTGAGAAATCCACTGACTATCGGCATCGGGTAAGATTCTGATAAATTTTTCAAGATCGTTAGGTCGCACGACTTCGCAGTAAGGCAAGTGATGCCACAATTCCAGATCGTCATCCGCTTCCTGACTGGTAATAATTGTAACGGTCTCTTTTTGAGAATATTGCTTCTGGGCATGTAGGATGATAGTTTCTTGAAGTATCGCATCATCCCGAAAGACACCGTTTCTAGACTCGAACGCATGAATCTGAGATAAACTCATCAGATCCAAGAATAGTTTCCGAAAAGGTCGAAAATAGGTTCCATTACAAAAACTGCGAGGAGTTATGGAAATCATTTCTCCTTCTGGCTCGAGTAACAGTGCGGTTAAAGCCATAAAGCCAGTATAAATATTGGTTGTTTCTAAACCAATTCGCTGTAAAAGTTGACGGGTTTTAGAAGAAGAACCGATTTTACCGTAGGGTGGATTGAGAATCGCGTGAGTGAAAGAGGCTAAGCGAGGTCGATCGAATAAGCCTGGAGCCAGAATTGCCACCGCATCCTCGATAAAATCCCGATGGCGAATCTCGTAGGTGAAAGTGATTCCTCGCAAAGCACAGGCTTCTTGACACTGTGCCAACGTGCGTTCGAGAGCCTCTAGCAGCTGACGATCGATTTCATAAGCGACAATTTTTAGGGTTTGAAGTGATGTTGGACATTGGCAAATTCGTGCCACGACAGCTGCCAGAAGAGTTCCGATTCCCGCCCCGGCATCTAAGAGGGATATTTCCGGTCCGTCCAGATTCTCGAATAAGTCCGCCATCAATTCTGCTACCGGTGCTGGGGTGAAGAATTGAGCCATACCCTCTCGATGATTGAGAACGCCCTGCGCGCCGAAAGAAAGACGCAGCGCTTCCACTTCTGCTAACAAGTTTTTTGGCAGATAGGGTTTGGCAAATGACTCCAGACTGACGACTTCTAAATTACTTTTCATGTGAATTCTACGATCGCAACCTAAACCCTTTCCGATTCAAGAGATTTCAAGTAATCTCTAACTCCCATTGCAATATCGACAAAGGCTTCAAAAAGAATTTCTAACTTTTCTCATACCAATTGCCATCACCAACAGAGTGATTCTTCTGCTCATCTTTACGATATCCAGATTCGATGTCATTGACTAAAATGGAGTTCCCTCTGCTGTAGGACACAAGTCAGCGAGAGTGCATCGATCGCAGGCGGGTTTGCGGGCAGCACAGACTGCGCGACCGTGGTAGATTAGCCGGATCGACCAGTTTTCCCAATCTTCTTGGGGCAGAAGCGGCATCAAATCGCGCTCCACTTTCACCGGGTTGGTTTGCGAGGTTAACCCCAGGCGGTTGCTCAATCGTTTGACGTGGGTATCGACGGTAACCCCGGCATTAATCCCGTAGGCGTGAGCTAGCACCACGTTGGCCGTTTTGCGCGCTACCCCCGGCAACTCGAGCAATTGTTCCATTTGTTGGGGAACTTCGTCGTTAAATTTTTCGACGATCGCCCGACAGGCCCCTTGAATGTTTTTGGCTTTGTTGCGGTAGAATCCCGTCGATCGCACCAAGGTTTCAATTTCGGCAATATCTGCTCCGGCAAAAGCTTCAGCATCGGGAAATCGATCGAATAATGCCGGAGTCACTTTATTGACTCGCTCGTCGGTACATTGCGCGGAAAGAATGGTGGCAACTAGTAGCTGGACGGGAGTATTGTAGTTCAAACTACAGGTGGCATCGGGATACAGACGTTTGAGGCGAACGAGTATTTCGAGAGCTTTTTGCTTTTTAGACGATCGTTTGCGAGGCATGGGAGAGAATTAAAAATTAAAAATGCAAAATTCAAAATTGGTTTTCATCATCGACTTAAATCGCTCGAATTCTACCGAGAAAACACTCCCATTCAAAAGACCAGAGTTGCTCGTCTTCTGCAATTTTGGCATCTTTATTTGAAGAGAATGCGACTAAATGGACTTTCTTATTTCCTTTAATTGCCCAAACTCCAAACCAGTTTCTTGTCCCGATTGGCATTGGGTAACAATAAAAATCCTCAGTATCAAAAAAGTCCACCTCTCCTGGATCTTCGACAACTTCAGCCTCTCCATTAAATATCATCTGGATTTTTTCATCGGATGAGACGAGAAAAGGTGGAGGTGGAAGAGGTGAAGCTCTTTCTATAACCCACTTAAAGCCTGCTCTAGAAAAGTGAATCTCTCCGATCGAAAATTCTTTTTCAACAAACTTCTTCTCGGGAGTGAGTAACACCGCTTTTCCATCAAAGTATCGAGGTCTTTCATGTCCAAAGCCACGATTACCATCAATGGCAGTTCCATCAACTATCCACGATCGGGGCGAGTTTTTATACAAACTCGATTCAGTCACCCAGATGGCGAGACCGGGATTCCTCAGCCAATGTTCGGTTTCCTCTTCACTAAAGATACCCAATCTCTCTTCCCCTTCTCAGCTTTTATACTCGATGATGCTGCCTTGTTTCTTCAAGAGGCGATTGATATGGAACTTGAACTGTCCGAAGAGGTTGGGAAACTTGCCGATCGCGCAAAAGATGCCGTAGAGGGTGGCATCCGCTTTGGGTTTGCCGATGGTTTCCATGTAGCGCGTCACCCGATACGCCAGCACGGGATAACCCGCCAATAATAATAAACTCCATCCTTGCGTTGGCCAAGCCATTACCAGAGCGATCGCCGGGATAATAAACCCCCACAGCCAAATGCTTTTGGTCTCCTTGACCCAATGGCGTTCGGGAGGAGAGCCGTGTAACCAGGCTCCCTCGGCGTAGGCATAACCCGCTCGGAACATCCGCTTCCACCACTGGGAAAAATGCATCATCCGGGCATCATGCCGGGTCATCTCCGCATCCAGACGGAAAATTTTCCAGTCGTTCTGGCGCAGTCGCACGCATAGTTCCGGTTCTTCCCCGGCAATTAAGCTGGGGTTGAATCCTTCAACTTGCATTAGAGCCTCCACGCGCATCATCGCATCTCCCCCGCAGGCTTTGGTTTCGCCGACGGGGGTATCCCATTCTAAATCGCACAGGCGGTTGTAAATCGACTGGTCGGGGAAGCTCTCGCGACGGCGACCGCAGACGACGGCAGCTTCGGGTTTGGCGGTGAGTTCGGCAACGGCCCGATCGATCCATCCTTCCACGACTTCGCAATCCCCATCGACAAATTGGACGAATTCGAGGTCGGGAACGACGTTTTGTAGGTGAATAAAGCCGGCATTTCGGGCGCGAGCGGCCGTAAAAGGAATCGTCAAATCGAGTTCGACGACATCCACACCGAGCGATCGCGCCATCTCGATGCTGCCATCGGTAGAACCGGAATCGACGTAAACCACCCGATCGACTCGATCCACCACCGATTCGAGACATTTGCGCAGGCGATCGCCTTCATTACGCCCGATCGCCACCAATCCGATCGTTGGCTGATTTGGATTAGAATCGGGAGCGCGATCGGAAATTTTGGTTTCAGAATGATTTTCTGCCACGGCAATCCTCCTGACTATTTTCTGTATGGCACTTCAGTAGCACAAGCAAATGGAGCTTTAGGAGCTTCGGGAGAAACGGAGGCAACGAGCGCTGAGTATTTGAACGATATCCCCATTCTCCCGTTTTCCCTCACCGCGTCACCGCGTCATTTCCTCCTCCCCCTGCATTCGATCTTCGCTATCGCATCAACTGCTGCACCCACTCGAGTTGGCTGGTATCGCGCACGATCAGAAATACGCCCAAACCGAGTAACACTAAAAAGCCCGACTGCATGAATCCATCTTGAATGTGGGTGGGGACGGGTTTACCGCGCAGTCCTTCTAAAAGCAGAAAGACGAGCTGACCGCCATCGAGAGCGGGTAGGGGTAGGATGTTGATAATGGCTAAGTTGATGCTGATAATCGCCCCGAAGAGGAGCAAGTTGAGGGCATCGGTTTGGGCCACTTCCGACCCTTGCTGCACGATTTTGACCGGGGAGGCGAGTTGACTTGCGGTATCGCCAAAATCGGTAATCAGTTGGTAGAATCCATTGGCGGTTCCCACGAAGATGGTTTGGAAGCGATCGGCCCCTAACTCGAACATCTCGAAGATGCTACTGGGGCGGCGATAGATCGGGTCTCCATTGGGAGCCAGTTGTACGCCGATCCGACCTTTCCCCTCCGAGTCGGGTTTGGGGGTAAGCTCGAGAACGATCGGGCGACCGTCGCGCTCGATTTGGGTTGAGAGGGGTCTATTGGGATGGGTTTCGATAACTTCCTTGAGCTGCAAGAGGGATTCTGCGCTCGCGGGCAGGGTTTGACCGTCGATCGAAAGAATAATATCCCCCGATCGAACTCCCGCGCGCGCGGCTGGGGAATCGGCCGAAATCACTTGGGGAATTTGGATACCCGGTTCGTAGTTAAACCCGTTGGGAATGCCCGTACCCCCAATTTGCAGCACCAAGACCAAGTAGGCGAAGATAAGGTTGGCAATCACTCCAGCGCTAATGACGATCGCCCGATCGAGAACGGGTCGGTTGCGCAACAGATCGGGATCGTTTTCGGGAATGTTACTGTCGGGGTCGTCATCGGGAAAACCGACAAATCCGCCCAGTGGCAGAGCGCGAACGGCATATTCGGTTTTCGTACCTTGATATTTCCACAGTATCGGACCAAACCCGATCGAGAAACGATTGACATGAATTCCTTGAAGTCGAGCGGCCAAGAAGTGACCTAGCTCGTGAACGACAATCAGCAGGAGAATAACAGCAATCGTGGCCAAAACTGACATGAATATATTTGATGCTCGATTATAGTTTTCCTCTTATCTTATCGCGATGTTGAGCCTGTGGCTTGATGGCAACCGGGCAAAACTGGGGTCGGCTATTACCCCAGACGAAGTGCGATCGCCTTGCACTTGGGGACATAGAGGCTGATTTCGATCGGCATTGAAACGGTCTGCGGCAAACCCACATCGATCGCATTTTGGGTACATTTTTTATGTTTTCTACAGAATTTCTCGCCCTAAATAAGGTTGTAAAACCTCGGGAATTTTGATGCTGCCATCCGGTTGTTGGTAGTTTTCTAAAATGGCGGCCATGGTTCGTCCGATCGCCAATCCCGAACCATTGAGAGTATGGGCGAGTTGCGTCCCTTTTTTGCCCGTTTCTTTAAAGCGAATATTCGCGCGCCGCGCTTGAAAATCCCCACAATTAGAACAGCTCGAAATCTCCCGATAGCTTTGCGAAGAAGGTAACCAAACCTCCAAGTCGTAGCATTTATTCGCCCCGAAGCCTAAATCTCCCGTACATAATTCCAGCACGCGGTAGGGGAGTTTCAGCGCTTGCAAAATCGCTTCCGCATTGGCAACGAGGGATTGATGTTCTGCCTCGGAATATTCGGGATGAACGACTTTCACCAGCTCGACTTTATTGAATTGATGCAACCGAATTAGTCCTCGGGTATCTTTGCCGTAGCTGCCAGCCTCGCGGCGAAAACAGGGAGTATAGGCGCAGTGGCGGATGGGTAAATCCTTGTCGCTGAGGACTTCATCGCGGTACAGATTGGTAACGGGGACTTCAGCTGTGGGAATCAGCCACAAATCGTCGGAGTCGCACTTAAAGCTTTCTTCGGCAAATTTCGGCAGTTGACCCGTTCCTTGCAAAGACGCGCTGTTGACTAAAATTGGGGGAATGACTTCGACGTAACCCGCTTCAATTTGGCGATCGAGCATGAAAGCAATCAGCGATCGCTCCAGCGCCGCCCCCGCTCCCTTCAACCCCACAAAGCGGCTCTGCGCGACTTTCACCGCCCGATCGAACATCAGAATTCCCAGCTTTTCCCCGACTTCCCAATGGGGTGAAATCTTGGTGTTTTCCGGTAAATATTCATCTCCCCAGCGCCGCACTTCCACGTTTTCTGTTTCGTTCTTCCCCACGGGAGTAGACTCGCTGGGGAGGTTGGGGAGGGCGAGTAGCTGTGCCTCGATTTTGGCTTTGAGTTCTTTTTCTTGAGGTTCGAGTTCCCCAAGTTGGGTTTTAACTTGGTTACCTTCTTCCTTGAGAGCGACGATCTCTTCGCTTTTGGGATCGCTTCCGGACTTCATCTTTTGTCCGATGAGCTTGCCAATTTCGTTGCTGCGCGCTTGGAGTTGGGTGCGTTGGGTTTCGAGTTCCCGTTGCTGCTGCTCGAAACGCACGATCTCGCCGATATCGTAACCCGCGCCGCGCAGATTGAGGCGCGCTTGCACTGCCTCTGGATTTTTGCGAATTTGTTTGAGATCTAACACGACTTGTTTCCCCTCAAGATAGATACGATCGGATCTAGTGGTGGCTTAACCCGGTCGATCGCAGGCTCGATCGACAACTATCTACGCTACCAGTTTTTTCGGACTCCCAGACGAGGGGAAGCAAAAATCGCCCAGAAGAAATTGTCTACAAGAGATTGGCAACAGTTCCAGGCGATCGAATTTTCTGCATCGAGTTCTACAACTCGTTTGGCAATAATTGCGGTCTATTTGCGCTCGGCAAAGGCAGCCGATTCGCTTTCGTCCAATGTATTTTCGAGTGCTTTTTCGAGCGTCTTTTCGATTTGACAGGGGTGCTGGTGTCGTTTGCGCAGGTAAAAGGTGAAATATCCCAGCCAATAATAAAGATTGGCGACAATCAGTAAAATCTGACCCGAGATGGAGCTAACGCGGGGGAAAACCCAAAGCGTCATCGCAAATACCAGGGAGAGTTCGATCGCCGCGACGATATTGCCGTAGTGCCGCGAGTCCCAGTAGGAAAACGGACTGATAAAGCGATAGTTACTTAGGGGGAAGAAATGGCGGTGTGCGTCGTGGTTGTGGACGGGAATATCTTCGAGGGAGTGCAACAGGCAACTCAGACAGATAATTTGAGCAATTTCCCAACCGCACAAATAGGAAACCAACCCACAACCGAGGGCAATGGGAATCGAGTGAAATGTCGCAACGACCGTTTGAATTCTCGGCTGGAGGTAAGCTTCTTGCCAAATCTCTCGCTCGGGAAGGCGATCGACAAATTTCGCCCACATGTAAAACCCAAAAATAGGTAGATCGGGTAACACGGCTCCACACACAATGGCAAGATTTGCCTGGGGAGATAAGTGACTCAGCAAAGCTAAATTAATGACGGCGTGACCTGGAGTATTCACGAGTATTTCTCAACCAATAAAAAGGATTAAGCAAAATAAGCTTAAAAGTTTTCTTTTGTCAATCAGTTTGACAGGAGAGTTTGAGTTTTTTCCATCTCGAACGCTCGATTTGAGGAGAAATGAAAAATCGAGCGGATCTAGTATCCGGGCTAAGTCTCTTCATTCATGGATGCAAAAAGAAAAATAGACTTTTTGGTAATATCCTAAGACAAACTTGAATATTTCTCGTTTTGCGCAACGAGAACCTATTTTTATAAATATTGGACGGATTAGAATAAGAGTATAACAGCGAACGAACCATCGAATTCCTCGAGTTTGCTTTAACCATTTGATTCTTGTTAGAACGGGGTTGGTGGGTGTTTTGTCATAACTCAATCGTAGGTTAGCACAAGATTGACAAAAACAGCTTAGATATCGATCGAGACCATCACTTTTTGTATCCGAAACTACATCCATTTATGAGTTTTATAAAAAGCGATCGCCACGGCATTTTTTTGAAGTTCGGGCAAGTTGAGAAGTCGATCGAGGGTAGAATTACGGCTTGATGATGTCGAAATAGCCCCGAACGAGCTTGCGTCACCATCCGATCGCATCTCGTTTCCCGTTGCCTGCCAAATTGAACGGTCTGCAATCTGAGGAATATCGGCAGCAATTGTCGCGAAAGCAACTCGAACCGGGTTTTCGAGCATTTCCCATCCTCGATCGCCAACCGCAGAAAGTATTCTCTTCATTCATGTTTCTTTACGTAACTATTCAAAATAATAAATAAACTATTCAAAATAACAAATAATAACTATAGGTTGCCAATTATACTTTTGAAACGCAGGTAAATAGCGTGGCGTGCGACCTGCTCGACCCATCAGTTGTGCGGGCATTGGGAAAAATCAGATCGAAAAAATAGCAACTTCACCCGGAATTCGACCCTACCACTGGAATCGAGAGTATTCGTTCGTATCGGAGTCCGACATTTTATCGAGAAGGCATCGCAGATACTTCCGACTCCCTCTAATCCACTCTCGATCGGTTTTGTTTTCGGGGACACCATTACGGAGAGAGTTATGAAAGAGATTTTGAGCCAAGACGCTTGGTTTTCCAACGTGAAAAACGATCTGCTTGCAGGTGCAGTCGTAGCATTGGCATTAATTCCCGAGGCGATCGCTTTCTCAATTATTGCCGGAGTCGATCCCAAAGTTGGTCTGTATGCGTCCTTTTGTATTGCCATTATCACGGCAATTTTGGGCGGTCGTCCCGGCATGATTTCCGCCGCCACCGGGGCCATGGCACTCCTGCTCACCCCTTTGGTGCGAGAACATGGTTTGAACTACCTGTTTGCCACCACCATCCTCACGGGGATCTTGCAAATTGTCTGGGGTTGGGTCAAACTCGGCAACCAGATGCGCTTCGTGCCGCGCGCGGTGATGCTCGGATTCGTCAATGCCCTAGCGATTTTGATTTTCGACGCTCAACTTCCCCAACTCGAAGACGTGCCAAATGTCGTCTACGTGATGGTCGCCGTCGGATTGGGGATTATCTACGGTCTGCCGCGCCTCACCAAAGCCGTTCCCTCACCGCTTGTCGCCATTGTCGTCCTCACGGCTGTCTCCATCTCCCAAGGATTTGAGGTTCCCACCGTGGGTGCTCTACCCACCACCCTTCCTAGCTTTGCCATCCCCACTGTTCCCCTCAACTTCGAGACGCTCGAAATTATTTTGCCCTATGCTTTGGCGCTATCTCTAGTAGGACTGCTCGAATCGTTCCTCACCGCCCACGTCATCGACGATCTCACCGATACGACGAGCAACAAAAACCAAGAAGCGATGGGACAGGGAATAGCCAATATCGCCACCGGATTTTTCGGCGGCATGGCCGGCTGCGCGATGATCGGTCAATCGGTGATTAATATTCGATCGGGCGGACGCACCCGACTTTCCACCCTCAGCGCCGGTATCTTCCTCCTGCTATGCATTCTGCTCCTCGGAGACTGGGTTTCCCGCATTCCCATGGCAGCCTTAGTGGCGGTGATGATTATGGTTTCGATTAGTACCTTTAGTTGGGGTTCCCTGCGCAATATCCGCCAGATTCCCAAAAGCGAAACGGCCGTGATGCTGACGACGGTAGCAATTACCCTGCTCACCCATAACTTGGCAATTGGGGTGATCGTCGGCGTGGCGCTGAGTGCGATTTTCTTCAGCCGGAAGATCGCTCAATTGGTGTTTGTCGAGTCGCAGCTTAAAGACGCAGGTACCGAGCGCGTTTATCGCGTCAACGGTCAAATCTTTTTCGTCTCGGTGGAAACCTTCCTCAATGCCTTCGATTTTCGGGAGAAGCTTGAAAAGGTTACCATCGATCTGACTCACGCTCACCTATGGGATCACTCGGCCGTCGATGCGGTGGATAAGATGGTGTTGCGCTTCCGCAAGCGGGGGGTACAAGTGCAGTTAATCGGTTTGAACGAGGCGAGTGCGACGTTACTCGGTCGATTGGCAGTTCACGATAAACCGGATGCGCTTGACAAGATATCGGAGCATTAAATTGAATCATTAACGTCAGTTCGGGATAAAACAGTTTCGGGTGAAGGTGGGGAACGGGGAACGGGGAATAGAGAATGAGTGTCCTCCCGCACTTCACGTTCATTAGGATGTGCGGCGATCGGGCATCCAACTCGATCGCTTTTCGCTATTCTAAGAAAGTACGTTATTTCCCGAGCGCCGCAATGGTTGCCATATCCGATCGCCCCTTCATGAGTGCCCAGGAGTACCTGGAATGGGAACCCACCCAAGAGGAACGCTACGAGTATTGGGATGGGGAAGTGGTGGCAATGAGTGGTGGAACCCGCAACCATAACCGGGTTTCTTTAAATCTCTCAAAGCTTCTCGATGATGCTCTTGTCGATCGTCCTTGCGAAGTTTACATGGTGGATGTCAAAGTTCAGGTAGAACCGGGTCGGAAATATTTTTACCCAGATGTGGTGGTAACGTGTGACGAGAGAGATCGCGATCCGCAATGGGTCAAGTTTCCCAGCTTGATTGTTGAAATTTTATCTCCTTCGACGGAAGCGGTCGATCGAGGTAAAAAATTTTCCAGCTACCGCCAATTTCCAACTTTGCAAGAGTATGTTTTAGTCGAAGTCGATCGACCGGGAGTTGAAGTTTTTCGGCGCAACGAACGGGGGGAATGGGTATTCTCAGATTATGGGTTAGACGATCGCCTCTACCTGAAATCGGTGGATGTCGAGATTGCGGTGTCCCAGTTGTATCGGAAAGTGAATTTCGATCGGGAATAAATTATAGAGTAAGCAAAGTGATTTCCCGATCGCGCCGATCGTTTCTAAATTCGATCTGTACCTAAAATCGGTGGATGTCGAAATTACCGTTTCCCAGATCTATCGACAGGTGGGATAAGCGCCTCATTCCTCTATACTGACCTTTATACTAAGAACAACCCATTCCCCCTCGATAAAGGAGGTTCGTTCGTGGTCGGTTCCCCCGCTCTTTCTACCACTCCAAGCGATCGCGCCACCGAACTCGCCGAACGCGGCTGGCGGACGGTTATCGAAACCCACGCTGACGGAACGACGACGTTTGCGAAAATTCCCCTCACGTCTGAAGAATTTCTCCACCCCGAAGAAGGTTTTCACTTGCCCAACAGTACCTTTCACGACGACGTGGCGGGTCATGCCAAAGATATCTTGACCCGTCGCTATGCCAACGACCCCACCGTGGGTGTTTTCCGCGATTTGTTAATCGAATGGGATATTCCCGAACAAAAAGACCACTGCCCGGATACCTTTGTCGCCTTTGGCATCACCGATAAAGATCGGAATCGATCGAAGTTTATTGTCACGAACGAGGGGGTGCGTCCGAGTTTCATTGTGGAGGTGGTTTCTCCACGCTACCGGAAAGAAGACCGGGAGACGAAGGTCGTTGAATACGCTCGCACTGGGGTTCGGGAGTACGTTATTATCGATCGTCGCCGCCAGCGAGGAGCGTTTGTTGAGGAGGTTTTGGGCTATCGATTGGTGGATAGTTTCTATCAACCCATTGCCCCAGATGAGGAGGGACGCATTCGCTGTGAGACGGTGGGGCTGCTGATGAGTTTGCAAGAGGGACGTTTGGTTATTGAGGATGCCGAAACGGGAGAACGCTTGCTCTCGTCTGTGGAGTTGGAAACGGCCAAGAACTCTGCCGAACAGCAAGCCGCAGAGATCGCCGCCCAGCTAGAACGATATCGAAAACGGTTTGGAGAGTTGCCGGAGAATGACAACTCGTAAAAACGAAGGAATGCTCTGGCAAGTTCTAGAAAACTGCGGGAAAGGTTTTCGATCTATATTGTAATGCTTGCACTTTTGCTCGAGTTGGATACTTAGAGATTTAAAGTGTTTAATATATTGCAGCATTTCTCGATTTGAATACTGGTGAGACCAACAGTGGATATTATTCTGAGCTGCTTGTCGAATTTCTTGTAACTTTTGAAATACATCAACACGAGGATGTCCAAGAAACATAGAAATATATCGATCGCCTCGAAAAAGTCGATCGATAGTTTCAGGTGAGATTGCTGATGAGTCAATAATCTTTAGATAATTAAATTCTTTTCCCATATTCCGAATCAAAGTTTTGAGAATCACTTCACTCGGATCGAGCCTTAAAACTCCATCAAGTTCAAAACTAACCGAGAATTTTTCTGGGATGTGCTTTTTGAGAAAATTCGTCAAACTATCAGCATTAATTACAGTCGACTTTGTATTTTGAAAAATTTGATTTGCAAGATGAGACTTTCCAGTTCGACAAACACCACCAATAATTACCGTTCTCATTTATCGAGCTTTTAATAATTGACGAGTAGTTACAAACTCACGAGCAATTTTTTCAACAACAGTATTCTTTTTTTCGATAAAATAAAATATATATTAAGTATATTATTCGAGCGAAAAAAAAACGATGGTGCGACTCAAACCCTGGCAGTGGATAGTACTCGCCTTACCGATCGCTGCAATTGTTATCTTTGTCATCATTGCTGCGGGGTTGCAGATTCGTGCTTGGGGCATCAGTTGGATCTGGGGAATCTTCATCCTACTCTTGTTGGGTTCGCGGTGGCTGCTGGTGCGGTGGACGAAGCCTGTAGTCGCCCAGGTGGAAGCGGCGATCGCCCAAGTGAGCGAAGAACTCGAAGCCAGTACGATCGAAGCTGCGGCAACGGAAGACGACACCGAACAGCAGATCGAAGCCCAACTGCAAGATGTCCTCGATGCGGCAGCCGAGGATTCACCCATGTGGGAAGACTGGCAAACCTTTTGGACGCGATGCCAGGAGGTGGTGGTGGTGGTTTCCCACATCTACCATCCCGAAGTCAAATATCCCCTCCTCAACATCTATATTCCCCAAGCCTACGGACTGATGCGGGGAACGGTGGATGATATGGATCGGTGGATGCAGAAACTCTCCCCGGCTTTAGGTCAAGTTTCCGTCGGCAAGGCGTACGAAGCGTACGAAGTTTATCGCAAACTCGAACCTTCTGCCCGCAAACTTTGGAAAGCTTGGAATTGGGCGCAATGGGTGCTCAATCCGGTGGCGGCAGCAGCGAGGACGGCGAGTAAAGAATCCACCGATCGCGCCAATCAACAGTTGCTGGTAAATTTAAGCCAACTGCTGCGGGAGGTGGCACTGCGAAACTTGGCGCAACAAGCAGCAACTCTCTACGGCGGTAAAACCCTGCCTCTGGAATTCACCCCGGAGACAACCACCCTTCCCGAAGCCAAAACCCAAACCCTGCAAGAAATTCTCGATCGCGCCGAACCGACCGAATCTGTATCGCAAAAACCCATCAATCTGCTGCTGGTGGGACGGACTGGGGCGGGCAAAAGCAGCTTGGTGAATACCCTCTTCAATGCCAATCGTGCCGAAGTTGACGTGTTGCCCAGTACCGATCGCATTCAAAATTATCGCTGGCGCACTTCCTCGGGAGAAACCCTCAACCTGCGGGATACGCCAGGTTACGAACAGGCAAAACGGGCCGACTTTCGCGAACTCGTTCTCGAAGAAGCCGCCGACGCAGACTTCGTACTTTTGGCAACCCCCGCCCTCGATCCGGCTTTGCAAATGGATGTAGACTTTCTCGAAGAACTCAAAGCCGAACGAGAAGACTTACCGACGTTTGCCATCGTCACTCAAGTCGATCGCCTGCGTCCGGTGCGAGAATGGAATCCGCCCTACGACTGGCAAGAGGGCGATCGACCCAAGGAAATCGCCATTCGAGAAGCCACCGAGTATCGCGCCGAACGGTTGGGGGAATTCTGCGATCGGGTATTGCCCCTTGTCACGGGCGATCGCCAGATCGAGCGCGCGTCGTGGAATGCCGATATCCTGTCGATGGCATTAGTAGAAACCATCGATCCGGCCAAACAAGTTCGTCTGGCGCGGTTTCTGCGCGATCGGCAAAGCAAAATCCTCGCTGCCGCCAAAATTATTGATGGCTACACCGCTCAAATGACCACCACTCAAGGACTCACCGCCCTGCTTAAAAGTCCCATCCTCAGCTTCCTCTCCACCCTTTCTACCGGATCGCCAGCCCTGGCAAAACTCCTCGCAGCCAACATTCCCGTCGAAGAAGCCCCCCTGGTAATCGGCAAGCTTCAGATGGCTTACGAGTTATTCTGCTTGCTGAGTCCCGACGGTACGAATCCGATTAATTTCAATTTGCTGGCGATCTGGCCGCTACTACTGGAAAATCCCAGTTCTCCCGATCGCAATGCCTGGGCTTTCGGACATGCTCTAGTCGAGTATTGGACGCAAGATTTGAGTATCGCCAAACTCAGAGAACGGATTGAATTTTATCTTGAAGAAGTTGGAGGGTAGGAAGTTGGGAAATGGAGACGCGGGGACGCGGAGACGCGGAGAGAAGGAGAATTTTGCATTTTGCATTCATTCTCTCCCAGCTCCCTCACCTCCCTCACCTCCCTCACCTCCCTCACCTCCCTCATCTTCCCCAGCCTTCCCAGCCTTCCCATCTCCATCAGGGAAAATCCTGGCGATGCCCATCGGGAGTAATTGTTGTCGAATCGAGCTTAGCATCGGTAAAATTCACCCTTCTCGCCCGAAAAAAGCTACAACCGGCAAGCTGCGATCCGGCGAGATTAGCTCGATCGAGATTGGCGCGACTCAAATTGGCTCCGGTGAGGTCGGCATTTTGGAGGTTGGCATTGGCTAAGTCGGCTTCTTGCAGATTGGCTCCCCGTAGATTTGCCCCTTGGAGGTTGGCTTGACGCAGATTGGCTCGGGAAAGGTTAACGCCTTCGAGGTTCGCTTTCGATAAGTTGGCTTGATAGAGTTTCACATCAGGCATTTGTGCCTCAACCAAAATCGTGCCTTGTAGCTGGGACTGAGACAAGTTAGCATATGGCAGGTAAGCACCCGTCAGATTGCTCTGAGAAAGGTCAATTTCTCGCAGATCTATCTCAAATAAATCCTCTTGGCTCAAATCGATTTCCGGGAATTTTCGCTGACCGTTGGTGTAATCTGTTGTTAGTTGTTTTGCGCTAACCCGTTGCATACTCTTTGGTAATTAATATTAATAATGTCTGAAATCGAGCAAGCGAAAACGGCATCATCCTCCGAACGCTTAGCTCGGTGAACGACCTGCTACACCTACCCAATTCGGGTCGATCGACCGATCGAAATTTGGTGTGTATTTATACTTATCTTTCAATTGTTAGCTTAATATTGCTTAACTAATTTGACGCTTCTTTTTAAGGAGTACTTAAGATTTCTCGTACTTTGCCTTCGCATCTTCTCTTGCCGGGAGTTCGCCTCTAGCGTTAGGTTGTGGATGTGCGTTGTACTACCTTCATCGATCGATGTCTGACGAATCCCTTTCCTTTGCGCGGCATTACCACGAACGAACCAAATACGATCCCCAAACCATCGATGCTAAAAGTAAGCCTCTCGACTGGGACGCTCAGCCTACTCCTTTCAAAGAGTACAAATTCGGTCCGATCGTCGATCTCAAACCCTATCTCGATCCGAAAGCCGAATCGAGCTGGTGGCGGCGTATTTCCCGCTTGCTATATGCGAGCTACGGCATTACCGCCCGAGTGCAGACCCTTAACGGGGAGTCGATTTTCCTGCGTTCTGCTCCCTCTGCGGGAGGATTGTATCCGGCGGAAGTCTACTTAATTTCTCGGGGAACCCCAGAACTTCCGGCAGGGTTGTACAACTATCAAGTTCGCACCCATTCCCTGCTGCGATTTTGGGATAGCGAGGTGTGGCGATCGCTTCAGGAGGCGAGTTTTTGGCATCCAGCCCTCGATCGCACTCAATTGGCGATCGCCACCACTGCCGTATTCTACCGTTCTGCATGGCGCTATCAAGACCGAGCTTACCGTCGTATCAACCTCGATACCGGGCATTTACTCGGGAATATCGAACTCGCCTCGGCCCTCAACGACTACCGTCCTCACCTGATTGGCGGTTTTTGCGACCTCGGGATTAACAAACTGCTCTATCTCGATCCCGAAGCCGAAGGCACTTTCACCATCATTGCTCTCGCGGATTTGCGCGATATCGAACATCACATTACCCACGATAAAAGCGCTCTACCCTCCCAAACCACCACCGACTATCCCCAACTCGAAGAAGGGGAATTACTGCCCTATCTCCATCGCATCTCCCAAATTGATGTCGAGCCGAAACTTGAGTACTCCACCACCGTCGAACCCGCAGAATTGCTGCTCGAAGATAAGTACAACTTTCCTTTTTGTACGAAGGTGGCAACAGCAACCCCTCCTATCGATTGGGGCGAAAATGCGATCGGCTTAGAAAAAACCCTATTCGAGCGCCGTTCGACCCGGCAATATACCGGAGGCTCGATTTCCTTCGAAAAACTCAAACTCCTGCTCGATTTTACGTACCAGCCGCAACATTACGTCGAGCGAGGACTCGATAACGATCCCGACTATTGCGATTTGGATTCGATCGAGACATTTATTGCCGTCACAGCGGTAGAAGGCTTGGACGATGGCTGTTATTACTACGCCCCCAAAGCCCAAGAACTGCGACAAATCCGGTTTAAAAACTTCCGCGAGGAACTCCATTTCTTATGCTTGGGTCAGCCTTTGGGACGGGACGCGGCCGTCGTCCTTTTCCATACGGCAGATTTAGCGCAAGCGGTGGGCAAATACGGCGATCGCGCCTATCGCTACCTCCACCTCGATGCCGGACATTTGGGACAGCGCCTCAACCTAGCGGCGATTCATCTGGGTTTGGGAGCGAGTGGCATTGCCGGATTTTTCGACGATCGGGTCAATGAAGTGTTAGGGATTCCCGAAGACGAAGCCGTCCTCTACATTACCACCCTGGGACAGCCGAAGCAGTAGTTTGGCGATGGGGAGATGGGAGACATGGGGGACATGGGAGAATTGTGTATCTTGCATTTACTCTCCCTCACCGCCCTCACCGCCCTCAGCTTCCCAAGCCTCTCCTTATCTGCTTGTAACAAATATAGCGGTTGCTATTGCTAAATGAGGTACATCAAAAGTCAAGGAACGATCGCGTCCGACCCTCTCCCATCTATCAAAATTTGAGAAATCTCGTTAAGATTAGCGAGATTGTTACAAAGAATACGATTCACCAACCGCAAGAATTCAGATCTAACGGATCTCGATCGCCTCGGACTCTCCACGACAGTGTGTGGGAGCGTCTCAGAGGTGGATAAATTCTTCTAGAAATACAATTTAGCGTAGCTTGAGGAGGCCTACATTCTAATGAAAATGGATTGCAGTCACATTCGCTTTTGCGTTCGCGATACCGCCTTATCCCAGGATGGTCAAGTACCCAGCGATGTCGAGCAAATTAAAGCGCTATTCGATCTCACGGCATTTTGGGCAAAAGATCGCAGCCTGGAGGATTGGGCGATCGCCCTATCTAATAGCAACCCAGTCATTACCGTTTGGGATGGAGAGCGCCTCATCGGGTTCGCGCGAGCAACCTCCGATGGCATCTTCCGCGCCACGATTTGGGATGTGGCGATTCATCCGGAATATCAAGGGGTTGGATTGGGTAGCAAGCTCGTAGAAACCTTGCTCAGCCACCCGCGCATGAATCGCGTCGAACGCATTTATCTAATGACGACTTACCAGCAACAATTCTACAAGCGCATCGGATTTGAGGAAAACACCAGTACGACGATGGTGTTGCACAACCGTCCGCTCATGCCGGAACTTCTCGAACGGGAGCGATCGATGGCAGCGAGCATTGAATCCGAGTAAGATAGCCCGTATCGTCGGCTTGAGGTGCTTCGAGAATTTCCACATTCCCCCCCATCAATTCGAGCAGGCTGCGCTCGATCTCCAAGTTCAAACCGATCGAAATTTCGGGGGGAGTCTGGGGAGTCGAGGGCGGTTCCGATTTCAAGAAATCCACCGGATCGCTCCAAACTTCAAAGGAACAAGGAGAATCGAGCCAAATAACCACTCGATCTTCTTCGGTAATGGCTTGGGCGTGAAAGTTCAAACTCCCTTCTTCCATATTGGCGATCGCCGTTTCGATGAAAAACACTAAAATCTGGCGCAAGATTTTAAAATCGGCATAGATTTGAATCTCGGGAGCGGGATATTCAATATTAAAAGGATAGTTGCGGTTCGTGGCTTGCAAGTAAGTCAGACCGTATACTTCCTCGAAAATATCTTCTAGGGGAAATTGTCTCATCTTCAGAGGCAGTTTCCCTTCTTCAACTCGAGAGACTTTGATAATCTCTTCGAGCATCTCCACCATTTTCAGTGCCGATTCGTTGGCTTTGGAGAGGAAGTCTCGCTCTTCTTCGGCATCGTTGCACAAATCGGCCAGAATAATTTGGTGCGCGCCGATGGCTCCGCTCAGAGGCGATCGCAGTTCGTGGGAAACTCGCGCCAGAAAGCCGGACTTATAGCGAACCATATCCTCTAGCAGGCGATCGTTGAGTTGAAGTCGATCGAGCTGCGATTGTAGGTTTTCTCCCTCTTTAGCTAAATTTTCCTCGTTTTCGAGATCGGGGACTGGGTTCGTGGCGGCAACATCTTCAACCGTGCTGGCAACACTACCTGTCCCAGACGATCGCCCCAACCAACGACTTCCTAAGCCTAGCGCCAATCCTAAACCCAAAAATACCCAGTTGCTCCAATCCATTTCGACTCAGCTCTTGCTATTCTTCTCTCAACTCTACCGCTCCTTGGCGCAGAATCTGCCAACCGCGACCCGTCCATTTTGCCACGGTGGAGGGAATGCCGATGGCTGGGGCTTCTGGAACCTCCGATAGCACTAAGGCTTGGGGAAATGCCGCCTCGATAAGAGCCATCTGGTCTAGGGGCGGTTCTCCCGAACGGTTGGCGCTGGTGGTGGCTAAAGGCCCCGTTTGCCGCAGAATTTCCATGGCGATCGCGCAGTTGGGAACCCGCACCCCGATCGTCGTCGGGTCCGTCGGGTTCATCTGCGGGGGCAGACGATCGCTCGCCGGAAGCACCAGAGTCAGCGCGCCGGGCCAATGGGTTTGTGCCACTTGTTGCCAAATCTCTCGATCGCGATCGCTTCCCATCCCGTAAGGCCACAAATCCTCCGGAGTTGCCCCCATCAAAATCAGCGGTTTGCTGTGGCTGCGCTGTTTCAGTTCAAAAATGGCCGCCGCGCGATCGGGCAGAACGGCAAGGGCCGGGACGGTATCCGTGGGAAAGCTCGCCACTTCTCCCTGGCGAATCCCGTCAATGAGTTTGGGTCGTGATACGAGAGTCATTTTGTTGGACAGGGTGTTATGGACGCGGGGACGCGGGGACACGGGGACGCGGGGACGCGGAGAAGGGGAGAAGGGGAGAAACGGGGGAAATGGGAGAAATGGGGGAAATGGGAGAAATGGGGGAAATGGGAGAAACGGGAGAATTGGGATATCGTTGAAAAACTCAGTATTCGTTACCTCCGAAGCCCCCTCACCTCCCTCACCTCCCCCAGCTCTCCATGCCCCGTTCTCCTAAATATTCAATCGCTGATACACCTCATCTAGATGTTTGAAGTGATGCTTGGGATCGAAGCAGGCATCGATATCTTCAGGGGATAATTTGGCGGTGACGCGGGGATCGGCGGCAATGCTGGCGTGGAAGTCGCCGTTGGGTTGGTTCCAAGCTTCGTGCGCCAGGGACTGGACGATGGCGTAGGCTTCCTCGCGGGCGATTCCTTTTTCCACCAAGGTCAGCAAAACCCGCTGGCTGAAGACGACCCCACCGTACAAATTCATGTTGCGTTCCATGTTTTGCGGGTAAATCTGGAGGTGCTTGACCAGATCGGTAAGTTCGTGCAGCATAAAATGTACCACAGTGCAACTGTCGGGCAAAATCATCCGTTCGACGGAGCTGTGGGAAATATCCCGCTCGTGCCACAGGGCAACGTTTTCGAGGGCGGCGACTGCATTGCCGCGTACGACGCGGGCTAGACCCGATAGACGCTCGGAGCGAATTGGGTTACGCTTGTGAGGCATTGCTGAGGAGCCTTTTTGTCCTTTTGAGAAAAATTCTTCAACTTCTAACACGTCCGTGCGTTGGAGGTTGCGAATTTCCACGGAGAACCGTTCGATCGAGGCGGCGAGCAGGGCCAGTTGCTGCACGAAGTCTGCGTGTCGATCGCGCGATATGACTTGAGTGGAAGCCGTATCCGGTTTGAGTCCCAACTTCTGACAGGCAATCGCTTCTACCTTCGGATCGATATTGGCATAGGTTCCCACCGCGCCTGAAATTTTCCCCACTGCAATTTGACGCTGTAAGTTCGTGAGGCGATCGCGATGCCGGAGCATTTCCGCCAACCATCCTGCCAGTTTGAACCCGAAGGTAATCGGTTCGGCATGAATGCCGTGAGAGCGTCCGATGGTGGCGGTGTAGCGATGTTGTTGCGCTTGATAGCGAATAGCGTGGATGGCATCTTCGAGGCTTTCGAGCAAAACTTCGACGCTGGCGACCATTTGCAAGGCTAATGCCGTATCGAGCACGTCCGAACTGGTCAAACCCAAGTGAATATACCGACCCGCATCGCCCACATATTCGTTAACATTAGTCAGAAATGCAATTACATCGTGGCGAACTTCAGCTTCAATTTCCAAAATTCTTTGGGGATCGAACTGTGCTTTGGCTTTGATTTCATCTACCGCTTCGGCAGGAATGCGACCCAGTTCGGCTTGGGCTTCGCACACGGCAATTTCTACCTTCAGCCAAGTTTCAAATTTATACCGATCGGTCCACAGATCGCCCATCTCGGGCAACGTATAACGCTCTATCAAAGTTTGCCACCGAATGTAACTACATATAACCGTAATATTGTATTACGGACGTACCGCAGCATCCACAGGCTATGGCATTGACCGAATTAACCGAGTTGTGCGATCGCGCGGCGGGCGGTTCCTCTCGGGCGATCGAAAGGGGAAAACGACTCATGATGCAACGCTCTAGTCCACTATTTCTATAATCCAACCGAGATGAACAATCGAGATCGATCGACGAAAAACTCCCTAGAGACGATCGAGGCTTCATCGCCAGATGCGTCCGAACTTGAAATCCTCAAAGCCATTCTCCACGCCGAACGCGAACTCACGGCCTGTTGGGCGCAGATGGAACAAGCCGCGTCGGGTCGGCTAATGCAGCGATCGATTTTGTTGAAGGTCTCGCAACTGGTCAACGAAATTACCAAAGCGCAAGAGAGCAGCATCTTCTTGCTCGATCCCAAAGGCAGAGTCATTGAAAGTATTTTGGCGCGGGGGGCAACCCTCAAATCTCAAAAACAAAGTATCTTAGGGCAGGTTTTCGATAAAGGGTTGGCCGGATGGGTCAGTCGCCACCATCAAATCGGACTAATCGAAGATACCACCAACGACGAGCGGTGGTTGACCCTGCCTAACGAACCGTATACAGTGCGCTCGGCTCTGTGCGTTCCCATTCTCAGAGGCAAAACGCTGCTCGGACTGATTACTTTGATGCACGAGCGGTCCGGTCATTTTAACGCGATGGAGGATGCGATCGGGGCGATCGCCGATCGCATTGCCCTGGTTCTCGATAACGTTCGCCTCTACGTCGCCCTGCGAGAGCAACAATCCTATGCCCTTCCCCAGCTCGACAGTCCGGACGCGAATCCGAACATGAATACTCTGATTCAAGCGAAACCGTCTCATCACACCTCAAAACCCGATCGCATGGATATGACCGGGATTTTTATCATGACGACGCGAGGCAACTTACTGTATGCCAATTCTCGATTTGCCGAAATTTTTGGCTATGCCTTCGGCGAAGTGACAGCGATAAACTCGATCTTCGATTTGGTGGCTTCCGATAGCACTCAGCTAATTAACAAACAAATCGAGTACTGTTTTCGCGGCTTGACCAACTATATTTACTGCACGTTTACCGGGCGACAAAAGACAGGGCGGTTAATTCACGTCGAACTCGAAGGCAACCGCGCCAAGCTCAGCGATCGACTGGCGATTATCGGCATCGTGCGCGCGATGTAGGGTCGGTTGAGTAGGTGACATGCACGCCTTGGGGGGAAATCGTGGGAAGTTTTAGTTTGAAAGGAGTCGAGCGATTCGAGCCAATCAGCTTGACATCTGGCAAAATTAAATTGCTTAACCATTCCCCGTTCCCTATTCCCCGTTCCCCATTCCCTGCCTTCACCCGAAACAGTTCGATCCAAAACTGACTTCTGCTATTGTTGCAAAATCAGCTTGGCGACGTTGAAATAAATCAGCACCCCCAGCACGTCCACGGCCGTGGTAATGAAAGGTGCGGACATCAACGCCGGATCGAAACCGAAGGACTGAAACAAAATCGGCAGGGCCGAGCCTGACACCGAGGCGAGTACCGAAATCGCCACCAGGCTGATTCCCACAGCGATCGAAACAACCCAATCCCCTTGGAGGATATAAGCTCCCACCGTCACCATCAACCCCAGCATCGTCCCGAGCAGCGCTCCGGCGATCGCCTCTCGACGAATAATCCGAGCGGCTCCCCCAGTTTGGATTTTCTCCATGTTCAAGCCGCGAATCACCACCGTAGAGGATTGAGCGCCGACATTGCCCCCCGTACCGATGAGTAGGGGAATGAACATCGCCAAGGACACAACTTGCTCTAAGATGCCTTCATTAGCCCGAATAACGCCGCTGGTGAGGGTATTCGTAAACAGGAGCACCAGCAACCACACCACGCGCTGGCGAGCGACTTTAAAGAGATTGGTTTGAAAGTAGTTTTCCCCATCCGATTGCAATCCCCCCAAAGCGTAGATATCTTCGGTGGCTTCGGCTTCTAGAATATCGATCGTGTCATCGACGGTGACGATTCCCACTAATCGTTGCTCGCTATCGACGACGGGAATGGCGAGAAAGTCGTAGCGCTGAATCATCCGGGCGACTTCTTCGCGATCGGCCCCCGTATGCACGGATACCACGTCGCGAGTCATCAGATCCCCGATCGTATCCTCCGGCTGCGCCACCACCAAATCCCGCAGGGACAAAATCCCGGTCAACTCTCGCTGGGCATTGGTGACGTAGAGGGAATAAACCGTTTCGGTAATGTGGGCGAGGCTGCGAATGCGTTCGAGGGCTTGGGTGACGGTAAAGTGTTCTTTGAGGGAGATGTATTCTGGGGTCATAATTCGCCCTGCGGTATCGGCTTCGTAGCCCAACAGCAGGTTCGTTGCTTGGCGTTCCTCCGGGCTGAGTTGTTTGAGCAAACTGCGAACGATCGTGGCGGGGAGTTCGTCGAACAGCCGCGCTCGATCGTCTGGGGACATCTTATCGACAATATCTAGGACTTCCTGACGGGCGAACTTCTGCGCGAGGGATTGCTGGATGCTCGAGTCTAAATGCTCGTAGACTTCGGTGGCTTCATCTTTGGAGAGGAGGCGGAAGGCGATGGCATAAAGTGTTTCGGGCAATCCTTCGATCGCCTCGGCAATATCCACGGGCTGTACGGGAACCAACAGTGTTTTCGCCCCTTGCAAGTTTTGCTGTTCGAGCAACATTTGCAGTTGAGAACGCACGAGTTCTCGCAGTTCTCGACGAGATGAAGTCACTGGTAAGGTAGATGTGTTGTTACTTTCGACCAAAGTCGCCTCCCTTAAACCCGTATTAAATCTAGTCTAGTGGGTCATGGGGCGATCGCGATCCCGGATCGATGCAGTTGCTGTCAAAATTTAGGTCAAATCTAAATCTATCTGCCAGGGTTGAGTGTGACCTTTTTGACGAAGGAAAGTAATGTAAAAACGGGAAGCATCGCCATGGGCAACGAGTCATTCACGCCGATTGACTGTCAAGAACCCATAACGCCAAACCGCCACCGCGTCCTCTGGCAGCGATCGCCCGTTCTCCAATCCAAAAGTAGTTAAAAAAGGCTTGTTTGCCGACAGAGATTCCGTCAAATTCTCGTTCGCGATCGCTGCCTCCTCGAATGTAACCATCGTAGATACGAGCGCCGAATACCCGCACGGTGATTCGAGTAAAATCGAAAGCCAAAATATTATTTTTCTTCAAGAACTTGGTCGGACCTGTCAGTATCAGTTGTAGGGAACCCAATTTCACTTGATTTTTGACCCATCCCGTTTCAAAAGATTGGCTTGAGGTAGAATCGGTGACGCGATCGTCTTCTGGAGCGATCGGGGTATAGGAGAGTTGAATCTGGACGAGCTTGGGTAAATATCGTCCCGCACCGAGGGCAATTCCCGCCTGCTGTCGCGTTTTCTTCGTTCCGGTGATAAAACACAATCGCCAATCCCCAACTAACCTTTTTAAGGTATAGTTATCTTCTCGAGATTTGGCAGTTTTTTCAATTTTTAATAATAGCGATACTAAGTCTTTGGGGGAAGGTTTAGCTTTCGATCGGGTGATAATTGCATCTACGGCATTTTCAATAGATTCGATGGGGGAAGTTTTAGAAGAACTTATCATGAGGGTAATAACTATTTTTAGTTTAATAAATTGAAATTCAAAAATAAATATTGGAGTTTTTTAAAAAGTCTATATATTTTTTATTTTAGCGGATCGAGGTCAATAGATCGGGAACTTTGAGATCGAGAAAGCGTAATCGATCGACTTAATTGAGATATACACTTGAAATACTTGAATTTAGCTATCCGATTTTAATCGATCGACAAAATTTTGATGTTCCGTCGTAGCGATTCCTTGTTGGACGGTGGCGATCGCTCCGGCTAGATTTCCCCCTAGTAGCGCCACGGTATCGAGCCACAATCCCGGAAACACTTCGCTACAAATAATACCCGATTCGTCGGGTATCAGCCGCACGTACTCCCCTTCGCGCCAGCTAAACCAATCCAATTCGCCATCCTCCACCCGCCACAAGAGATACTCCCGCACCCGATTGCGGCGATAGACTTTGAGCTTATCGTTGGCATCGAGAGAAACAGTACTCGCAGCCACTTCGACAATTAACTCCGGCGCACCTTCGACGTAACCATCTTCGCCGATAATCGAGCCACCTCCATTTTCAATCCTCAGCAGTGCATCCGGTTGCGGTTCGTTGTCGCCGTCGAGGCGAACGGTGCAATTATCACCGAGTTCGATGCCAGGTGTTGCAGCCCAGTAAATACCAAGCCAAGTCATCAAACGAGCGTGAGGTTCTCCATGTTGGGTAATTCGTAGGGGAGATGCCATATATACCGTTCCTTCAATCAGTTCCGCTTTCTTCAGGTGAGGCATGGCACAGTAGCGATGCTCGAATTCGACTCGGCTGAGTCTATCCCCGTTTTCAAGGCGCGGAATAGTTTGTTGGGGTGTGCTTAAAGTTGGAGTCATCACCGTTAGTCTCTCACTGAACACAAGCGCGATCGAACGATACGCCATTACACAGAACACCATTACACAGATTGTAGGGCGATCTTGGCGGTTCGATATCAGATAAGCTGTTTGGTGTCGATCGCACGAATACTTCACTTCCACCGACAGTCAAGATGACTCAAACCAACGATCTAAAGCCACAATCGTGAGAGAATCTCGATATTGATGAAAGTCCGATCGGTTTGGCGATCGAGTCTTAACCGGATTGGAACTTGGAAACCGATGAAAGACCGCTACGATGCTGATTTTTCTTTGCGATCGCAGCAATCGCACAGTCCGCGTACCGTCAACTCGTAATCTTCCACCTTCAATCCCGAACGCAACCCTTGCAAATCGATCCCTTGGAACTGCTCCCAGGCAATATCTTCGATCTTGCCGCAACCTTTACAGCGAAAATGATGGTGTGGGGCAACATTGGCATCGTAGCGACAAACCCCTTCCTCTAAGAGGACTTCTCGGACTAAACCCACATCTCGCAGGGCTTGTAGGGAGCTGTAAACAGTCGCTTGAGAAGAGGTGGGTGCGTCTTGATTGAGATCGTTGAGAATTTGCTCGGCGGTAGGATGATCGGTGCGAGCGAGTAAATTTGCATACACGGCGAATCGCTGAGGAGTTACCCGCAGCTTCTTGGATTTCAACGTGTACACGATTTGGTCTGCTTGCTTTTCCATACTCTGGTTCTCCACACTAGCCGACGCACTTGATGGGCGAGCTACTTTTAGGATAGCAATCTTGACGAAGAATCGCACTCAAGTCGTAAACTATCTTTAAGACGAGTATTTATACTTATTGACTCATTCCTATATAAGAATTATTCTGAGCTTATAGCGAAAGCAGTTAACGCAAATGCGACTAAAGCAGCTTTCAACTCCGTTATTTTCAAACCCATAGCAAAGAGGTCAATATGGCAGTTATCGCTCGTGTACCCGATGTCGTTTTCAAAACTCGCGTCCGTGACGAGTCTGTAGAAGGACCGAATCCTTATCGTTGGCAGGATTTAACAACCCAAGAGATTTTTGGCGGAAAGAAGGTCGTCGTTTTCTCGCTACCTGGAGCCTTTACCCCCACCTGCTCCTCCAATCACTTACCTCGTTACGAAGAACTCTACGACGAGTTCAAAGCTCAAGGTGTCGATAAAATTGTCTGCGTCTCGGTTAACGATGCCTTCGTCATGTTCCAATGGGGCAAGCAAGTCGGCGCGAAGAACGTCTTCTTGTTGCCCGATGGAAACGCCGAATTCACCCGCAAGATGGGAATGCTCGTCGAGAAAAACAACCTCGGTTTCGGTCAGCGTTCCTGGCGCTATTCGATGCTTGTCGATGACGGCAAGATTGAAAAGATGTTCGTCGAGCCGGATTTTGCCGATAATTGCCCCACCGACCCCTTTGAAGTGTCCGATGCCGATACGATGCTCGCATACCTCAAAGGAGAAGAATCTGGAGGAGTATCCGAGCCTCGTTTGGCCTTTGTCGGCTAGGTTTCCTCGCGCGTGAGAGCGCTCGTCTAAGATAGATGAATTCAGGCAAAGAGGAAATGCGATCGCGTTTCCTCTTTGCTGCAAAGATCGTCGCTGTTAGATTGAAAAAGAAGTCCTAACGCTCGCTTCCCCCGAACATCGCCTATTGGGGTTACCCACTCTACCGGAGGCTTAACGATGAAACTATCCAGCAAAAATCTCGATTCCCGACTCGATACCCTCTACGATGCGATCGTTGTCGGTGGTGGTATGGGAGGACTCTCTGCGGCTATTTACTTAGCTCGCTACGGTCTCAAATGCTTAATTGTGGAAAAAGGCAGAGGGCGATCGTTCTGGATGCAAGACTTGCGCAACTACGTGGGTTTAGACCCCGATACTCCCGGTCGCGATATTATCAACCACGGTAGCAAACAAGCCCTAGACTGGGGGGCGGACTTACTCCGGGGTTACGTCGAAGAGGTCACCGATGAAGGAGATACCTTTGCGGTGCGGGTGAAAGTGGGCAAAAAAGAGAGTACCTATCCCGTATTCCGCAGTAAGTACATCATTGCTGCCTCTGGAATCATCGACGTTCTTCCAGAGTTAGAAGATATGCAAAACGTTTACGATTATGCAGGTTATACGCTACATGTCTGCATGATTTGCGATGGCTTCGATATGTGGGATCGCAAATCGGTTCTGATTGCGGGTTCGGAAGGTCAAATTAACGCCGCGTTCGTTCTCAACTGGTTTACCCCCTATATTTCAGTCCTCACCCACGGCTTGTTCCCCGTCAGTGACGACATGAAACAAAAGCTGGCCGAACATGGTTATCCACTATACGAATCCCCCATTACCCGGTTCCACGGCGAAAAGCATCAAATGAGCGGTGTAGAACTTGCAGATGGCACGTATATAGAAGCGGAAACTGGATTGATTAGTATGGGGTCGATTTACCACAACCAGTACCTCAAAGGGATCGAAAGTTTGACCTGGGACGGCGAAAGCCTGATGACCAATGACATGGCGCAAACCACCCACGATCGCATTTTTGCCTTGGGAGACCTCAAGAAAGGGTTGAATCAAGTTTCGATCGCCGTTGCCGATGGGACGTTGGCCGCCACCCAAATCTGGCGGAACATTCGTCGCGCCAGTCCGCCGCGCAAGTGGGAAGAGAATATTGTCAAAACGACCGTGGGATCGGTTTAATTGAGACGATTTCGCTTGACATTTAAAGCTGCACACCCGCTGCGAATTCCTGATGTTCCGCTGTTTGCATTCCCGCTTGCAACACCGATAATACCTCGGCGATATTACCCTCTCGCAATGCCGGAACCGCCAGCCACAACCCTGGAAAAACCTGCGATCGAATAATACCGCGATCGTCGGCTTCTAGGGCTACGTATCGACCTTCACTCAAGCCAAACCAATCCAAACGATTCTCGTACATCTGCCACACGATATACTCGCGCACCCCATTGCGACGGTAGGCATCGAGTTTATCGTTGAGGTCGTAGGAAGCGCTGCTAGCAGCAATTTCGGCAACCAGTTCCGGCGCGCCTTCGATATAATCGTCCTCGCTAATGCGGGAATTTCCCCCCACCTCGGGTTCGATTCGCAGCAAGGCATCCGGTTGCGGTTCGTTATCCCCGTCGAGGCGGACGGTAGGGTTGTCGTGTAAATCCACGCCGGGTGTGGACGCACAGTACGTACCCAGCCAGGTAATAATTCGGGCGTGAGGTCTGGCGTGTTGCCGCGCGCGAACGGGTGAAGCCACGTATACCACTCCTTCAATGAGTTCTGCATTTTTCAGATGGGGCATCGCTTGGTAGCGACGCTCGAATTCGTAGCGGGTGAGGCGGTCTCCGCTTTCGAGGGGTGGGGAAGTGGCGAGGGGCAATTGAGTAGTCATCGAAAATATTGTACGCAGTTATTATTGATTTTAAAGGATGCGATCTCGATCGGGTTATTTGTCGATCGCAGAAGTTTTGAATTTTGATGTTCTTGATTTTTATAGAATTCAAACTATTATAAAATAGTAAAATTAAGATAAACATACAAATCAAATTGTGAAAAATTAAAAATAAATATTATTGATGAAATCCGATGAAGTTATAACCATTCTTGCGGCACATCGAGAACAGTTAAAAGCGATGGGCGTAAAGTCGCTAAATTTATTTGGTTCCGTAGCGCGGGATGAAGCGAGACCCGATAGTGATGTAGACTTTTTAGTTGAGTTCGATCGACCTGTCGGACTATTTGAATTTATTGAAGTACGGCTGTATTTACAAGATATTTTGGGATGCGATGTAGATATGGGAACCGAAAATGCCTTAAGAGAACATTTACGAGAACCCGTACTCGAGGATGTCGTTCGTGCCTTCTAGAGATTGGCGGCTGCGCGTTAGAGATATACTCGAGTCGATCGAAGAAATTTTGCAACGAACGGCAGATTTAGAGTTTGAAGAGTTTCGGCACAATCGCACTATTGTTAAAGCTGTTCTCTATGATGTTGGCATTATCGGTGAGGCTTCGAGAAATATTCCCAGCGAAGTTCGATATTGGTATCCTCAAATCCCGTGGCGTTTGATGGGAGATATGCGAAATATTATATTTCACGAATATTTCCAGATCGAGTTAGAAATTGTTTGGCGGACGATTCAAAATAATCTTCCTGCTTTAGTCCCGCAACTTCAAGAAATACTCGATCGGGAAGGTTGTGAAGAGTCGGAATAAAGTGACAAAGAAATTAATATTAACAAAAATACCGCAACTACAATACCAGATCGAAGTAATTTAACAGGTGACATTTGGATAAGTTATAATACTTTTCATTAAGATAGAAACCAGTCAGAGTAGGTGAGTAGTTCCAAAATTAGCATAAAATTTAAATTTCCGTAATAAAAACTGTTTACCCTATAAACTTCTACTGAATTATACGCAATTATTTTGACTGTAAAAGATGCAATCAAAATTTATATGTATAAATACGTAGACTAGCTGATTGCAAAGCTCATTTTTTTTAGCTACACTATCAAAACTAAACTTACCTCCAAAAAATAATATGCAAGATTTTACATCTGAGTCTCTTCCACAAGCAATTAAAGAACTATTTGAACTTAATAACTACCAGGTCAAAGGTCCTGTTCAAATTCATGGTGCTGAAATTGATTTAGTGGCTCAGCCTCTTGCCGATCCTTTTGGAAGTCCAATTTATATTGAAGCTACTATAGAACATGTTAATAATGATAAATATGGTAAAGATGTTGGCAAGCTAGCTATGATTAGCGAACTTGAACCTAGCTCAAAAAAACTAATTGTTTCTTCAAAAGGTTTTTCTCTCCCTGTTCAAGAGAGAGCCAAAAAAACTCGAATAGAAACTTTAACCTACGATGAACTTTTTCAAAAATTTGAAAGATTTAGTCCTTATATCACCGACTTGACAGTATCAGGTCAAAGAGCCGAAGAACTTAAAAGCTTAAATGAGATTTATGAAGAGCCATCTTTAGAAGATAAAATTGGTAATGAGCAAGCAACAGAATATCTATATAATTGGCGTGATAGCGGCGATATCAAAAAAGGATGGCTAATCATTATTGGTGAATATGGGACGGGTAAAACAGCTCTAACAAAGATTCTCCAATATAGATGGCTAAACGAGCATAAAAGAAATCCTTCTTTACCTATACCAATCCGAATAGAGTTAAGAAATTTCACTCGTCAATTTGATGCACGAGGCTTATTACATCATTTTCTCGATAATAATAATCTATCACATCTTCCTGTTGATTTTGTCTATTCCTTGATTCGCAATGGTCGCATTATTTTGCTATTAGATGGTTATGATGAAATGGCTCAATACCTTCATGCAAGAGAACGTAGAACTTGTCTTGAGGCTTTAGCAGAACTTTCTAGCGATGGTGCTAGAGGAATTATTACAAGTAGACCTAACTATTTCACTGAGGCTGAAGAACTAGAAGTATTTGATATTTTATATCGTTCGTTAAATGTTCATAGAGAATCTTTTTTTGTAAGTGAAGAATCTTTAATAAGTCGGCAAGAACAAGAAATCTTAGACAAAGAGAAGCATGTTGATGAACTTCTGGAAAAGTTCATTGACCGTTACGAGAGAACTCTCCGAGATCTAACACAATCACAGACAGAAGGTCTGGTTAAAAGAGTTCTTGTTAACGATCAAACTGGTCAAGAAATAGTTCTTGGGCTTCTTCAGAGAATTTTTAAAACATCTAAACAGGGAGATGCTGTATCTCTGTCTGGAAAGCCAGTAATTATTAGCTATTTATTAGAAGTTGTCGAGAACTTAAAGCAAGTTCCAAAAGAGAAGCAACCTATAGGAAAAATTTCTGAATGGCAGGTCTTTGAGTTGATTATCGACCAGCTTATGATTCGTGATTTAGCACGTTCTTCAGAACTTACCCCAAAGCAAAGAAGAGAATTTTTACAATTGCTAGCACTATCTTTGTCTAAAAAAGATAATGCTCAAATTCATGAGGCAGATTTTAAAGATCTCATTGGGCGACAATTCAAACGTGATTTAGTTCGATTACCTTCTGATTCACGTATAGATCAGTTAGAACGATTTTTTGCGGATTTAAGATCTTCAACTACTTTAACAAGAAATAGTAATTATGAAAATGAAGGATGGAGATTTTCTCATAATATTTTGCGTGAGTTCTTATTGACTGAATATCTTATTAATGGCTTGTTAAGAGAAAGTATTATTCGAGAAATTGTCCCAATAAGCGATGCCATGAAATCGTTTATAAACACACTTTCTCTTAAAATTAAGAAAGAATTAATGATATCACTTAGTCAAGCTTGGAAAAGTAATAGAAGAGGATGTGGTCAGTTACTTTCTCTGTTGTGGGATGGCTTTCTTCCACTTTTTGAAAATCAGGATAGTTTAGCTCAGGCTTGTCTGGAGGAAATTACAGGAAAGCCAATAGACTTTAACTCTATTGAAATTTCAAAAATTAAATTTTCATCAGAACTGGATTCAGCAAATATTAGTAAAGGAAATTTTGTTTCTAGTACTCTTATTGATGTCAATTTCTCTTCGGCTAATTTGTCTGAAGCAAATTTTACAGATTCAATGCTTGAAAATATTACTTTTAATTCTTCAAACCTAAAAGGTACTTGTTTTTGTGGTTCAATAATTATTGATGCTGAATTTTTTGACACAAATATCGAAAATGCAAAGTTTTCTCAAATAGATCCAGAACTTATATCAATTTTAGTTGACGATCGAGGAAGTACTAAAGGTAAAAAAAGATTAGAAGGTTTAGATGCTTTGGGATATTTAAACTTTTATGGTGCTCACACAGATGAACTTCCTCGAAACTTAATTTTAAAACATCATCCCCTTTTCCCCGTTGTTAATAAAATCGTTAATAAACTAGTATCACAACCATTACATCAAAAAATAGGTCTTGAACAGCGTGGAGCTGCAAAAGCTAATATTCCCTTTGCACAGAAATTTCTCAAGTTTTTAGAAGCAAGTGGATATATTAAGACTAGAAAAGATAGAAAGCAACCATTAGTTGAAGTTACAGAACTAGGACGAAATGAATTCTCTGGTTTTGATAAAACAGGTAATTTTTCTGATTCAATTCTTAATTTTCTTGAAGAAAACTAAAAAAATAGAAATGTAAATCTTTTGGAAGGGAGTTAGGCGATTCAGCCCAACTCCCTCCCATTCATTCAAGTCAAATTAAACTGAATCGATTACTTCACCAGTTCTTCCCCACGTCGATATAATTCCCGCGCGTAATCCGTCCAAGTTCCTTGCCCCCAATAGCGGAAACAACTCGTTTCCACTAACATCACATATAGCAGGGCTTCTTGATACTCTTTGCTCTTCGTCACCGACGGATCTTCTTGCACTCGCCGATCGAACTTTTCGTGAAACTTGGCACTGAGTTGATTCATCGGTTCGAGGACGTTTTCGTACCCTTTCACCCAACTCAAATCGTCCGTCCAAGATGCACCATCCATATGGAATTGATGGTCATTTTCTTGAAGTTCTGCGATCGCCTTTTCTACCGCTTCAGTCGTGGCGTTATCTGGGTCAACTTTTTGCCAAATTTTATGTTGCCCGATCGCCTGACAAACGGGATAGTCTTCGGGCTTCACGCCAGCAGCATCGAGGAGTTCGAGATATTCCGTGCCGTGAATGCCAACCACGCTACCATTATCCCGAATTTCCGACCAAACGGGCATGAAACCGCCAGGGAATTCGTTCATCATCACCCCGCCATTTTCCCCATCGGCAATTTGGGTGACACAGGCGGGAATTTCAAAGTTGCCCACCTTCTGTTTGCCCCGTCCTTTCGCCTCGTAATAGGGCTGCATTTGCGCCACGAGTTTGGTATCGGAACCTTGGGTTTTTATCAGTGCCGTAATGCTAATCGTTTCCCCTTTGGAATTGCGGGCAACTAACAGATTGGGAACGTATTTATCGTCGTGCCACAGCCCGGAACCGTCGGGACGTTCCACGGAATGCTCTTGTACCATCAGCCAGCGATACCCGCATTCTTTGAGGGCTTTGATGTATTCGTACAGGGTATCGGGGTGGTTGGGCAGGTGCATTTCCGGTGGCGAGAAGCCCTTCACCCGCTTGAGGGCATCCACCCCGAATACGGAGGCAAAATACTGCTGCCACGCTTGGATTTGCAGTTTCAGATCGGGAATCGGGGTAGAGGGGGCAACGGCGTGAGACCACATGGTTCCCAACCACTCGACGTAGGGCTGATACTGGGCATCGCAGGTGATGCGTTTGAGGTTATCGATGACATCGTGGCGGCCCATTTGCTGCAACCCCCACAGCAGATTGCCCGAATAATCGAGCATGATTCGGGGACTGCAACCCTGACTCACGAGTTCGGGAATGAATTCTCCCATGCGGGCGTAACACCAAGCAAAGACGCTGGCATTGTGATTGTCGCCATCTCCCTGGTTTTCGAACATGTGTTGGAGATTGCAGATTAAGTCTCCATTCGGGCCTGCGGGGATGGTGGGTTGGTGCATGTGCAAAGCGCAGGCAAACCCAGACTGCATCTTGTCGAGACTCAGATCGGTGGTGGGCAAAAAGACGGGTTCGTCGTGGTTAACGATCGCCCCAATTTCAGCTTCCCAACCGCAGATATTCGGCAGACCCGATCGCACCGGATCGAGGTGAAGCGAATCGGAAGGAGGTGCTGTTGCTATCATAAATTTCCTTTCCTGGTGGCAATTTTGCCGAGTCGATCGAACATCAATCGATCGCAAATTTACAGTCCAAATGATAGATCCAACTTTGCAAGAGTCGGCTTAAGATTTTATGTAGGATTGGGAGTCCTCGTGTCGATTTCTCTTTAGGATTGAGATAGCCCAACCCGATCGACTTTGCGCATCTCTCGAGTGAAGCTCAAATTCTCATCGCTGCGATGGGCTTCCCAATGACCGCGATCGAACGGTTCGATCTGCCACTGACCTTGCATGAAGTTACCATCTTCTGACACTATGCCCAGATAGCGCACGCTATGGCGCGTTTGTCCGAGATAGCGCTTGGTAAACCGCAGGTTGCATCCGGTGGTTTCGCCAGCGACCGAAGCTTCTCCCAAAGGATCGTCATCGAGGATATTGCCGCTGAGGGTATTTCGACCGTGCAGCAGGGTCATTTCAAATCGGGTGGGAATCCCCTGTTGCCAGTAAGTTCCCCGCCACATTCCACTTAAATTAATCATTTCTACGCACACCCAAGGTTTGACTTGTGAGGTTCAGTGACAGTTCGGCATTTGGTTGTTGGGTTGCCCGTAAAGTCCGAGTGCCTGCTGTCCTGTAACTTGTCTATGATTGTAGCGATCGAAATTCTCGGGTTTCACGTCTGCGTAGAAAAACACAATTTTTGACAGTAACCATCGATCGATCCCCGTTCGTGTAAAGTTTCAGTGAAGCTCAGCTCAATTTTGTATGAAACCCTTGCTAAAATAGAGCATTGCCTCAGACCGATGTGTTAACCTCCTACTCATAACCTGCTACTCCAGTCTTTTTGAATTGCAACGACAGTAAAAAATGGCGCTCGAGCCATACCAGGGTCTTAGTCGTTGATGGGTTGACTATTTTGTGTATCTATGAGTTCGCAGGTCAGTTTTAGCAATCGAACTCGAAATAAAAGATGAATTGAGGAAAAACTTCAATTCAGCATGAGTTTCAAGGTGAATACAACTCTCTTTTTTTTGACGCTCGAATTGCAAGTATTTCTACCTCGAATAGTATTACTTTGCACGATTTTTAAAAGGATTTAATCTGAAGAATCGGTGAAGCACTAGCTCTGAGGACAACACAGAAAAATTCCACGACGAATCAAGGTAAAGGAGCGAGTCATGACGACAATCATGGTGGTAGACGATAGTCTCACCCAACGAGAGATGATATCCTACATCATCAGTCGAATGGGATGGAGAGTCATCCAATTTGCAGATGGGATTGAAGCTCTGAAGTCTCTGGATGCGGAAGTTCCCGATGCGATCGTCCTTGATGTCGTCATGCCTCGGATGAATGGATACGAAATGTGTCGATGGCTCAAAAAAAATCAAACCACTAAAAATATCCCCATTCTTTTATGTTCGAGTAAAGGACAGCAGAGCGATCGCTACTGGGGCATGAAACAAGGGGCAGATGCCTATCTCGTAAAACCCTTTGCGCCGATGGAACTGTTGAAAACTCTAAAACAGAATCTCGATCGAGCTTCTGTTTCTTCAGAGCAAACCTCTCTAAACAGGTTGTCTTTCTACCAAACGGCTTAACTGCTCTCGGGTCCCGTTTTTACGGGTAACATTTTTAACAATAGCCTTTAACGTTTGACTTCTACTCACTTTGACGGATTTAACATCTACCGAATTCAACTTAGGTCATCTCCATCCAAACATAATCCACAAAACAGATCGATCGCCATTCTGTCATTTGATTTACCATATTAATGTGGCAAATTCCACTGGTGTCATCGATGGTGCTCGTCTCCAATCCACTTCAACGCATTTTTTTACCAACTCGCTCGAACTCCAGCCGTTCGCGCAGCGACTACGCGCGGAGTATCGCCAACTGCTGACATCAGTCACCCTCCAACTCTATTCTTTCTCGTTTGCCGCTCTCCAAGTCGATCCGGGCACATCTGCCGTTTGTCTGCGGACATTAACGACTCCTCCAAATTTGAAAGGACAGCCAATTCTATGAAGCCCCGGACTCCAAAAGCATTTTCTGGCCGTAAGGTCTTACCTCCAGCCAAACCCTTACCCAAATCCGGGTCTAAATCCTGGCCCAAACCCATACTGAATCTGGATCGGGCATGGGTTCGAGGCAACAACGATCGCCACAATAGCGAATCGGACCCCCAACTTCCCCCATTCGATCTCGCCCTCGCTCGAGCCTGGACTCAAGCCATTCGCCAACAAGAAGTGATATCTTTGCTGTTGGTGAAAGTGGAATATTGCCCCCACCGCAAAGCCAGCTGGAAATTCCGCACGAAAGAACAACTTTGCCAACAGATTACTCGCATCCTCAAAGGCAATTTGTATAATTCCGAAGCCCGAATTTTTCGTTACGCTCACCGCAGATTTGTTTGCATTTTGCCCGGAACGAGTGCATCGGAAGTTAAATCGATTTGCCATCTACTCCCCGTTGCCCTGCGGGCAGTCGGACTGATTCCAGTTGTCGGGGCAACCGCCGTACGACCGACTTCTCGCGATCGCGATCCGTATTTTCTCACCCGAACCACCGAAGCGGCAATCTATCAAGCCAACCAGAAACGAAGCCTCTGTTGCGTCCTCAACGCCACCGATCCCCAATTACTCGGGCAAACGGTACAGACGAAGCTCTCCCAAATGCCCTATCGCGATCCCGTTTGGACGAAGCTTTCCGCACGAGCGTTGCAGCCGGAACAAGTTCATCGAGTCGCTGCCCTTGCACGAGAGTGCGAAACGCGATAAAACGTCAGAGCAACTGCCGTTTATTCGATCCCCCAACTCGTGATGTCCCGCGATCGTCCTTCTACCGCTTCTGGGTCCCGAAAACGCAAGTCCCGCCGCCGCATTTCCCGGATCGGTGAATTCGAGTTCAAGTGGTTTGGCGACTTCTCCTTCCACTGGAGCGATCTCTACCTGTGGTTGCTCGTCACCCCCTGGTGGAATTTCTTCGGTCTGATCGTCGTCGTGTACTCGGCCTTGAACGTTCTGTTTGCCCTGGCTTATCTGGCCGGGGGAGATGGCATTGAAAACGCCCAACCCGGTTCCTTCTGGGATGCCTTTTTCTTTAGCGTGCAGACGATGGCCACCATCGGCTACGGGGCGATGTATCCGAAAACTCCTTACGCCCACGTTTTGGTGGCGATCGAAGTTCTGATTGGTTTGCTTGCCGTCGCCATGGCAACCAGTTTGATGTTCGCCCGTTTTTCTCGACCCACCGCCCGCGTTCTCTTCTCCCAAGTGGCCGCCATCTGTCCCTACAACGGCGTACCCACCCTGATGTTTCGAGCTGGCAACCAGCGCCGCCACACGATCGTCGAAGCCCAAATCCGCGTCCACCTTCTGCGGCCGGAAGTTTCCGAAGAGGGTCATCAAATGCGTCGGTTTTACGAACTCAAACTCGCCCGCGCCAACAGTCCCTTCTTTCTCATGTCGTGGACGGTGATGCATCCCATCGACGAAAACAGCCCCCTCTACGGCGAAACCGCCGCATCTCTGAACGAGGAAACCCGACTGATCGTCATGCTCACGGGAATCGATGAAGTTGGCTCGCAAACCGTTCACGCTAGCTATCTCTACACCACCAGCAACATCCTCTGGAACCGTCGTTTCGTGGATATTCTTACCGACTGTCCCAACGGCGGCCAATATATTAACTACTCTCGCTTCCACGACACGCAACCGCTAACCCGAGAAAACTGGTAGCCTGAGAAAAGGTTCGATCGCATAACCTCGCATCACTCAGTATACGAATAGGAGACACGAACTTGAGAAACGCACAACCGCAGCAGAGTTGGCAGGCGTTAGTCGGTGGAATTGCCGTAGCGTTCGTCATTCTCATTGCCTTTAGCTCGTTTGTTATTATCAATCCCGGCCAAGCTGGGGTCATTAGCATTTTAGGAAAAGCCAGAGATGGAGCATTGCTCGAAGGCCTCCACATCAAGCCTCCAATAATTTCCCAAGTGGATATTTACGATGTGACGGTGCAAAAGTTTGAAGTACCCGCCCAGAGTTCGACCAAAGACTTGCAAGACTTATCCGGTCGCTTTGCGATTAACTTTCGCCTCGATCCGGTTCGGGTGGTCGAAATTCGACGCACTCAAGGGACGCTCGCCAATATCGTCTCGAAAATTATCGCACCTCAAACTCAGGAATCGTTTAAAATCGCCGCAGCCCGACGCACGGCGGAAGAGTCGATCACCAAGCGCACCGAACTCAAAGAAGATTTCGACTCGGCATTAGAATCTCGCTTGCAAAAGTACGACATTATCGTTCTCGATACGAGCGTGGTGGATTTGAATTTCTCGCCCGAGTTTTCCAAAGCGGTTGAAGAAAAACAAATTGCCGAACAGAGCGCGCAGCGAGCGGTTTACGTTGCCCAGCAAGCCGAACAAGAAGCTCAGGCGGAAATCAACCGTGCCAAAGGTCGAGCGGAATCCCAAAGACTGATTGCCGAAACCCTCAAAGCCCAAGGGGGACAACTCGTTTTGCAAAAAGAGGCGATCGAAGCGTGGCGATCGGGTGGCGCTCAAATGCCGAATGTTTTGGTCACCGGAGGTGAGTCTGGCGGTGTCCCGTTCCTCTTTAACCTCAAAGATTTTCAGGACTCCGTCAGGCCGTAATTCAGGGAAGCGATCGGCACAAGAGAGGTGAGGGAGACAAGGGAGATGATTATTCAATTAATCTTCTCCATTCCCCATCTCCGCGTCACCGCGTCCCCCCGTCACCGCGTCATCTTCCTCCCATTTCCCATTCCCTCAATCGAACCAGCGCCAAACTTTAATGGTTTTATCGCTACTGGTGCTGACGATGTTTTTTCCATCTGGGGCGATCGCCACTCCAGTGACTGCCCCGAGATGTCCGGATAAAGTGCGGGTGCATTCCCCGGTTTTAATTTGCCAAAATTTAATGCGTTTATCGCTACTTCCCGTGACGATCGTGTCCCCGTCGGGATGAAACACCACGCTATTGACATTGGCTAGATGACCCGACAGCGTGCGCATCAATTCGCCGTGGGGTAGCTTCCACAAACGCAGCGTCCGATCCTTACTACCGCTAGCCAGCAGCGTCCCGTCGGGAGAAATCGCCAGGGAGAGAACGGAGTTGAAGTGACCCAGCAGAGTGGCGATCGTCTTATGGGTCGAAAGATTCCACAGGTAAATATTATTATCGAGTCCCCCGCTGGCGAGAATTTGCCCGCTGGTGCCAATGGCGATCGACTTTACCATCCCCGATCCGCCCATCAGCGATGTCACCAGTTCTCCATCGGTGACGTTCCAGATTTTGACGGTGCGATCTTCAGAACCGCTGATTAGGGTTTTACTGTCGGCAGAGAAGGCAACGGAGGTCACATCCCGTAAATGCTCGTTGAGGGTTTCGAGCAATTTTCCCGTCTCCAGATTCCAAATTTTCACCGTATCGTCATCGCTCGCACTGGCGAGGGAGGTTGAATCGCGGCTAATGGAGAGAGCGTTGATCGTGCTGCGATGTCCTTCGATTTTTCGGATTTCCTCTCCCGTCTCCAGGTTCCAAATGCGGACCGTTTTGTCGAGGCTGCCCGTAGCGAATTGCTTCCCATCGGGACAGATCGCCGTGCAAGTGACCCAAGAGTCATGACCTCCGAGGGTATAGATGGGGTTCCAACCCGGTCGCTGAATCTCGATTTTGGAGTTGGGGAGAGCGTCCAAAACCGACGGCGGTAGCGGCGAAGTAGGCTGGGGCGGGGTAGTCGTCCGCGTGGCAGACGTGACGGGTTGGGGGGCGCGAGAGGTCCGGGTGCTAGAAACTCCAGGTGTGCTGCGCGGCGGTGGTGGCGGTGGGGCGGAATGTCTGGCGTTCGCGCGAGCGGTTGCGCGTAGGGTTGCTTTTAAATCTCGAATCACCTCATCGGCAGATTGATAGCGTTCCCGAATCATATCGGCAATGGTTTTATCGAGAATTTTGGCAATGCGATCGCTGATGCTCGTTTGCTGCTGGGCCATCTTCTCTCGCCACTGCCAACCTCTGACCGGATCGTAGAGTAAGTCCGGTCGCGTTTGGGTGAGCAGGTGAATGCAAGTTACGCCCAAACTGTAGATATCGCTAGCGGGGTAAGCTTTGCCGCTGCGAAGCTGCTCGAGAGGGGCGTACCCGGCAGTACCGACTTTGGTTCCCGGTCGGGCGAGTGAGGTGCGAGTGAGCTGCTTGGCGACCCCAAAATCAATCAGAATTAGCTTTCCATCTCGCTTGCGCCGCAGGATATTGACCGGGGTAATGTCGCGATGGATCACACCGCGCTTGTGAATGAAGCGCAAAACGGGCAACAGTTGAATCAACACTTGGCGAATTTGTTGCTCGCTAAAGGCTCCGTTATCGCGCAGTTCGTGCCAGAGGGTCTGTCCGTCGATATATTCTTGAACCAGATACAGGAGACCGTTTTCCTCGAAAAAGGCAAATAGGGTGGGAATTTGCGGGTGTTCTCCGAGTTTGGAGAGCTGCATGGCTTCGTGCCGAAACAGCGACATCATCTTATCGAGGGTGGCTCGATCGAGATTGCTACCGACTAACTGATGGGGGAGCAGTTGTTTGATCACGCAGCGAGTCTCGAGACGATCGCGATCGAGCGCCAGATACGTCCGACCGAAACCCCCCTGACCGAGTGCCTGAAGGGGACGGTAGCGCCCCCTGAGCAATAGCGTCGAGCCGCACCTCCTACAAGAAGTGGCATCATCGGGATTGTTAGGTTGCCGGCAATCCGGATTCAGGCAAAAAGTCATGGTGGTACGATCGAGCCGGGGTTCTTTATTCTATTGTGATACATTCACGCAGGCGCGAGTTATCCTCGTCCGGGCGCGTACCCATTGCAATTGGCGGCGATCGAGATGGAGTGGGGAAACTCACGGCATCGATGGCAACCGCGCTTCTAGCGACCCGAATTACGATCGCCGCCGTCTGGGTTGGGGGAGTCGGCTGTAGCGCCGGGGTTTGCTGCCGTGTTTGCGCCGCTTGGACTTGTGCATCATCCGCTGCACTTCCTGGGAACTGAACCCGATTTGATTGGGACCGTCCACGGGTTGCTGGTCGAGCATCATCGAAATCGCCTTACAGGCAATTTGAGACAGATCCATTTCCTCTTCTAAGTGTTGCAATACTTCAACGGCTTCCTCATTGATATGCTGGTGTTTCAACTTACTAATGAGTTCTTGTTGGTACTGCTTCTTGGCTTCGCTGATGGTCGGAATTTCTTCGTACACCAACGGCGCGCCGGAAGTGCGCACGATTCGCGTGAGCTTTTTAAACTCTAGCGGGGTCACCAGGGTAATCGCCGTTCCCTTTTTGCCTGCCCGTCCCGTCCGTCCGACGCGGTGAACGTAACTATCGGAATCGAAGGGAATGTGGTAGTTGAAAACGTGGGTGACATCGTTAATATCCAAACCTCGCGCCGCCACATCTGTCGCAATGAGCAAATCGATCCGACCTTGCTTGAAGTTATCGATGGTTTCGTTGCGCTGGCGCTGTTGCATGTCTCCATGGAGAGAACCGGCCGCATAACCTCGGGAAATCAGGGTGGTTGAGAGGGTATCGGTTTCTTTTTTGGTGCGGCAAAATACCAGGGACTTATTCGGCGACTCGGTATCGATCAAGCGCACTAAGGCTTCTTCTCGTTCCCGTTCTTCCAACACGTAGTAGCGCTGGGTGATATCGGCGTTGGTCGTGGTTTCTTTGGGAGTAACATCGATTGCCTCGGGATTTTTGAGAATCTTTTGGGCCAATCGGCGAATGGCTGGGGGCAGAGTTGCCGAGAACAGCAGGGTTTGACGCTCGTCGGGCAGATAGTTAAATATCGCTTCGATATCGTCGAGGAAGCCCATATCGAGCATTTCATCCGCTTCGTCTAAAATAACGATCGAAGGGTTAAAAGACTTAAGGCGACCCGCTTTTAGGTGATCGAGCAGCCGTCCGGGAGTCGCCGTGACCACTTGCGCCCCGCGCCGAATTAACTCCACCTGTCGGCTAATCGACTGACCGCCGTATACGGCGACGGTCCGAATCCCGGCAAAGCGACCTAAGCGATACAATTCATCGCTCACTTGAGAGGCGAGTTCTCGGGTGGGGACGATGGCGAGAATTTCGACTTGATTAGAATTGCCCACGGCATTCATCGCCGGTAAGCCGAATGCGGCCGTTTTTCCCGTTCCGGTTTGAGCTTGGGCGACGACATCTCGTCCGGCTACAATCGTGGGAATCGCCCGCTGTTGGATGGGACTGGGTTCTTTAAACCCAGCTTCGACAATGCCCTTGAGAATGTCCGGGCGCAACCCGAACGACTCGAAAGAGGGCTTTGTTTCCTGGGGTTCCAGGGTTTGGGGGGGATGATTTTCGGTTTTGTTTTCCATAGCAATGTACGCGATCGATATCTAGATTTCCAGTGCAAGGGCGTGGGAAGTCAACTCACTGGTGAGTTGAGTGACATCAGCACGGATCGAACTTGGTGCAATGGGCATCAAGTCCCCGATGGCAAAATGTTTCCCGGCTTAAGCGTCCGTCCTTAATGGTGAATTTAGATATCAAAGCCGAGCATCCATGCTGTGCGCGTTGGTGAGACCTGGGCCGAGGCGGTTGGGGTGAATCTTCGTTGGGTTCTGGTGTACCTTAGAGATTTGCAACAGCCATGTTGCGCAGGTCTCGATCGGATTCTATACTATGAACTCTCCTGGCTCAACGATCCGATGTGCGTTTCCCGAGATCGGTCTGAGACCCGTCGGGGCAAATCCCTATAAATTTGGGGAAAATTTGGGGATTTCGAGCGCGGGTTCGCTGTCAGTTTTTTCGATCGACATTCGACTGAAAAACGGTTGTTTCAGGCTCCGACCGAAAAACTTGACAAGTTAGCTATAATATGCATCGATTACGCCCCTAAATCGTGCGTTAGATGTCTGTATTGCTGAGTGTTGACCGATCGTCGATTTCGGCTTCATTTGTCAAGAAATACACACATTTAGGCGATCGAACTTTCTCCCGATCCGTGGCAAACTCGATGTTCGTCTTTCGTGCTTTCGGACGCAACAGGTTGGGATGGGTGGGTTTGAACTGGGGTCTGTAGCTTTTCGATTTCTACTCTTCCCCCTCGCTTTGCCAATGTTGCGAACTGGCAATCGTCAATATTATGAATGTTAATATATCCTCAACCGATTTCAATCGCCTCAACTTTGACTAGATTTTCAGGGGAGAAGTCGTTGGAGCGAATCTAAACAGACTAGATTTCCATCTCTAACCACCTCTCCCATCTGTCGCCAGTTCGCGAGAAGCCAAAGTCTAGCGAGTGAGTGCGACCTCTTTTTTAGACTCCGAGACTTCACGGAGTTGCTTGACCGTTTTGAGTTCTAATAATAGAGTTTCAATTTCTGCGTGCAAGTGCAAAAACTCGATTTGTCGTTCGGTTGGATAAACAGAACGAACGGACTGCATCAAGCGGGTTTCGGATTTAGACGGGTCTCGACGAGAAGATTGGACAAGGGAATCGGATTGGGGTAAGCCAGATACGGATGTTGACATACTTTAGATTGTCTAGTGATTTTTACCTACTTATTATCAATACGTCATTGTACTCCGACTCTTCTATAAATGCTGCATCCAATGATGCACTTCCTCGAATGGCAACGGCAAGCGATCGAACTCAACCTTCGATGAAATAAAGGATATCGAGATTAAGAAAAAAATTAGATTTCAGGCAATCCATTCGATCTCCAGGACATTATTTCCCCGATCGGCAATGTTTGTTTGATGGGGAAGAGGTCGAGCTTTGGTAAACTGAAGTCAGGTTCTCATCTGATGCCAACCCGATCGCCAGCTTGAGTTTTGCCTTTGAGGCGATCGACCGTCTCACCCCAGATAAGATAGCCATCGAACACCTGCTTCTCGAAAATCGAATGACCATTCGCTTGCCCCGAATCGATTCTCATCCTGCCTCAACCCCCCTCGTCCAACGGGGGTGGCCCGGTTTGATCGAGACCTATCGACCCTACCTTCCCGTCAGCGATTCCACCCCGGTCGTCACGCTACACGAAGGAAACACCCCCCTGATTCGGGTTCCCGGCATCGCCCGCGAAATCGGCAAGCAGGTCAATGTTTTCGTCAAGTACGACGGTCTTAACCCCACCGGTAGCTTCAAAGACCGAGGGATGACCATGGCCATCTCGAAAGCCAAGGAAGACGGGGCCAAAGCCGTGATTTGTGCGAGTACCGGGAATACTTCCGCCTCGGCAGCCGCTTACGCCAAACGAGGTGGGATGCAAGCATTCGTGATTATTCCCGACGGCTACGTTGCCTTGGGGAAACTCGCTCAGGCATTACTCTACGGGGCACAAGTTCTGGCGATTAAAGGCAATTTCGATCGCGCCTTGGATATCGTCCGGGAGTTAGGAGAAAACTACCCCGTCACGGTGGTCAATTCGGTCAACCCATACCGATTGCAAGGTCAAAAAACCGGGGCGTTTGAAGTCGTCGATGCCCTGGGGAACGCCCCCGATTGGTTGTGCATTCCTGTCGGCAATGCCGGAAATATTACCGCCTACTGGATGGGATTTCGCGAGTACCACCAGCAGGGAAAATGCGATCGCCTGCCAGTGATGCAAGGGTTCCAAGCCGCAGGGGCGGCCCCCATCGTTAATGGCAAACCCGTGGAAAACCCCGACACGATCGCGACAGCCATTCGCATCGGCAACCCAGCAAGCTGGGATCGGGCCCTCGCCGCAGCCGAAGAAAGTAACGGATCTTTTACCGCTGTCACCGACGAAGAGATTTTGCACGCTTACCGCCTGCTGGGTTCCGAAGGCATTTTCTGCGAACCTGCCAGTGCGGCCTCCGTTGCCGGTTTGCTCAAAGTTAAAGATCGGGTTCCAGTCGGGGCAACGGTAGTCTGCGTCCTCACCGGAAACGGTCTCAAAGACCCGGATACGGCGATCGCCCACAGCCAAAATCAGTTCACCCAAGGCATCGAGGCGAAGTTGGAAGAAGTGGCTGGCGTGATGGGATTTTAGCAATTGCGGGTATTGCAAATTTCCAGAATGCAAACCGCCAGAGTGCAAATTGCGATCGACTGATGGGAAAGAAAAATCCTATCCTCCGCTTGGCACTGCTATTGACATCATCGATAAAGCTAAAAGCACTCCAAGAAAAAAATTATCCAAGACGATGTGCGATAAACTTCCTGCCATTAATTGTCGAAAACAGTTCCCTATATTCACGGAATAGTTTATTTCTTGGAACACTCTAAGTTTTTCCTATTCCCCCGTTCCCCGTTTCCCCCGCTACTAAAAATGTGTAACCCGACCCGCGCGAACGGCTATTTGCGTCGAATATGACTCGTCCTACCGCCACTTTACTCATCTCCTGTCCCGATCGCCAGGGATTAGTTGCCACCATTGCCAATTTCATCTACTCCTATGGGGGCAATATCGTCCATGCCGACCAGCATACGGACTTCGAGACCGGAATTTTTTTGAGTCGGGTCGAATGGCAACTTGAAGGCTTCAACCTGCCGCGCGAGATTATCGCTCCGGCGTTTGAGGCGATCGCCAAACCTCTCGAAGCCACTTGGGAAGTCCACTTCTCCGACGAAAAACCTCGCCTGGCCATTTGGGTGACGCAACAAGACCACTGTCTGCTAGATTTACTCTGGCGGCACCGGGCCCGAGAACTTCCCGCCGAAATTCCCCTCATTCTCAGCAATCACGAGACCTTGCAACCGATCGCCGATCGCTTCGGTATCGACTACCACCACATTCCCATTTCCAAAGACACCAAATCTGAAGCCGAAGCGCAACAACTGGACTTGCTGCAAAAATACCAAATCGATTTAGTCGTCCTGGCAAAATACATGCAGGTTCTCAGTTGTGAGTTTATCGATCGCTTTCCCAAAATCATCAATATCCATCACTCCTTCCTCCCCGCGTTTCCCGGCGCGCGTCCCTACCATCGGGCTTACAAACGCGGGGTGAAGATTATCGGCGCGACGGCCCACTACGCCACCGTCGATCTCGATGAAGGTCCGATTATCGAACAGGATGTGGTGCGTGTCAGTCACCGGGATGAAGTCGCCGATTTGATTCGCAAAGGCAAGGATTTAGAACGAATGGTTCTCGCCCGCGCCGTGCGATCGCACCTCCAACATCGAGTGTTGGTTTATGGCAATCGGACGGTGGTTTTTTCTTAATTTGGACTTAATTTGGATTGTTAAAGGTTAGGAATTCGGAAAAGACTCGAGCTAGATTGTAGGTAAGCATTCAGCCGTTGGCGATACTCCGTGTGGATTGGCTGCGAGAACGATCGACGGCATTTGGGTGCAAAAGCGGCCATTGCAAGTCCATAACCCATTTCGAGCAGTTTCGGCAAACACTGGAACAGATGGATTTAGACATCAAGGAGCGAGTTATGCAATTTGTAACGGATTGGGAGTTAAAAGGGCGCGAACAGGGTATACAGGAAGGGTTGCAGCAAGGACTCCTCCAAGGCAGACAGGAAGGACAGATAACTAAAGGACGGGAAGATATTCTCCGCATCCTCGAAATTCGGTTTGAAGAGATTTCCCAGGATTTGAGGGAGACAATCGGTCAGATCGAGGATCTTGAGGTGTTGGGAACTCTTTTGGTTCAGGCGGTGACGACTCAATCGTTAGAGGCATTTGCATCGGCAGCTTCGGAGGGACTCGAATCGGAGAACCCAGAAAGCTCTGAGGATACAGATAACCAATCCGATCGAACTTAGGCACTCTCACGCCTAGAAAACAGTCAGATCTAAGTTTTTTTGCCAGGTCAAAAACCTAAGTTCTTGCACGCAAGTGGAACGGTGAGATCGGTTGGTTCGATCGCGTCGGCAGCGAAGTGGGAATTCATGGGGTTCTCGCCGGAAGCGACAGTCTCATCGATCGCGGATCGAATTGGACTTGGGGATGTATTTCTCTGACCAATGAAGATGTTGAAGAACTCGATCGCCGGGTTGCAAGTGGGAACTCCCATCGAAATTCTGCCCTAAGATTTAGAATCTAAATTGGCATTTAAACCCAATTTGATTTTCTCAAAATTCAGAAATCCGGCGATCGCGATGGGTAGTTAAGTGATTGTATCGACGGTATCGATTCGGCTGTATCGGCGAAAACGAATCGAGTCGATGAAAATCCCGAATTGCGCTAAAAAGTATCGTATAGAATTTTCAAGCCTGGTTCTGCGTGCTATTCTCTGTCCAGGTATATGAATCTCGTGAGGAGCAAAAAATTCATGGTTATGTCTTCGGCGCGAAACTCGTCGGCGAACCGTCGCGTTTCCGGTATTTCTTCGCGCTCGCAACTCGAGCCAGCCGCTCTCCATCCCTTCAGTTCGGCCGTTTCCCTTCCCTCCACTCCCCTATTCGGTACGGATGGAATTCGCGGTTGCGTCGGTAAGCTTTTAACCGCTCCCTTGGCTATGCAGATTGGGTTCTGGGCGGGTCGCATCCTGCGCGATCGCGCCACCACATCCGGACCGATCGTCCTCGGGCAAGACTCTCGCAACTCCGGTAACATGCTCGGCATGGCACTCTCTGCGGGATTGACGGCTGCTGGACTCGATGTGTGGAATATCGGATTGTGTCCGACTCCGGGGGTCGCTCACCTCGCCCGTCACTCCGAAGCCATCGGCGGCGTAATGATTTCTGCAAGTCACAATCCCCCAGAGGATAACGGTATCAAGTTTTTTGGCGCAAACGGCACGAAAATCTCTTCAGAAATGCAAGAGGCGATCGAAGCTGGGGTGCGCGGTCATCTGTCTCACCTCACCTGTTTGCCCATTTGGGGACAGCACCACCATCGTCCGGAACTGGTGAAAACCTATGCCGATTCCCTCTACCAACCCCTCTTAGCCGACGTGAATTTTCGGGGGATGAAAATTGTCTTGGATTTGGCTTGGGGAGCGGCGGCCCAACTTGCTCCGGGAATCTTTGAGGCAATGGGGGCGAAAACGATTTGCCTGCACGATCGACCCGACGGCGATCGCATCAACGTCAACTGCGGTTCCACCCATCTCGAGCCGTTACGCCAAGCCGTACTCGAACACCAAGCCGATATTGGATTTGCCTTCGATGGCGATGCCGACCGGGTACTAGCCGTCGATAACCTCGGTCGTCCCGTCGATGGAGACTACATCTTATACCTCTGGGGAGAAGCCCTGCGCCAGTCGGGTCAGTTACCCGACAACACCATCGTCACCACGGTGATGGCCAACTTGGGTTTCGAGCGAGCTTGGGAAGCGCGAGGCGGTCGCTTGATCCGCACTGCCGTCGGCGATCGACACGTCCACGCCGCCATGGAAGAAACCGGAGCGGTTTTAGGTGGCGAACAGTCGGGACACGTCATTTGCAGCCATTACGGCATCGGCGGCGATGGCGTTTTGACGGCATTGCACCTGGCTGCGTTAGTCCGTCGCCACAACGCACCTCTCTCCGAAGCGATCGATGGTAGCTTCCAAACCTATCCCCAACTACTGCGGAACGTGCGAGTTGAAGATCGACAGGTGCGGATGAATTGGCAAGCGTGCGAACCCCTGCAACAGGCGATCGCTCGAGCTGAAGCGGCGATGGGCGATCGCGGACGGGTGCTCGTGCGCGCCTCTGGCACGGAGCCGGTTATCAGAGTTATGGTGGAAGCAGCCACGTCCGAACTCGCTCGCCACTGGACAGAAAACTTGGTGACGGCAGTCGAAAACCACTTGGTCGGTTAGTCGAGTAAGCCGATCGATCGCGACAGCTCGAAATGTACCAACTCGGTTGTCGAAGATGCAGTTTGGCTGGCTCGATTGGGGTTGAGTCGATTCAGAAATTACAGGTAGGGTGCAACGCTAAGGGTGCAACGCTGAGGATATAACAGTTATAAGAGCTTCTCGAGATCGTGAAGAGATCGCTTTGCAACTAATATCCCCGTTTTCAAATCTACAGTTTCAAACCTATAGTTTCAAACCTATAGTTTCAAACCTACACCCCACGCGCCAGTCAAGCCGATCGTCCTTCGATGCCAAAAACCAAGAAAAAGTCGAAAAAGAAATCCCGCAAGTCAAAATCGGGTTCTCCAACCCAAACCCCCGTCCTCAGTAAAAAAGAACTGGCGGCCAAAAAGCGCGCAACAGCCAAAAAGCGCAAAGAATTCATCCAAGCTTTTATCTCCGTTGGTAGTATTGGTGCGATTCTGGGTCTGATTTTATTTTTCGTCAAAGATCCCAAGCTGGCACTGGCTGGAGGCGGGGGAATTGTCGTTCTTGCCCTCTCTTATAAATACCCGTTGAGCGCGTTGTGGGGATTTACAATTTATATGCCCTTTGCTGGAACGGTCACTTACTGGATCGGCGGCGGTAACGCCCTGTTTCAACTGGCCAAAGATGGCTTTTACATTCCGGCAATGGTGGCGATGTTTCAAGGGCTAAAACGCCGCAAACAGCCTTGGGTTTTACCCAAAAAGTTGAAAACACCGCTGATAATTTTACTGATTACCTGTTTGGCAACCTTACTGTTTGTCAACGGCGCGCAGCAATTTTCCTCGAAACCGCGAGGAAACCCGATTCTCATGGGAATTTTGGGTCTAAAAGTCCTTCTGGGATACGTACCGCTGGTGACCTGTACCTATCACCTGTTGAAAGGAAAACGCGAGTTTCTCCTGTTCATCCGCACCCACGTCGTCCTCGTCATTGTTTGCTGCCTGTTGGGGGTGATGCAATATATGATGCTCAAAACCGGTCGGTGCCAGGGAACCGATCATTTGTTGGGCGAAGATTTATTTAAAGCCACCCTCGATGCTAAATGTTTGGTGGGTGGTTCTCTGGTTTACAGTCCTTCCCAAGGGATGATTCGCTTGCCCGGAACCTTGGTTGCCCCTTGGCAGTGGGCTTGGTTTTTAATTGGCAATACGTTTTTTACTTTTGCTTCGGCGTTTAACGATCCCTCTTTTAAGTGGAAAGTTGTCAGCTTTGTCGGTTTGGCGTTGGTGTTCGTGAATGCGGTCATTTCCGGTCAACGAATTGCACTGCTGCTGGTTCCGGTGCTGACGGTGATTTTATTGGTGGCAACAGGGAAAATTACCAAGCTCAAACAATTCGTCCCGATTGTAGGGGGAATCGCAATTTTGATTGTGGGCGCAGCGGTTCTGTTTCCCGAGGTGATTCAAGAGCGGATCGATAGTACCGTGAGTCGTTGGGAAGCGTCGCCACCGACGGAGTTTATCGCCCACCAATTTGAGTTTACCGCCAAAGAAAGTGGGGGAATCTTAGGAAATGGTGTCGGACGAGCGACCAATTCAGCGCGCGTTTTCGGTCAAGGGCGGTTAATCGAAACCTATTATCCCAAACTCTTCTACGAACTCGGTCCGATCGGGGTAATTGCATTTTTAGCGTGCGTGACGGCGATTACCACGAGTACTTTCAAAGCGTATCGATCGGTTAAAGATAAAAGCTTGCGAAGTTACGGTTGTGCATTGTGGGTTTTTATTGTTTTTATCAGCTATCAAACCTACTACTATCCGTTGGATGTCGATCCGGTGGCGGTGTATTACTGGATGGTTGCCGGGGCAATCCTCAAACTCCCCGACATTGAAAAGCAAGAACTCGAAAAGCAAAAAGAGCAAGAAACCCCTTCGATCGAACCTCAGAAGAAGAGGCGAAGAAAACGGAAGCTCTCGCGAGTGTAATGCGATCGATCGGTAAGCATTCAGCCGTCAGCACTCAGCCATTAGCTTTCCAAGATAATTATGCGGTGGTGAGTGTACTTCAAGGGAATCGCGCGAATGAGATGCTCCACACTGAGAAAATTCATTGTTTTCGATCGGCGAATCTCGATCGATTTTAGAACTTCGAGCTGACGGCTGAGTGCTAATAGCTAAATGCTCGCGGCGATCTTAATGCTAAATCTCGAACTAAATCTCGAATCTCGAGAGAGAACATCCGATTCTCGCTCCTGTTAAGGTTGGCATAGTCTTTACCGAGAAGCTGGATTTTACAACGCTATTTTTACAATATCTATAATATTGTAAAAAAGTCCACATTATACAAGATATAAAAAATAATTTATTAAAGTTTTTGTGAAATATATAAAAATATTTGTATGGATTAAATGTAGGACGAATTGAGTATAAACACGGTCTTGCGAATGAGATGTAATAATGCATCTATCTCAATTCTGACCTACATTAGGGGATAACTCAACCGTGAATACTATCTTAATTGTTGAAGATGAAGCGATATATATTCGACTTTTTACGGCTCTTTTAGACCGACAAGCGGGGTTAGCCGTCAAACACTCTGAAAATGTAGAGGAAGTCATCGAAATTGCTAAATCCGGTCAAGCGGATGCGATTCTAATGGATGTTTGTTTGCCAAATAGCCGCTACCGAGGACAAGTTATTGATGGCGTGCATATTACAAAGCTTCTGAAATCCGATCCTCAATCGGCGAAAATACCAGTTATTCTCGTAACGGCTAACGAATTCGTCAGCGATCGCGGCAATCTCATCGAACAAAGTGGCGCAGATGGTTACATTGCCAAACCCGTCACCGACTATCAGCAATTCATCGCCGATGTTTTAGCTCAGCTACCTTCAAAAAGAGGATGAATGAGGAAAGAGATTGGGAGGCTGGGGAAGGTGAGGGAGGTGAGGAAGGTGAGGTAGATGGGGGAGGTGAGGGAGATGAGGGAGATGGGGGAGGTGAGGGAGATGAGG
>JAXHUC010000100.1:0-24818 GCA_034189805.1 Cyanobacteriota bacterium
GGATCGACTCAAGGGAAAGAGATTCGCGTACACGTTTTAAATATTCAAGGAAAGTTATTCAAAGAACAAGGGCAATTTCAAAAGGCTTTAGAGGCTTACAGGGAAGCATTTGACCTTTTCACGTCGAATCGTACCCTACTCAATCCATTGAATCCAAACATTCAATTTCTTACCGTTAATACGGTAGAGTCCATCTATCGGGGCTTAATCGGTTTGCTGCTCTTGCCACCCAAGCCAGAACAGCCGATTCCCCAAGAGAATTTGAAGCAAGCTCGCGACGCGGTCGAAGCCTTACAGATCGCTCAAATCGATAACTTTTTCCAAGAAGCTAGCCTGGATACCAAATTTGTTGAAATCGAACAAATCGATTCCAAGGCTGCTGTCATCTATCCGATTATCCTGGCCAATCGTCTTGCCGTCATTGTCTCCCAACCCAATCAACCTTTAATTCACTATGAAACTGACTTACCGCAAGGGGATCTTAAAGCTGCTATCGACGATCTCATCCTCCACTTCAACCCGATTTTTCCCGATGAAACCCGGTTGAAACGATCGAAGCAGCTCTATGACTGGCTGATTCGACCGGGGGAAGAGGTGTTCGCTGCCAACAATATCGAAACCTTGGTGTTCGTCCTCGACGGAACCTTGCGGAATTTGCCGATGGCGGCCCTCCACGACGGGCAACAGTATTTGGTGGAACGATATCAGATTGCCCTGGCTCCGGGTTTGCAACTCCTGGAAACGGGAAACTTCACTCTTAAAGATCGTAATGCCGAGATTTACCAAGTACTCGCGGCCGGACTGACGGCAGCGCGGGAAACCTACTCGGCTTTGCCAGGGGTCGAACGAGAAGTGAACCAAATTGCCAGCTATCTAAAAACCCACGTTTTACTCGATCGCGCCTTTACCTATGAGGCTTTACAAGAACAGCTCAACACCAACCCGTTCCCGATCGTTCACCTGGCTACCCACGGTCAATTTAGCTCTAATGTCGAGGAAGCCTTTCTCTTAGCCTGGGATGGCCCGATTAACATTAAACATGTCAGCCGACTCTTGCGCGATCAGGCGATTCGAGAGCCGATCGAACTGTTGGTACTGAGTGCTTGCGGAACTGCCACCGGGGATAAACGAGCGGCTTTGGGACTGGCGGGATTGGCTGTTCGCTCCGGTGTTCGCAGCACCCTGACAGCCCTGTGGTCGGTTAACGATCTCTCCACGGCTGAATTGATGATTGAGTTTTACCGTCAGCTTGCCCAAAATCCCGAACTCAGCAAAGCCGGAGCCTTGCGTCAAGCCCAGCTCATGATGTTGTCTGGTGCCGAATACAATCACCCCTACTATTGGGCACCGTTCGTGCTCATGGGAAATTGGCTATAGTACCAAATCCGCTATATGCAGTAGCCTGATTAGGGCGATGCAGTGACAGGGATGCATTGTGAAGGTTTCGTTTTCTAGCATCAGGAGTCTCTCTCTATAAGGCGTAATGCTAGAGAAGCTGTTCTATTGCCTATTCTCCCTCCGGCAAATCCCCAAACCGTTCTCGATATCGTTCTAGCTGTGCTGCCATTTCAGCAGCCTGTTGTTCCAACTCCAAAGACGAGAGCAATCGTTCCCCCGTCTCGGGGTTTGAGATCGTTCACATCAAACATCAATCTTACAAATGCGAGATCGAGCCAACATCGATATAAACGCCACTATCCTCGACGCGATCGAATGGTTCAATCGAGAATACCCCGAACGAAAAGTGACCGGAGCCTGGATCGAGGCTCGGGCCAAGGAAAAAGGTCAAAAACTTGCCCAAGCGCAATACTCTCGGTTTAAAAACGGTTGCGATCTCTACCTTTCCAATGCCAGCGTCCTCCTATCGATTTTGCCCGACGAGGCTTTTTTACAAGTCTTGGAGCGCTTGAGAATGCAGCGCTATCCCAAAGAACCGGTCTCTCTTCGAGAATGGCTCTACACCCGGTTTCCTCCAGAATGGAAACTCCCCCGCCAACTTCAGAAGTCGGGAGTTCGTCGCGGAGGACTCCCACGCGCCTCGATGGCTCAATTCAATTCACTCGCATCCCTAATCGAATCGGGAGACCCGACTTTGATGGTGCAGGCACTCTCAATTTTGGAAGCCACCGGGCGACCGACCCAACACCAACGCCTTCTCGATACGCTCAAGTCTGTCACGAGCGATCGCGCAGAAGACCTTAAATGGCAAGCCGCATTTGCCCTGGGAACGATTCGCCCCGAAGATCCTCAAGCGGGTATCCGACGAGGAAAGCTAATACGCTTGGGAACTCAAGAGTTCGTTTTGCTCGTTGGGGTAGTTCCACTCGATTGCAGCCACAGAGCGAGCGGGACTTTAGGGGTGGCTCTGACGCTACAATCGCCAGACCCATTCTACGCGCTACCCACCGACGTGCATTTACTCGTCCTCGATGAAGAAGGACGTGCCAAACTTCAGGGAACCTCAAACGGGCGAGAAAAATCGATGACATTCCGATTTTCACCGCCCAACAACAGCGAATTTATCGTTCGGCTAAGATTGGGGGAAGGCGCGAGCGAAACCGAACGATTTCGGATTTAAAAGTTAACGATTTCGGGTTTGAAGGTTCATGCAGGTAATTCTCAAAGTGGGTGCGGGCAACTTCGAGAAAGGATTTGGGATTACTTTACAAATTCGCCCAGACGGAACGATCCGCTCTCAAGTTGAAGGTCGATTACCGCCCTGTGGGACATTACTCGAGTCTTACGATCTCTGGAAAATTGGATTCGAGCGAGACTCGAACTCCCGCAATTGGGAGGTGTTCCCCAGCTCAACCGTGGAGACCGAACCGTCGTCTTTAGCTAGCACGTATGCCCGACAGCTTGCCGAGTGCGTCCGCAACTGGCTCGATTCCCCCCTGGAGTCGTGGCAGCGAATTGTCAGACACCTCGATCGCTCCCTCGCCCAAGCGAGTTCCCAGAGTCAGTTAATCGTTCAAACTTCCAACCCCGATCTTTGGAAAATTCCCTGGCAAGTCTGGGAAATTTTCGATCGCTATTCCCAACTGACATTGGGATTCGCCCCTCCCGAATTTCATAACCTTCCTCGCCCGGTTCGCCCCTCCGGCATGACTCGCATCCTTGGAGTTTTCGGAGACGATACCCATATCGACCTAGCTCCCGATGCTCGAGCGCTCGGGCAACTCGATGCTCGAGTGCTGCTGCTCCCTCAACCATCGGGTCGGGAATTCATCGACCGGTTGCACCAAGGATGGGATATTTTTTTCTTTGCCGGTCACAGTACCGACGAAGGAACCGGAAAGCTTCATTTAAGTCAGAACGAATCCGTCGAAGTCGATCGATTCGGACACGCCCTGCGCGAAGCAGTCGCAGGAGGATTGCAAATCGCATTTCTCAACTCCTGCGAAAGCTGGACGTTGATTAAAACCTTGGCACTTGCCGAAGTCCCCATCGTCATCGCTTGGAAAGAAGCCGTTCCCGACCGCGTTGCTCAAACGTTCTTGAAAAGTTGGCTTGACGAATATACGGAAGGACGATCGCTCTACAGTGCGTTCCGAACGGCCAGACAGCGCTTGGAAGAGTTTACAGATTTACCCGGAGCGTCTTGGCTACCACTGCTCTACCAACATCCAGAGTTTGTCGCCCCAACCTGGAAGGAACTCCAACAATCGAGTTCGTCGCGGTTTCGCCATTGGCCGGGTGCTTTGGTTGCGAGTAGCCTCTCGACATTTGTCGTTCTGGGTTTGCGAGGTCTGGGGATGTTGCAAGGCATCGAACTGGCGACCTACGACTGGATGATGCGCGGGTTGCCTCTTCCGACATCGAGTTCCCCAGTTTTGGTGGTGAGCGTAGACGAAAGCGATATTCAGTACCAAAATCAGCAAGATTGGGAGCGACGGGGATCGCTTTCCGACGAGGCCCTCGAGCGGCTGGTGCAAACCCTCGCTCCCCACCAGCCCAAAGCCATCGGACTCGATATCCTCCACGATTTTCCTTTTTCGACAACGTTAAAAGATTCGATTTCCACCATCGAGTTTATTTCCATCTGCCGAATTGGGAGCAAAGACTTGACGAGCGTTCCTCCTCCTCCAGCAATCCCTCAAACACGCCTTGGATTTTCCAACTTCGCCCGCGATCGCGACGATCTCATTCGGCGATATATCGTCGGCATGACACCCGATCGAACTTGTCCCACCAGCTATTCTTTGGCCTTGAGATTGGCTTCGACTTATCTGGGCGAATCCCTCAAGCGAGATGAGAATGGAACGTTTCACCTCGGTCGCACCGCACTCGAACCTTTAAGCGAACATGCGGGCGGCTACCAAATGCCATCGGAGGAAGCCCTCGGCTACCAAATCTTGCTCGACTATCGCACTCCCCGCACCCCGAGCGTTCCACTCCGAGAGATTCTCGATGGAGCGATCGAGTCAGAGGAACTGGGAATGCTCGTGAGAGATCGCGTTGTTTTAATTGGAGTCGAAGAAGAGTACAGAGACCGGCATCACACTCCCATTCAACCTCTATCCGGAGTTGAAATTCACGCGATCGCCATCGAACAACTTATAGAAAGCGCTCGAGGAAACCGGACTTTGCTCGGGTGGTGGCCTGGGTGGGTGGAAATTGTTTGGATTGGAGTCTGGGGTGTTGGAGTGGGTTTCCTGACTTCGATGCTCGATCGACCGAAACTCGTTTTTGCCATCGCGGTCTCATTGCTAACGCTTGCGAGTGGAATGTATTTTATCGGAGGCGTTTGGATTCCTTGGCTTCCTCCCATTTTGAGTGTCGGAAGTGCGAGTTTGCTGGGAAATAAATATAAAAATCGAAATTTAAATTCTAAAAATATTAAAAAATATTAATCTCTATGTAATCATACGGTAATTTTGCGGTTATTTTGAATAGCTCTTCGTATAATTACTTACACCTCTATTGTTGGAGTTCGGACAAATTTTACCGCTCGAACCGTCAAACCTTTATTCCAAAAAGATTTGAGAGTTTCGAGATGAGTTTGGTAACTTTGGAAACAAAAAAGCTGGCGATCGCCGATCTTCTGCAATCGCAATACGAATACAGATGGTGTTGGGGAGCAAACAGAGCTGGGGAGGCTGGGGTCTTTCTCCCCCTGGTGGAATCGCCAGGAGTGCGTGCGTCCAAATGGCTATTGCGATCGATTGAATGATGTTTGAACTCCAATTATTGCTGAGTGATTATACATCTGGTAAAAATCAATTCCCATAACAAAGCCATCAATTCGTGACCCTCAACCCTTTTCTTTTCTACCAGGTGTCTATTGACATTACACCCTCGGTAAGTTCGAGTGGCTTTCATCGCTTGAATTGACCGACCCAGAAATTGAGAACTCATGTTTATCTTGCGCCCCACCCGATCGGGGAACTATTCGATAACGTTTTTAGCCCGTTCGAGAAATGGGGAACCCGGTGACGACTCCAACGGATATCGTTAAACCCTCAGTAGAGGACAAAACTTGAAACAGAAGTGTAGCAACCGTACCAGTTCGTCGATCGACTTCAAGCGTTACCGATTAGAGTTTAGGCTCTGTTGACATTTCATACTCTCCGTCAAAACTAGGCAGTGTTGACGGAGAGTTTCCCTCGTACAGATGAAATTCAGTCAATCAGGGGTTGAAGGTCAAATGTCAACACAGCCCAGACAAATTTAACGGCTCCAACCGTAAAACCCTTATCCTGAGCAGATTTGAGAGTTTGAAGATCGTACAGAAGATTGAAAAACTAAAATGCTTACCCCGTCAGGGTTATAGCCTTCGCAATCGAAATGCACGTCTAAACTTCAGTTACCGATAGCCATGAATAAATCTAGCTTCTCCACCCAAATCGCATCCTTACTCGTATCTCTCGGGGTTCTCGGACTGTCGCTGGTTTCCCCAGGTCTGACAGCCCACATCGATGAAGAACCGATGGACGATCGAGGTCGTCCCGGACGGCAGAGTTCTGGAGATCGACGGGGCACTTGTCCGTTAGCTTCTCAACCCATTCGCGCCGCCATTCCCGATAACTTTGAAGGTCGAACGGCTCAAGCTCAACCGACCCTGTGGGTATTTTCACCCTACTCGGAGGTTAGAGGAGAATTCGTCCTTCAAGACGAAAACGATTTCGATGTCGATCGCATTCCTTTAGTCGTAGACGAAGCCGGTTGGGTGCGCCTGCAAACTCAAACGGTATTAGCGTCAAATAGATGGTATCAGTGGTATTTCAAGGTTTACTGCCAAGAGGGAAAACCACCGCTATTCGTTCGCGGTTGGATACAGCGCGTCGAACCGAATGGCGAAACCGAACTTTGGTACGATCTCGTCGATGAAATTCTGCAAAATCCAGATGGGAGGTCGAACGAGTTAGAAGAACTCGGATTGGATTGATAGCGAACGCCCTCACGAAGCGATCCAACCTGCGAAGGTACCGGGGTTAGGGTATAGGTGTAATATAAAATCCGGCTATACACTTACTGTATGGAGTGGGCGAAAGTTATCTCTTTTGTGACGATCTAGCGTAAGTTTGCCAGTGGCTCTCACCTAAATTTTTACAGTAACTCTTCAACCGAATTGGATATAAACTGGGGAGTACGAAAGAGTGGCCATCGCGCTCGGACTTCGGGCGATCGCACTACAATGAGATAGCCACCAAAAGATAGAATCTATGGTTCAATCCTTAACCCAACTCGTAACCTTTAAAGATTTTATGGCGTGGTATCCGAACGGGGGCGGACACTACGAACTCCATGATGGGATAGTTGTTGAAATGCCAAAGCCCACAGGGAAACATTCCAACGTAACAGGCTTTTTAATTGAAGAATTAATCCTCACCATTATCGAGATGGGTCTTCGAGGGATTTGGACGATTCCTAGAGAATCGATTGTCAAATCTAGCAACGGCAAATCTGGATACGAACCTGACATTCTCGTACTCGATCGAGATGCGATGGTGACCGAACCTCGTTGGGAAAGAGAATCGATCGTTGAAAATGCCGAGTCGGTCAAACTTATTGTTGAAGTCGTCAGCACAAACTGGCGGGACGATTATTTCAAAAAGCGGGCAGACTACGAAGAAATGGGCATTCGAGAATATTGGATTGTCGATTATGCCGCACTGGGAGGACGAAACTTTTTGGGAAATCCTAAAGAACCGACACTATTTGTTTATCAACTGGTTGAGGGAGAGTATCAAGCCCGCCAATTTCGGGGAAATGACGCGATTATTTCCCCCACTTTTCCAGATTTTCGTCCAACAGCCGAACAAATTTTTCAAGCGGGTCAGTAAGCCCTATTGAGGATCGATCGGCGAAAACGGATCGGGTCTCTCGTTGCCAACCAAGACGAATGCCGACCAGAAAAAGGGGTGTTCCCAGCGCCGCTCCTGAAGCAAATCGAGTTGCGCTCGGCGCAAGGCTTCGGCAGGAGGTTGGTGCGTCAGCTCCTGGTAAAATCGCCCCATCAATACCGATGTCGATTCGTCGTCAACTTGCCAAAGCGTTGCCAAGGTCTGTTTGGCTCCAGAGCGAGTGGCTACCCCAGCGAGTCCGAGTGCCGCTCGTTCGTCTCCAGTTGCCGTTTCACAAGCACTGAGTACGAGCAATTCCAACCCTTGGATACTCGCGAGCAGCAATCGTTCCCATTCGTTGAGATCGAGCAGTTCGTCCCACATTAAGATAAACGTATCTTCTATTGTGGAGCCGAACTGTCCGTGGGTGGCAACGTGCAAGACTCGAGGCGCAATCCCTTCAAGCTGTCGGCTCAATTGGGAAGCGGTAAATTCCTCGTTGGCTAGCAAGTTTGAGTCTTTAACAATCGATGCGAGAGCTTGCCATTCGCTTTCTACGTGGGGTAGCGCGCTAAATGTTCGTCCGTCCACTTGGCGAGCGCGACTCACCCCAGCTATGAGCGTTTCTCCGGATTCAGACGGGACGATGGGAGGCTTCACGCTCAATCCGGGACTCAGGGCAATGGCGTATTGCTCGATCGAATACCGCTCCCCATCGTAAAGTACGGACATGGGAAGGTTTTTCAACGCACCGTCGAGAACGAAGACCAACCGCTCGACATCCACTAATTCTTCGGTAAAAGGTTCGATGAGAGCCATCGAAAACTGGCGAGCCAACCCTTGTAAATCCCGCAGTCGATCGGGTTCGAGCAGGTATCGCCGCAACTGCTCGATTTGGGATTCGAGTCGGGCGCGTTCGATAGGAGTGGAATGGTGGCTTGCGACTCCGTCCGGCAGGGATAGAATCACCTCAAGCCGATCGTCGAGTACGATGGCATGGATCGCCGCCGTGGCTGTCGGGATAGATCGAACCGGCCCCGAATCCAGGCAAGCCGTCCGGAAGAAATTATCCAGTTGCGCCAGTTGCAGGGCTTCGATCGTATCTCTTGCTCGTTGCAGTCGTTCTTGGGTGGGTGCGGGTCCAGTTAGAAGCAAATCGATGAGTTCTCGATAGACCGGTTCGACGCGATCGCGAAAGTCAAAGCGCAAGTCCGCATCTGTAGCAGCTAAATCCCTCCGCAGAAGTTGGAGGGACTCGACCGCCTGGGTATAAGCGGCAATCGCGTCTCCCTCGCGTCCGGAAGAGCGCCACTGCCGTCCGAGCTGCCACTGCCACTGGTAAGCCAGATCGGTCGCACCGATGGATCGGGCTAGATATAAGGCTTCCCGAACAGACTCGCCGTGTTGGGTTAACGTCCCCAAATTTCCCAAGGCGTAGGAAAGAGCGCGATCGTCTTGAAGTTGGGTGGCTGCCTCAACAGCCGCCTTCAAGATGTCCGCCGAGGCAAGAAACCGTCCCAGCTCCACTCGAGCGAAAATAACCGGACGACTTGGGGGTAATTCGAGCAGGGGTTCCCAAATGCGTCGAGCCAATTGGGTCGCCTCGGGTTCTGGCAAAAGCGGTAGTTGAGCCAGTTGCGATCGAATCTGCTCGAGGGGGTCGGTCGTCGCCGAGGCAGCTCGATATCGTTCTATAGCTCGTTGCGGTTGGTTCCTGGCTGCGGCTAGATGTCCCAAACCCAAGGCGATCGCACTCGAGTCGAGTCCCCCAGTTCGAGCCTCCTGAAGAGCGCTCTCTAATAATTCTTCAGCTCGATCGAGATTTCCCAACTGTCGGTGCAGGTTCCCCAGTCGGGTTTGCAGGGCCACTCGCAGCTCGATATCGCCCGCACTCTCCAAATCTGCTGCCAACCGCTCGGACAAACCTTCAGCTCGATGGTACAGTCCCAATGATTCGAGGGCGATGAGTTGGTTGAGTCGCGCGAGGGTCGCCCCCATCTCGTCTCGGGCTTCTAAATAGGCGCTCTCGGCATCTTGCCAGCTTTTGAGAGCGGCATCTGAGGCCCCCAGCTGTAGCTGAATTTGCCCTCGGGTATTGAGGACTCGTCCCCAAATCTGAGGCGGGGCGCTGTCTCCAAGTCGGTTGAGACTTCGAGTCACACTCGCATCGGCTCTCTGGAAATCGCCCAACCGTAGATAAGTCAGCGCCTCGAAGCTTTCAATAAGGGCGAGGTATTCCTTTGAGATGGTGGTATCTTCTTTCGCGTTCTCAAAATGTTGCAGGGCTTCGATATACCGCCCTTCTCGATAGTCGAGTCGTCCGGATTCCAACTCGCCGAATCGAGGGCTTGCCGACCCCATCCAACTGGGCCAGAGCACCCCGAGTGCCACCAGCAGCCATCGCTTTACCAACAATCGGAAGTCCCCCTTTCTCGATGGTTGGGGAAATTATCGGCCGGAGGTGTCGCCGTCAAGACAATTTGACCGGCATCGTTGACGTACCATCCTTGAGCTTCAACGAGTGTCGGATATTCGGGTTCGAGGGGAACGGATACGGTGTCGGCGGCTTCGAGTTCCTCGCGATCGAGAATCCGCCAGTCTTCTAGAACCGGAGCGCTATATTGGGAACCCGGCACTGGAGGAATGCCACCGCGCCCGACATTGACAAATCGACTTTGGTTGCGTCGTGCCAAACGACAAACATCTGTGGCGATCGCGGCGGTGGCATCGAGGGGGTTGCTTTGGAGTACGATCGGTCTAGTCGCTCGATTGAGGTCGGACACGTTCAGTTGCACCGTACCATCGAGTCCGAAGCGAGAACTCGCAGTACTATTTCTGCGATCGTCGGCAAACAGTCCGGGTGTGGTAATTTGAACGTTTCCCCCTACCCCTTCCAAGGCATCGGCGACAATATCGCTTTCTTCTAAAATCAACGCAACATCAAGATCGAGGGTGATATTGCCGCCGTTCCCAATTCCCCCGGCTGCCGTTGTAATCTGAGAGCCACTCGAGAGTCGAACGATATCACTGTCGAGGGTAATATTACCCCCTCGTCCGGAGGATGTGGCAGCCGTCAAACGACCGCCTCGATCTAAGCGAACCATTTGAGCGCGAACGTTGAGATTGCCCGCATCTCCCGATCCTTCGTGGCGAACGGAAATGCGGCTGTTGCCTCCCTCTACTTCCACGCGCGGTGCGATTAACGTCACCGAACCCGAGTCCCCTTCCGGTCTGGGGGGAATCCCCAAAGCAGCCCGCAGGCTTTCAAGCTCAAATGGTAGAGCGCTCGAGGAAATGACCGTCGGCTCGATTCCCGGCCGCACGACGATCGCCTCGGAGGCGACAATCTCGATGTTTCCAGCATCCCCGCGAGAGAAGGTCGAGGAGTCAATGGCATTGCTCTGCTCGAGAGACAATCGCTCGGTAACAATCCTGAGATCGCCTGCATCTCCATTTCCCAGCGTGGCCGTTGTCAGTCCGCCAAACTGATTTCGACCGGTCGGACCGTCCGTTAATTCGATATGCCCCACTCGAACGAACACATCGCCACTATTTCCCGCTCCTGCACTCACGCTGCTAATCGAGCCGCCTTCACGAAGGCTCGCTCGCTCCCCAACGAGTTCGACATTGCCAGCATTCCCACTGTCAAAGGCGATCGAGTTGAGGGAACTCAATACGAGAAACTCCTCGGAGACGAAGAAAAATCCTTCAATGCGCGATCGTCGAACTCTCAACTTGAATGTTGCCGCTTTCTCCACTACCAAAGGTTCTGGCACTAAACTCCGCTCCATCGCGAATTCCCAAACTCTCAGTAAAAACGAGAATATTACCTCCAGACCCGGAGGCAATGGTGTGATTGTCCAGAGCTGTCGTCAGGGGAACTCCCAGTTCGGTGGAAACACCCGAGAATTGAGCCGTACTCGCTGAGACTCGAATATCTCCGCCGGGAACGGTTCCTCGATTTTGCGCCACGAGCAAAGAACCACCATTGACATAGAGGCTTCGGGCGTTAATCCCAATATTGCCACTCGGACTCCCGCTAACATCAAGAGAAGAGCGAGATAATAGCTCGATCTGACCGAACCGAAGAACTTGGGAGTAATCGAGCTTTTCCCCCTCCCAACTGACAACGCCTTCAAGAACGCTGCCGAGTTCGACGGTTCCGCTCTCGGCTCCGAGCTGTCCGCCATCGAGCAGGACATCACCTCCAATTAATGCGAAATTGTTACCCGCCCCGACGGATAATTCACTTGGATGGGGGGGGAAAGCAGGAGGCAATCCCGTATCGGAAATCGGAACCCGAATTTGATGTCCCGAACCCAAGACTTGGATGCGACCCGAGTTGCTACCGTTCCACTGCAATCCAATCGGAACGCCGATATCGAGTAGTGGAGGGTCGTTAGGTTCGGTGGCGCTGTAAAAGCCACCGTTGGACAATAACAAGCCATCGGCGGTACTGCCGACAAACGAACCGCCCACCTCTAGCCGAGCGTTGCGTCCGAAGATGAGACCGCTGGGGTTAATTAAAAACAGATTCGCCGTACCGTTAGAACGCACTAACCCGTCGATGTGGGAAACTTGCCCTCCCGTGATGCGAGTTACGATGTTATCGACAGTTGGAGGGTTATCGAAATGTACGGTTTCCCCAGTTCTGACGTTAAACCGATCGAAACTGTGGAATAAGTTCCCCCCCGCATGAGTTCCCCCCGCGATGCGCCGAACGTCTGCGTCGAGATTGACGACAGAGGGGTTACCCAGCGTGGCATCGGGAACAATTTGGGCGATGGCAAACCCTCCAAAAATTCCTACTATCTCACCGCTTCCTAACATCTGCTACTCCCGTCTTCAAGATTGCGACGATCTGACATAGCGCTATGGCAATACTCGAAGCGCGGACACCATTAGAAATAAAGCCCGAGTCAATATTCCCAATCTCTCTCGATCGCACACCTTCACGAGTGTCCGCGCTTGAGAGCTTCGTAGTAAATATTCAATTTGCCAGTTAAAAGTGAGGAATGTGGGATGGATTGCGAGGGAGCGTCCTGAATTTCGATCGAACTCACGAACAACTCAAGCACTTTGACACACTGCGAGATGCGATCGAGCATGTCCTGCGCTTAGCCTGGATTATTCACAACCGGGAGGAGCGCAAATGCCTGAAACTCCTAACAGTAGTCGAATTCGGGAATTAGCGATCGATTACAAACTGCGAGCTGGACAAAACTCGCCGATCTACTAATGGTACTTTGATAATTTTTGACCCCTTTCAGAGCCTAAACCCTTGCTGAGACTAGAATTTAGGTCAAGCCCCTAAAAATAGCCCAAACCCCTGTGGTTGTCACGTTTTTATCATTTCGACCTACGATCGTTACTGTATAAGGGTTTGAAGCAAAAACTACACCCATTTTTGTCAAAGTACCACTAATACTGACCACTAATACTGAAGGATACGCGGCTATTTGGAGAAGGGGATCGAGAATAATGCAGGTTAGCATCATAACGGTCGTGGCGACTGCCATACCATGAGGACAGCCCAAATTCACACGAGCATCTCTCTTCTCTCCCCATGCCCCCCACCTCGCCTTCACCGATGTCCTAGCTAACGCGCGCAGTGGTTGTGTATGCTGGCTGGATTTGGGATTAGATGCTCAACGGTTTATTGCCGCTCTCACGCCAATTCTCCAGAACCATCTTCACTCCTCCTTTGGGTGAAAACGTAAAACCTCGATGAACGGCACGAACGGGTTTTGGCTCGGCTAAGCGCAACTTGGCGCGATGCAATACGGTTGCCAACACGAGTTTGAATTCGGACTGGGCGAATGCTTGCCCCAAACAGCGATGAGCGCCACCGCCAAAGGGAAGATATTCTCCTTGAGAAAATTTTCGTTCTAAAAATCGTTCGGGTCTAAATCGCTCGGGTTCGGGATAAATGTCTTCTCGGTAATGCGTTGTATAAATGGAGGGAACTAAGATGTCGCCGGGTTCAAACTGATAGCCCATCACCTCAAACGGTGCTTTCAAGATGCGAACGAAGGAAAACATGAGAATGGGGACGATCCGAAGGGTTTCGCAGCATACCGCATTGAGATATGGAAGTTGCACCCAATTTTCGGGGAGCGGTTTGACACCATCGAGTTCGGCGACTAACCGCTCCCTCACTTCGGGATACCGATGAATCCAATAAAATGCCCAAGCCAGTGACGAGGCAACGGTCTCGTGTCCGGCAAAGAGCAGCGTGACGAGTTCGTCTCGCAATTCGACATCGGACATGGCTTTTCCTTCCCCATCTCGTGCGGACATCATCAGACTTAGAACATCTTCTCGTCCGGACTGGGGATGATAGCGACGCTCGGCAATTTCCGCGTAAATCAGCTCGTCTACTTGCTCGAGTTGGCGCGCGAAACGTCCCCAAGGACTCCAACCGCCCAAGTCTTTTTGAAGGAGTGGAAAAAAGACCGTCAGAGATTTCCACGGCGAGAAGAGGGTGTCGAGCATTTCCCCAAATAACTGCCGCAGTCGATCGTACCGAACGCCCCGATCCAAACCGAACACGGCTTGCAAAATGACGCGCAGGGTAATTTCTTGCATGGAGGAGCGCATTCTCAACGGTCGATCGATCGACCAACCCCCCATTACGTCTTCAGTGGTTTGGCAAATCAGTTGAGCGTAAGAACGCATCCGTTCGCCATGAAATGGCGGCATCAGTAACTGGCGAGTTCGTTGGTGGCGCGCGCCGTCGAGCACCATCACCGAATTGTCGCCTAAGAACGCATGAATGAACCGAGCGTTGACGTGAGCGGCATCGAACAGAGCCGGATCGGCCTCAAAAATCTCTTGAATGCCTTGGGGGTGGGAGACGATCGTGACTGGGGGGAGTTTAAAAAAGCGAACGGTAAAAATATCGCCATATTTGCGTCCCATGGTTCTCCAGTAATCCAAGGGAGCGACAAAGGAACGGAAAGTCTGCCAAAGGGGAAAATCGGAACTCTGGGGTAGTTTTAGTTTTGGAGTAACCGGAGATGCCATTGTCTGGAGAAAACTGCGATGACGATCGAGACTGCCATGCTAACTCTAACTTGGCTCGATCGCCAAATTCCAATCGATCGCCTTTGGGCGCTCCAAATATACTCAATCCCAATCCACGGTCGTTTGCCTAACTTGAGATTCATGCAGAAGCCGCTGCTGGCGTTCTTGGAAACGGGCAAATTCTCGCACCTCCTCCACGGGTAAAGAAACCGTTCCAACCCACTGTCGGGTCGAGCGATCGTATCGAGCTGCCATTACGGGCCCAGCTTCGCCAGAAGGTTGGAGAATTAACGTTTCTTCATCCCAGTACGCAGAATATCGACTGCCGTCGATACGGTCTTGTTTCAAATGGTGCAGTGCCATCGCCACAACCGGAGCAACGGTTTGTAGGTGTTGGTTTTGGATGCTCTCCTCCAAAGTGAGAAACTCGGCTCGATCGGACTCTTCAACTTGAGAGGAATCCTCGGGTTGCCAAGATACCCCTTGCCGAGTGGCACCTAAGATAGACCGCTCGTCTGGTTCGGGGCGATCGTCTGACCCTCGATCGTGTCGAATGAAAGTATTGCGATCGTTATCTGCTCGATCGCCTCGATCGCATTGAAGATCGCCATCGGCAATTTCTACGATCTCCTGAGTCCATTGGGATTGAGGTGCGGGTCTGGTTCGGGTTGCTTTCGGAAATATCCCGTTGCTCGATGACGCTCCTGATTCCTCGGAGTCCCCTACATCTGTTGCTTCTTTCCATTTCCCACTGCCTCGTACCACCCGCACCAAAGCCGACCCATCTCGTTGAAGATCGAAGTCTACCCCTCGGTACTTTTGCAATCCCGGTAGAGAGTAAGCTCGTCCGAGTTGGCTGCCGCTAAAATGCACCCCTCGATACTCGAAGCTGACCCCGAGAAGCGCGGGCGAACTCTCACCCTCCTGCCACTTGTCGATCTCAACAGAAAACCGAGGTCGCATCACAACTTGTTGATTTTGAAGTCTCTCGAACAAAATGCTCAATGTCGGACGATCTTGAGTCGAGTTGTCGATAAACTGCTGAAGCTGGCTGCGGACGGTCCGACTTGGAGGAGTCAAACGCTTACCGCTTTCATATTCGACCCGTTCTTGACGAATTCGTCGAATTTGTCCGGTGGTGGCAGAGCGTCTTTCTAAATCGCGATCGTGGGAACTCAGGTGATATTCATCTTCCAACTCCGAGAGAATCTGTTGAGTTCGTCGATAATCCCAGCCATCGGCAACGCATTTCCCATCGAAACCAACGCGATTGGCAATGATATGAACGTGGTCGTGTTCCGTGTCGGCGTGTCGCACAACCAGATATTGATGATTCGAGAATCCCATTTTTTCGAGATAGCGCTGGGAAAGACTGCGCCACTGTTCGTCACCAAGCCGTTCGGGAGGTGGTAGGGCAAGCGACACGTGGTAGACGGGTTTTTGAGTTCGATCGCCGAGGGCGGCAACATCTTGAAACTCTAAAGCCAGACAACTTGCATCTTCACCGATGGTATTCCCTCCCAAGACTGTGGCTTGGGTTTTTTGGAGTGCGTAATGCAAGCAATTATAAAAGTTTTGACCTTTGCGAATTTTAGCAAGCACTGGGGTATGGGGTGTGAGAAGTAGGAGGAGCTGGGGGAGAGAATTAAAAATTAGTCTTGGAAAGTTGAACGGGACCCAAACCGACACCGCTCGCGCTTCGGTCAAAATTAAAAATTAAAAATTTACTCACACTCTCCATCTCCCCATTCTTACAAGGGTAAGGATATGTTTTTTAGTAAGGCGCGGATTTGAGCCAGGGGAGGTGGGAATGCCGACCGCAGGGGGGAGAACCAACCCTTGAAATCTCGCGTTTACATCAAAAGCGCGATCGCATCGATTCTAAAAGTGCATTTCCCTAAAAGGTCTCCCCATTTTCGATCTAAGAGCGAGGAATTTTTGCAATTTGATGTCTGAGTTCGATGAGTGTGGGGGGCAGTTGGTGAAGTAACGCACTCAGTTGCGCGAGTTCCGATCTATCTGGAGTGGCTGTTCGCGACAAGTAGCTACGAATCTGGATAAGGTGGCTCCCAATTTCTCCAAGTTTCGTGTAAGTGACACAGAGTTCTTGCCAAGAAATGGGTTGTCGCAGAGCTTGTCGCCGTATGTATTCAGAGTCAGATAGACCGAATTGTTCGGCACGATTTTGGACGATCGCCTTTTCCGTTTCGGTCAGGTTGACAGATATGCGGCAATTGCGTTTCTGGCTCTTGGAGGACTTCCAATTTGTCATATCGAACCAATTCCGGGCTGTTAGTTCCTCTAACGTCAGTTTTAGTTAAGTTGCCTCGCGGGTATGCCCACTCTCGGTGACATTCGGGTTGGCTGGAAATTCGAGAGCGAGCCGACAACACCGGGATGAATCTCCTTGCCGGTGAGGAAGGCACTCCCATTCCTGATATATTTCTTCCCTCCGTATAGGAGGGACGCAGAAGGATTCCCCATTCCCCACCCGAAGCGGATACAACAATCCAAAACTGACTCTAAATCAATTGTTCTTGAAAGGCTACCGCAACGGCGGCGGCGCGATCGCGGCAAGTCAACTTGCTCAAAATATGACTGACGTGAGATTTGACGGTAGAGACGCTAACATACAAAATTTGGGCGATTTCGGGATTTTTCAACCCGCTTGAGATTAACGATAAGATTTGACGCTCCCGTTCGGTCAAACTCGAGCGGGCCTGTTGGCGAACGTGAAAACCTCGACTCCGAACTCGATCGACCAAATAGCCCGCCACCATCGGATCTAGAAAACACTCTCCTAAGAGTGCCGCCTCGATCGCTCTCGATAGCAAATCTACGTCCAACGATTTGGTGCAATAAGCGCGAACTCCCGCTTGCAAGGCAGCTAAAACCTTTTCTTGCGAGTCCAAAATCGAAAATACCAAAATTCGACTTTGGGCGGAACGAGCCATCAGCTCTTTGACAAATTCAAGTCCGTCGCCATCGGGGAGTTCGATATCGACTAACGTCAAGTCCGGTCGGGTTGCCAGCCATTGCTCTCGGGCAGTCGCGATTGTCGAACAGATACCGACAATTTCCCAACCGCGCTCCCGACCTAGCCGACTCAGGAGCAGGCGCAAACCCATTTGGGCGATCGGCTCGTCTTCAAGAACCAAAATCTTTTTCACCTCAAAACCCTCAAACATATTTGGGCATCGATCTTGGCACGGAATTAAAAAGTAATCAATATTTTTTATTGAAAATTATGATTTAATCATTTCAAAATCGCGAGTTGGAACTCGGACAGATCGTTGCGGGGGTAATAGAGTTCCAAAACTGAGTGATAGCAGTTCGTGCCGATCTCGTTACAGCAATGATGGGGAACGGGGTCGGGGAGAATGGGAAATGGAAAAAACCTATTTATACGATCGTGTAAATAAACTGCGGGTATTGCGCTATACCCGTACCTTAAGTCGCATTCGCACTCAAAAATAGCCAGTTGACTGATAGGCAGCCTAGAAAAATTGCCTTACAGTACGAAATCGAGAACCCGCCAAAACAATTGGTGGAGCGGCTCAAAAATCTGAATTACGCCTGACGCGAACGATTTGAAACCCTGGCTGGGGTGAGAAATGGGGAAGACTCAGAAGAAACAGCAGTAACGTTTGGGTGTGAGCTTGTAATCCACATTAAGCGTGAATTGAGAATTGAAAGGTTATCCAAGTTCGCCAAATTGGAGCGCTCGCCGTTGCTTTAGATCGACCGCGAGTGCCCTCCAGACTCGAAACTGGGGAATTGGCAAATCGTTTAAATCGCGCGTTCATCGTCCGAAACATAGAAATGTGGGGAAGTCTTCTGCCTTTTTGAGTCAAACTCCAAACGCATTCAATTGAGGAAATTTTGTCATGGAAAGACCAGATGCTGTTGCGACCATCGATTTCGGATCGAGTTTGACTCGAGCGAATGCCGTTCTGGGCGATCGCCCAAATACGCAGGAGTACATCACGGTTTTGATGGCTCCAGAAGTGGCGATTGTAGACCCCGAAGAAATCACCGACGATTGGTCGATGGAATTGATGGGGCCGATTCGCCCGGAAAATCGAGCTTGGGTGAAAACACCCGATGGCTACGCTGTGGTGGGGAAAAGTGCTAAAACTCAGTTTTTCGCCAATGCAGGACTGGCCGAACTCAAATACGAGCGGGCGATTGCTAAAACTCTGGCGATGGTGTGGGCGATCTCGCAGCGATTGGATTTACCCAACCGCTTCACCTTGGCACTATCGGTACTGTTGCCGGGAGGCGAACTCACCGATCGCGATCGGCTGCGAAAATCCATTAAGTCAGCACTGCGCTCTTTTGAAACCCCGAGCGGAAAGCTACGAGTCAAGTTGGTCAGTTTCTTAAGCCAGCCGGAAGGGTATGGGTTGTGCCTGATTCACGCCGGACAACAAACGATGGCATCCCTAGAATCTCAAGTGGCTGCCGTGACGATCGGTTTTCGGAATGCTTCGATTTTGCCGATTTGCGGACAAGCCATCGAGCAAGGCCTTTCCTCAAATCTGGGCTTCATCCGCATGGTGGAAGCGGCTGTGAAGAAAACGAGCGGACTCCAACCAGACCGCATGACTGAAGCGATCGTTAAAGCGGGTTATCCCATCGAAGAGGAGGCGTTGTTCGAGTTTACTCGCTCCCGCTCCCAAGCCGATCGCATCGAGGATGTGAAACGCACGATCGTTGCCATCGAATCGTCGCGACGACGGTATTTTCGGTCTTTGGTCAGTTGGCTCGACAATACTTTACCGATAGGAACCCAAGCAATCCTCTTCGGTGGGGGAACGGCTGCTTACTTCCAAGGGGAACTCGAAGAATACTACCAAACCCAGAAGGGACTGACTTTGTGGTGGCACGGTGGGATTCAAATTCCCCCCCATCTCATCCAAGACATCTCCCTCGAACGGTTGGCAGATTGCTATTGTCTGTTCTTGTACTACCTCAAGAAGATTCAGAACGCAACTCAGATGCTTTGCTCTGAAACGGAGCGCACAGCAAGTAAATCTCCACCACATCCATTTGCCAGTTGAACGAGACCGTTGTTGAAATTTTCGCCAATTTTGGGTTTCAAATGAGGTAACTCCAAAATGTGAGGCTCTCTCGAACTCTGCTGCAATTTGACATACCTTGCTGCAAATAATGCAACCGATCGAGATTCGAGCGACCGGGATCTAGCCAGGAATAGACCGGGGTGAAACCGGGGTATAGCTGGAAATAAACCAGGGTCAAACCAGGAACCAACTCGGTTAGCCCGACCCAACCCGATCGCGCAACAGCATTTTGAGGAGTCGTTTCGCGTTCGATTCGGGATTAAACCGGGGTCTAAGCGGGGAACAAAGCGGGAATAAACCAAGAATGAATCGGGATTAAACCGGGATCTAGTTCAGCTTTTTGCAGCCCAAATATAAAGAAAGTCTAAACCCAAACCAAACTTCTTAACCGCAATCGTCAAAAGAAATTTTCCCAACCCAAGTTTGACAATCTCAGTCTAAAAGATTCCCATCCTCGATCGCGTCCGCATACTTGTTAGTAATCATTCAAGAAGAGTTGAAATGAGAAATACAGAATGTCAAGAATCAGTTCGATTGGAATATAGTTCGACAGATGATTTCGAGCGAAAAGTAGCAACTTATTGCAAAAGTCTAGGTCGAACTAGTCTACATCAGCGCATATCAATCGCCTTAGAAGGCTACTACGCTCCCCAAGCCTCAGAATATTTTGAAGCCAGCGCGCGAGAAATTGGGGAAGCGGCTTGGAATTCAATCCAACAGCTATACATTCAAATGATGGTGATTCAATCCAAGTACGCCGACCCGTTGCGGGAATACTTCAAAAGTTTACCCTGCGGGGTTTTTCCATTTCCTATCCCCCCACACAGTTCTGACGAAATCGCTAACCCCGGTACTCAAATATCGATCGCCCGTTCGGTTAGTCCGACTCCAGCTCCAAGAAGAGAAAACGAATCTTCAGCGACCTCGCCCCCGGAAAATCGCTCCGAATTCGACCCACTACCGATGAGCCAAGATAAAGAGCAAATGCTCGATCGAATGTTTGGCTTTAACAACTTGTTTTTAGAGGATGACGACGAGAATGAGGAAGATTGAAGCTCAAATTCCTCGTATCGTCGGCTTCCTAGCGCAACCTTCATACATAGGTGTAATCGAGGCTTCAGCCTGCATTATTCATCATGTTCGATGAAAATTGCTCAAACCCTTTCCGTACAAGAAATCTGGGAATCTTCCCATCAAACAGTGTGTTTTTTGAGGTCGATCGGAGATCGCAATTGTAAAGAATCCAGGTTAGGTAATCTTAAATTCACTTCCCATTACCCAATTCGGAGGTTTCATGAAAATTCACTTCATTGATGGAGAAAAAGGTGGAATCGGCAAATCCTTATTTTCAAAAGTATTGGTCGAGTACTGCCTCAAGGTTCAATATCCCTTTGCCCTCATCGATACCGATCGCACTAACCCAGATGTTTATAATGCCTACTCTACCCGCTGCCATGGGGAATTGGGAACCTTCAGCGAAGACCCCAGCCAGATCGATCTCGCCGATGGCATTATCGAACGGGTGATGGAGGGACAAAACGTCCTGGTCAACCTACCCGCTCAGATTTATACGATTACTAAGGGATGGCTCGATAAAACGGGGGTACTCGATACCGAATTTCAAGAGGCACTACTCGAAGACTGCACCTTAGAAGAAGTGGAATTACCCGAACTTCTAGAAGCGGAACTGGGCAACTTTTCAGAGGAAGAGAAGCAAGAGCTAACCCTGGGTACTGCACCGGAAGCTCGCTCGGATCGAAGCCGAAAACAAAAAAAAGGCAAAACCCAATTCGATGGAACTCTAGAATTCGTCAAATGGTTTGTCTGCACTGGAGAACCCGACAGCGTAGCGCTGTTGCAGCGCTCCTTTCAAGATTGGGGCGAGAAGATGACCCACGTCATTGTCAAAAATCACGGGGCGACAGAACGACCGGACTTTTCCGGACTCGAAACTGGAGAAATCGCCAAGCTGGCAGTCGAGTTCCCCACTCGGCAGTTGGATTTCCCCAAGCTACTTTTGGGAACGGGGCGAGGCAAATTTCTGAGCCTGTTCAAGCATCGTTCCTTACAAGAAGCGGTATCGACAAAAGCGGCGGGCTGGACGGTGATGGATCGCCAGCGAGTCAGTAGCTTTCTCAAAGCCAGCCATGGGGAGATCTCAAGAGTCGGAATACTACCGCCCTTGGAGTCGAAGCCACCGGAGAAAGGAACAAAGTCTAAATCAGCTGCATAGGAATGGAGATGGAAATTGACACCTGACAACATTGCTTAACTTGTCACCAACGATCGGGCATGGGTTCTGGCTGTTGGTGGGTGTTCTCGACCGAACGCACTCACATCCCGAGCCGAAAAGGGTTCTAAATTTAATCGATCGCACACCCTACATCCCGTTCTTTATTCACTGTTGAGTTTAGGAAATTCTCGCCATGACTGGCATCATACCCGAGCGACCCGGACTTCAGTTAACCGACGATCCCCATCGTCTGTTCGATTTGGTTTGCGAAGGCAAGTCCGATACGTTTAAAGCTAAACTCCTAGAAATCATGAGGCTAACGGGTATCGAACAGAGCGATCCCCTCTTTATCTTGCTAGCAGCCACAGGCAGATTGGAGTTACTACTCGACGAAGTTCCCCAACAGTTCGACGAAAAACTCGATCGCCTCAGCCGCGAGTTTGAAGCCCGCGAGCAAGTTCTCGATACCTACAGCGACGGGTTGGAAAAAAAATTCCGACAAACCTTCATTGAAGCCGTCAAACTCGAACTTAAAGACATTGAGGGCAAGTACCAGCAAAAGGTGGAACTAGAGATCGAGGAACTCCAAGCCCAGCAAAAACGAGCCATCCAAAAACCGAAATTCCCAATGGCTCCGATTCTGGTCGCCGGTTCTGCGGCAGTTTTATTCTTACTCGTCGGTGGGGCGCTTGGGGTGAAGTTGGGATATCAACTCGCAACCCCCAATGTCACCGCTGCGGAACTCGTGTCACAGCTCGACCCTACCGGACCTCGGCAGCTCACCCTCGAAGAAGCTGCTGCCCTCGATTGGCTCGAGAGCGAAGAAGGGAGACAAGTGCGGCAACTGTGGGAACTCAATAAAGGAACGGTGGAAGTTTGCCGCCATAATATCCGCAAACTCGATGGGAAGTGCGCGATCGTCATCGACCCGGGCCAGGTTCCCCAAAAACGCCAGGAGGTAGAGTAGTGGCTCTCCAACTGCGAGATTTTCAAGAGAAAGTTCGCCAAGATGTGTACCAACAGATTCGGCTGGGTCAGCGCCGAATTCTCATCGTGGCAGCCACGGGAGCGGGAAAAACCATTATGGCAGCTCAGATAGTAGCTGATGCAGTGAATCGGGGTCGTACAGTAGGGTTTGTCGTTCATCGAGATATCCTCATTCGCCAAACCGTCGATAAATTTTCGGGGTGGGAACTCAACTGCGGAATTCTTGCCGGAGGATACGAGGAACATCGCGATCGTCCGGTACAGGTTATCTCCATTCAAACCCTCGCCGTTCGAAATGTGAATTGGTTCTGGCAACGTTGCGGGTTGCTAATCCTAGATGAGTGCCACCTGAGTGCCTTTGCCTCTCCCATTCGGACCATTTTGGAAAACTCCCCCCAGCTTTTAGTTATCGGCGTTACGGCAACTCCCTGGCGGCTGAGTCCCAAAGAAGGATTGGGCGATTGGTTCTCAACAATGGTGCGAGCGCCTATGCCTGGAGAACTCATCGACAAAGGCTACCTCTGCAAACCCGTTTACTACAGTCTAGAGAAGCAACAGAAAGTCGATTGCCAATCTCAAGATACCCTCTCTCGAACGGTCGCCCAGTGGAAGCGACTGGGATTCGGACGGCGGACGATCGCTTTTGCGTCTAACGTCAAAAGTACCCGTGCCATTGCTCGTGCTTTCGAGGAGCATGGGATTCGAGCTGCATCGGTAGATGGGTCGATGTCTCCCAAACACCGAGAGAAATACTACCAGCAACTGGAGACGGGTCAATTGACGGTGCTGACCAGTTGCGAAGCACTCGCGGAAGGATTCGACTGTCCTCCCGTTTCGTGCATTCTCTTAATGCGTCGCACCCGAAGCCGAGCCAAGTTGGTACAGCAAATCGGGAGAGGACTGCGCTTGTCGCCAGAAACCGAGAAAACAGACTGTGTCATCCTCGATTGCGTGGGAGCAATTTCCTATTTTGGTTTCCTCGAAGACATACATGAAGTGGGCTTAGAACGGGGGCGCGACCCCCAATCCGGTAAAGCTTCCCTCAAAGTGTGCCCCGAATCCGATGGCGGGTGCGGCGCTCTAGTGCGAGGGTTTGAGTTGGAATGTCCTCACTGTCGATATCAATTCGAATGCGTCACCGTTCCTCCCATGGACGAGCTGACGTTGATGTTACCCGAATCCGACCTTCCTAAATTCAGGCAATATCGCGTCTGGGTACGGCAGGCTTATCGAAAGGGCTATTCTCCAGTTTGGGCAGCTCATCAGTTTATCGATACTTATGGTGGCTCGTATCCCCCACAATCCTGGCGGTTGGGGGCAGTATTTGGAGTGCATTCCACTCCGAGCGCTCGTCAAGTCTATCGAGAGTATTTAGAACGAGTGGCACGGCGAGGAAATAAGAGCCGAAGGTGGCTCGAACGTCAGATGATTATGGAGTTCGGACAGCTTGGCGATCGGGAACTTACCCGTGTATCGGTGAAGCGCTATATCCAAGACCAAGACACGCCACAGCCGCTAACCTCCACCGAATCGTAGATTCGGAAGAGGAATGCGCGGCTAAGAAAGTTCAGAAATGACTTACCGTAAGTCCGGCTCTACAAACCAAGAATTCCCCATAAGCGCGTGGGAGTGTTAATTGGAATTCAAATCTGGTTTTGAGCCAGAAAAAAAATTGCCACGTTCGTAAAAGCGTGGCAATTTCAGTTTAGGCTAGACATTCCAAATCTTTTCGTGCAAATGTCTACACCGCACGATGTTAGTTTGAGTATCTGGGATTGCTCCAATCTTCAGCTTCAAGATTGGGTTTCTCAAAGCTTGAAGCATTTGAAGAATTTGAAGAATTTGAAGACTTTGAAACTGTTTTGGGTTTGGGTTGTTTTGTCAGGTATTTGCTTAGGTCATCTGTTTTGTAATTTTTGTCCATTTTCGTGCGTCCTCCACACGGAATTTGTCACTCCTCCAGGGCGCTAGCCCTTCGGGATGTAGAGCACAAACCCGCCGCTTTCAAGCACTTTTGCCTCTTAGCTTCCTGGAACGATCGAGCACAAACCCGATCGCGTGACGCGCGCTGAATTTGAGAACTTGTGAACTCGACCTTTTTCTTGCATGATGAGAAGTAGTCTTTCGAGCAAAAAGCGAGTGAGCGTTATCGGCATCGTCAATCAAAAAGGGGGAGTTGGTAAAAGCACCACTGCCGTTCAT
>JAXHUC010000101.1:0-20977 GCA_034189805.1 Cyanobacteriota bacterium
GGGAACGATGGAGAGTTTTTTCTCGGTAGCTGTCGGAAAGAGCGAGCCATGTGCAGATTCTTGCAGGGATATTCAATAGAGTCTATCCCAATTTCCGAAACCACGGCTAGATGGGTAATGGAGTGTGGGAGGCTGGGAGTGCTGGGGGTGCTTGGGAGGCAATAAGCGCTGAGTTTTTGAACAAGATCTCAATTCCCCCGTTTCCCCGTTTCTCCCGTTTCCCCCATTTCCTTCCCATCTCCTTATCTCCCTTGTCTCCCTCTCCGCGTCACCGCGTCCCCGTTTCCCCCGTTTCTCCCTCCCCATATTCAGGAAAATTTGAGAGTAAGAGATAGAAGTTTTGGCTGGAAATCCTTTGTCAATAGAGGTATGCGATCGGGCGATCTCGAGCGGTGATTTTCTCTTAAAAATCTGGCAATCTTTATTGAAATTTACGGTATGGAATATTGCTTCATATAGGTAGGTATTATTGCTCTTACTTTAATTGCGAGTCATTTCATTACGATACATTTGTTACAAAATATCTGAGAACTTGTCATTTGTTAGATATTATGTCGCAAAAGTTAAATAATCTAGAAAGAAATCGAGATTGACAAAATCAGTTTCTACAATGAAATTGAAAATAATTTTTTGGAGCGATCGCCCCATGATAGATTCACTACAAGAAACCCAGATTGCGGCTCTAAACCACAAAATCGAGGGTTTATACGAAGCCATCGAGCACCTGAGCCTACAAATTTCGGGATTGCTCGCAAAACAGAAAATTTGCGAGCGCTCGGAAGGGGAAACGTCTTCCTTGGGCGCTCGGGGAAGCCGCCATCACGCGGGTGAAATGAGTTTGCTCAGTTCGCTGATGGAACATAAAGATGTGATTCTCGATGGAAATACCCTAGAAATTGGTAACCAAAATGGAGAAAAAATCCTCTCTCCAGAGGTACAAATTCAACGGTTAACCGCTCAACTGACCGCAGCTTACAATCGGATTGCCGCCCTAGAAGAACAGCTTTTGGCCCGTCGAACCCATTAATGCTTTTCCATACAAACGTGCGATCGCAAATCTGTTTGGGAAAATGCCATTCTCGAAAAGGTGCATTACGATACATAAAAGTTAGGACATCCGATCGAGCGATAAGCTATAAATCGCAGAGTTTTTACCGATTTCCGAGTGCCGATCTGAGTGCTTAGGGCGATCGAAACTACAACAGATTCAGAGAATTTGAGCAGTGCAGCAATTCCATTCCAACGCCCGAGAAGTATCGCTTTCCATCAACCACCTCGCGTATTTACCCTAGGAATAAAACAGGTCTCTTCCGTTCTCCATTCCCCAATTCCTCCATTCCGAACCCAGAGAACCGATCTCGAGAACTTGTGATGAAGAGGGTGCGAACTGCTATCGCTTCAATCGACTCATTCAACAAACTCAGCTCGGGCGGGGCTTATAGCAGTTGCCACGACCGTGTTTGACAAAACCGAAAAATTATGTAACCAACCCGCGATCTTTATCTCTTTCGGGCAGCGTTCCCTACCTTACACAGGAATGCTTTCGATCGTCGATACGATCGCTCCTTAATAGATCGAACGAAATTGCCAGCTCCCCCAGCTCATCCACCCGAATCTAGAAAACATACATTTGTAAGCCCTACCCCTCGCCGTCAATCACGGGTGACGGTGACGTTCCAGACGAGCTTGACGCAGGGCTAACCCATCGATCGCTTGTTGCAGTTGCATCGGACTCCAGCCCCGATACAGATGAGCCGCGATCGAACAGCCCCCAGCTCCCACCCCTTCTTTAACGTATCCCCGTTCGTACGCCCGTAATTGAGCGTAATTCGATGCTGAAAAATCGAGCTGGGTAGCCAGTAGCGGAACCTCCCCAATTTCGAGCGCCAACCCGCCAGTATCCCCCGTCGGATCTTCTGCAACCCATCGCGTCGTACCCACGGCAATTTGCGACGGTTGCCACGGCAGCGATGCTTCTCGGGCGATGGCGCGGGCGAGAGCGTAGACGGCGAGCATTTGGGTTCCTCCCGCCAGCAAAACCCCGCCAGTGCGGCTCGCAGCGATCGCCATTCCCGCCACTGCCACTTGCATCGGATCGCCAACGGCTGCTGCCAACTCGATCGCCGAGGAAGGGTTATTGGGGTCCCAACCCGCCCGCTGCAACCCCTGACGCACCACATCCCATTTTTGAGCGTGATTGCAGGTGGGATGGCTGCTGTTGACTTTCCCGGCTGCGGCAAATCCCAACCCCGTCAGCACCGCCAGTGCCGTCGTCGTGCCTCCCACCACGCATTCCCCGAGAATCAAATAGCCCTCCTCGCGAGCCAACTGCGCTCCCCAGAGCAACCCTCGATCGAGTAAACCTTCGACTGTTGCCAAATCCATCGCTTTCCCCGTACTCAAGCAACGAGCGGGGGTTCCGCCGAGGTCGATCGCCTCGACAGCAGGGGATTGGGGCAAACCCGCATCAAATAGGCGTACGGGAATGACTCCATCTTCGATCGCCGCTCGGGAAATCAACACCGGAGAAGCCCCCGCATCGAGAGGAGGTAAGGGATATTGAGGACGAGGTTGCGGCCCGTCGATCAAAAATTCGGCATCGGCGATCGCGGTGTAGCGGCGATCGGCTGGAGTCCGTCCGGCGGCGGAAATGCCCGGAATCAAGCCCGTTTGCGTAAATCCCAACACGCAGGCAAATACGGGGGGACATCCCCGATACCGCTCCAACCACGCCACTCCGGCTTCGGGTTGGGTATAGACTCGGATCGATTCGCCATCAGTGTCTGGGAAGGTCACAATTTATCGCGCTGCGGGTACTTGTAAGGGAAGATAAGGAAGAATGATTAATTGTTCATTATTGATTACTCTCTCTCATCCTTACGACCCAATCTTCAATCCCTTTTTGCGTCGGTTGTCCGCCCTCGGTAAACGTCCAAACCGATCGCGGGTGTCGTGCGCCGTGGCTCAGGTGAATCGGTCTGTCGCTGCCGTAAAAATAGAGAGAACTAAACGGCAATTGTCGGGACAGTATCCAATCGACTACTCGGCGGGAATCTTCGCCGACGATCCGAAAATCAAAGGCCGCCCCTAACCGCTGGCAGTAATAATTGCCGTTACGATTGCGCTCGAAGGCCATATGTCCGTCGAGTTTCGGGGCGATCCGACCGTTTTTTCGACCGGTGATGGGGTCTTTCTTTTCTAGATAGCGTTTGAGGGTTTTCGAGCAAAATCCGTAGGTCAGTTGAAACCGATCGACTCCGAAATAGTCGATTATCGGATCGACGATCGCTCGATTGAGCTGCTTGAGTGCCGGGATGGTTTCCTCGATATTTTCGGGAAACGGATCGATGCGATCGGCGTATTTTTGGTAGGTCTGGGTACAGGTACAAAAATCCTCGAGGGTGAGGTATTTACCGAGTTTGACTCGATTCGCAACCATTTTTCAAAATAGAACGCAGGCGATCGGCGAGGAGATCGGGCTGTTCGACCATTGCCAAGTGACCGCACTCGGGAATTTCGATGACGTTATTTCCACCTTGTCGGAATAATTGATGGAAACTGGCTAAATGACGGACGTATTTGGGGTCCATAATCGAATCGTTCGCCCCGGCAAAAAAGTAGACCGGCTGGTTCAACTGGGAAACGATTTGTGGCAGTTGGTGAACTTCCGCCTCCGTGGTGGAGTCGAGTAAGCTTCTCAGGGCCGCTTGGGGGTGGGCGGTGACAAAATCCACTAAACGCTGTCGCGCCCACCGACGGGCGATCGGACGGGCAACGCTCGCCCGCACGAAAAGCAACTCCAGCAGAGGCAAACGGCATAGCCAGCGCGGACGGAGTTTGACGATTTGAGTCCCGGCGGCGCGAAACTTCTCGAATTCTTCTTTGAGATAAATACCGCCCCCGGCATTGACGCAAACAACCCCTTCCACGGTGTTTCCGAGCTGGTGCGCGCCCCACAAGGCGATCGTGCCGCCGAGGGAATGACCCACCAGCCACGTCCGTTCGATTTGCAAGCGCTCGAGCAAAACGGCTAAATCCGCAGCATAGGCCGCCGGAGTATAGCGACAGTGAGAATGAGGCGGGCGCTCCCGATCGGGTTGAGAGTCTCCAAATCCCCGCAGATCGTAACAAAGGCATTGATAGTGAGGGGACAACCGATCGACGAGCGGCTGCCAGTAGCGACGGCTGAGGAGCCATCCATGCAAGAAAACGATCGTGGGTTTAGATGAGGTCGGCGGGCTTAACTCGTAGGTATGTTTGACTCCCAGGATCTCGATAGTTGGCATAGATTTATATCGTATCTCGCGCCTCCGTTCGAGGCTCGACCGCATTTACTCTCCAGATCGACGTTTGTCTTATTCACACTGCCAGAGTTTAATCGTTCCATCTTGACTGGCACCGATCAACCTCCGACTTTGGCGATCGAAGACAACTGCACGTACTCCTCTAGCATGACCGATGAGGGTCTGTTCGGGCAAGTCCCGAGCGGGATTTTCCCCCCCCGGCCAGTGCCAGAGTTTCACCGTCGCATCGTGACTTCCCGCAGCGATAATTTGCCGTTCCGGATCGACGGCGATCGCACTAATGGCGAGGGTGCGACTGCCGAGGGTTCCCTGGAGGCTTCCGGTGGGCAAATGCCACCATTTCACCGTCCCGTCCCAACTGCCACCGACGATCGCCTCGCGTTCGGGAACGATCGCCATGGCGTAGACCGCACCTCCCGAATCGATCGGGGTTCGCAACAGTTCTCCGGTTCGCCGATGCCAGACTTTCAGGGTGCCATCGAGACTTGCCGAAACCAATCGATCGCTCCTGGGGTCGATGGCGATCGCCGTAATCGGTTGAGAGTGACCCGCGAAGGTGCGAATTTCTGCCCCGGTGCGCCAGTTCCACAATTTGACGGTGCGATCGCGGCTACCAGTGGCGAGAGTGCTGCCATCTGGAAACGGAAGCAAGGCGGTGACGACGTTTTGATGACCCCGCCAGGTGCGAGTTGGAGTCGCGGCGAACTCCGTTGGGGCGATCGGTTGCCAAACCCGAATGCTGCCATCGGCACTACTAGCAAAGAGGGTGCGATGGTGAGGATCGAAGGCGATCGAGAGTACCCCGGTTTCGCCAGCAGAAAGGGTCTGGCACAGGTCTCCCGTCTCGATATCCCAAATCTGAATTCGACCCTGCCAATTGCCGATGGCGGCCATCGTGCCATCTGCGTTCAACGCCACGGCGGCGATCTCTTCTGTAGCACTGGTTTTAAAGGTTCGATCGCACCGCCATTTTTTGAAGGGTTTCGGGGGTCTCTTGGCGGGGATTGGGGCTTTTTCCCGGACTTGGGAGAAGAACTTCGGGTCTAAATCCTGCATGGCGGCTTCGGCACTAGAATAGCGATCGCCCAAACCCATGGCGATGCATCGATCGAGAATGCGGCCCAATCGATCGCCGATCGGATGGGGGAGATAATCGCGCCACATCCAGCGTCCGAAAAAGTTATCGAACAAATCGAAGGGAGAAACTTGGGTGAGTAGGTGGATGCAGGTCACCCCCAGGCTGTAGATATCGCTCTGTCCGGTGGCTTTGCCGAGTAACTGTTCCGGTGCGGTGTATTCCGCGCTGCCGACGACGGTTCCGGTTTTCACCTTCGCAGTTCCGCTGACGGCTTTAGCCGCCCCAAACCCGACCAGCACCAGGCTCGAACCGTTTTCTACCTCAGACGATCGGGCGATGATATTTTCAGGCTTAATGTTGCGGTGAACGAGTCGGACCCGGTGCAGGGTTTGCAAAACTGGGAGTAAGTGCCACAAGACCTGCCGTACTTGGATTTCGGCAAACGGACCGCTGCGGCGGAGTCGATCGGCGAGATTTTCTCCAGATACGAACGCTTGGATGAGATATCGATCTCGATCGCCCTCGAAATAGGCGAGTAACTCGGGTAATTGGGGGTGTTTACCCAGTCGTTCGAGTTGGGCGACTTCCGCGCGAAAAGCTGCGATCGACTCTTGGGGAGTGCTTTGCGATCGAAATTGTTTGATAATGCAGCGTGTGGCCCGCTCTTCGTCCAAAGCCAGAAAGGTGGGATTCACCCGGCTCGCACTCAAAAGTTGAATGGCTCGGTAGCGATCGCCCAGCCGCAGCCGCCACCCACAATGAATGCAAAACTTTCCACTATCTGGGTTTTGCGGTTTGGGACATTGGGGATTGAGGCAAAACGTCATAGACGAAAAAACGACCAGAACTTTGACAACGATCGACAGACTAATTTTCTCGAAAATCGAGCAAATTTGGTCTTAATTCGGACATAAAGTTAAGTTTTGGTAAAAAAGAACGAGAGGTAAAAGCTCGTGTAGTATCGTATTGATTAAGTAACCAGTGAATTATCCGATTGTCGGGAACTTGGTCGGACAAACTCTCCTGTCGGTCGGTGGAAAAGGGTGGATCTATCAATATCATTTCAATTCGATTTAGATCGGTAATGATAGATCTGCTTTTGCTTACGATGGATACTATCACATTAATCCTTGAAAATAAGAATCGATCGTTGTTTCTTTTTAGCATTCAGCACTCAGCTATCAGCTTTTAAAGAAAATGCACGAGCGCATTAGTTGAATCAGAGTTCTCGTTTTCTAGGGAAATTTAGAGTTTGCAGTCTAAAAATTCTAGCGTTTCAGACGACGAAACCAACTGATAGCTGACGGCTGATGGCTGAATGCTTACGGAATTAAAAAATGAGTTCGATCGGATTGGTTCGGTCTTAAATTTAAGATTAATTTCAGGTTGAATTTCAACAAAAAAATGAGGGGAGCGCGATCGCGCTCCCCTGTAATTATTAATCTCAAATTTTGCCAATCGTCGATCGATTATTTCAACATTAATGCCACTTCTTTAGCAAAGTACGTCAAAATCAGATCGGCTCCCGCGCGCTTGATACTCGTGAGAGTTTCCAAAATCACCTTTTTCTCATCGATCCAGCCCATTTGACCGGCTGCTTTAATCATGGCGTATTCGCCGCTGACGTTGTATGCCGCCACGGGAACGTCCGTTGCATCGCTGACCAGACGGATGATATCGAGGTAAGGCAATGCGGGTTTCACCATCACCATATCCGCCCCTTCTTCAATATCGAGCATCACTTCTTTGAGGGCTTCTCGGGAGTTTGCCGGGTCCATTTGATAGGTTTTTTTATCGCCAGATTTAGGGGCAGAATCCAACGCATCCCGGAACGGTCCGTAGTAAGCCGAAGCGTATTTGGCAGAGTAGGCCAGAATACCGACATTGGTATATCCCGCATTGTCGAGGGCATCGCGAATCGCCCCGATCCGACCGTCCATCATATCCGACGGCGCAACCATATCCGTCCCGGCAGCCGCCTGAGACACGGCCATTTTGGCGAGGACTTCCACCGTCGGATCGTTGAGAATCGAACCATCTTCGCCGAGCAATCCATCGTGACCGTGACTGGTGAAGGGATCGAGAGCGATATCGGTAATCACGGTAATCTCGGGCACTTCCCGCTTGATGGCCGCGACGGTGCGCTGTACCAAGCCATCGGGATTGTAACTCTCAGTTCCGGTCTCGTCTTTCTTATCTTCGGGAACGACGGGGAACAGGGCGATCGCCTGAATTCCCAATTGATAGACATCTGCAATCTCCGGCAGCAGCAAATCTAAAGAGAAACGGTAGCATCCCGGCATCGAAGCCACTTCCACTTTCTGAGCTTCCCCTTCGGTTACAAACATGGGATAAATCAGATCGTCAGCACTCAAATGAGTTTCTCGCACCATCTGCCGCAGGCCTTGAGAACGGCGCAGGCGACGAGGGCGGAAGCGAAGGGAAAGAGAGTTAGAGTCGGCTTGTGACATAGGATTTAGTGAGTCTTATTAAAAAGAGGTTCGCATGAAAAATTAGACCTCTCATTCTACCCCATTGGGTGCAGCGTTCCGGAGATCGACGGAGTATCTGAAATCGATCTTCACATCTATTTTGGATCGTCGGATAAGACAAACTTTAAGGTCAACCCGGAATATCTTTGCGATTCCTTTAACCAATGAATTGAGTATTTTTGCACACTAGAACTAATCCGGAAAATGCATTTCCTCGCCCCTGGGTATCGTAGCGTATATTCAGGGGACTTTCTTTTGAGTGTTTTTTGACTCAATTCCTATTGGTGAACGGTTAAGCTTGTGTGCTACTTTTTAAGGGGAACGGGGAATGGGGAACAGGGAACGGTTAATTAAATAATTCCTCCACCCCAGCTTCCCCAGCTCTTCCAGCTCTCCACCTCCCCCAACCTCTGGGAACTCAAAAGATTTGCGATCGAATTTCTGCACGTTCGGGTCGGCGTGCTGGGCTAAACCCCTGGCTCCTGTGCTAACCTATGTAAAAGATCGATGCAATGCACCTTATGGGTAAGGTTCTTGTCCTGAATGCCTCGTTTGAACCCCTAAATATTACGAGTTGGCGACGGGCAATCGTCCTCGTGATTAAGGGTAAAGCTGAGGGGATCGAGCATAATGGCCGATACATTTATGCTGACTTCCCGCTGCCAAGCGTGATTCGACTGCTCTACTACGTTAGAGTACCCTACAAAGAAATTCCCCTAACCCGCCGCAATATATTTTACCGGGATGCTCAGACTTGTCAATACTGTAGTTATACGGGCGACGATTTAACCCTCGATCACGTTCACCCCCGCTCTCGTGGCGGGGGTGATAGTTGGGAGAACCTCGTCACTGCCTGCGTGCGCTGCAACGTGAAAAAAGGCAATCGCACCCCGAGAGAGGCGAATATGCCGCTACGAAAAAACCCCCGAAAACCTCACAGCAGTTTGTATTTTGAGGTGAGCAAACATCTCAAACGGGGTATCCATCCCGAGTGGCAAAAGTACGTTATCGGTATCTGAAGCCGAAAGTTGCCAAAAGATTGTGGCGTATCGATCGCATCTTCAGTCAATCTGCGATCGCCACTTTTGGGGTAAGGATTCAGGTTCCATTGAGATCCTGCTGGGGTAACAATGGGTAGGGGCGGGTTTTGACTTAAAATTTTGGGTAAGTCTCTCAAGCTCTTGCTAAACCCGCCCTTACATCGTTTTTCCTCGTACATGACATCTGCATGCTTACCTTTTGGGAATGGGTTTAGCAATGCGATCGGCATTAGGATAAGAAGTAGCATCGCATTCTAGGAGCAGCTCTATGTCTACCCTAGTTGAAAATCCCACTCAAAATCCCGCCCAAAATCCCACTCGAAATCCAGTCGAAGAAACAACCGAAACCCCATCCGAAAAAAAGGTCTGGACGGATGCAGAATTTATGGCCCTGGGCCATGATGGCTCTCGTTACGAATTGGTGGATGGAGAATTAATTGAAATGGGGAATTCGGGTGCAAAACACGGGTACGTTTGCAGCATTTTGATGATTTTATTAGGTGGGTACGTCCGCATCCAAAAATTGGGGGCGATGTTTGATTCAAGTACCGCCTTTAAAATGAAAAATGGCAACCGCAGAGCGCCCGATATTTCATTTGTGGGGAAAGAACGACTGCAAGGTCTCGAAGAGCTTCCCGATGGTTTTCTCGAAGGTGCGCCGGATTTGGCGATCGAAATTCTCTCTCCGGGTAATACCGTCGAAGAAATTCACGCTAAGTTGGTGGAATATTTTGAGAATGGCTCCCGCTTGGTGTGGATCGTGCATCCCCAAGAGCGTTATATTTTGGTGTATCGCGGTGCGAGCGAACCCGATCGCCTGCTCAAATCTATTGATTCTCTCGATGGCGAAGATGTGGTTCCTGGCTTTTCTCTATCTGTTGCCGAACTCTTTGCCAAACTCTCGTTCTAGAAAGCCAGTCCGTTAACTCCTACCACGGCAATCTTGACTGTCCGTACGTAACGCGGAAAACTGAATTTGTCCTGAATCGAACTAAAGAATTTCGATCGCGATCGCCTGTATTTTCCTGAGATTTTGCCGCCACAAACTCCAGAGATTTTCTGTAACGACAGATGAGCGATCTCCGAGTACCTTAGAGAAAGAACGGCAAAGTTGCCTAGGAGAGGTTTAATTGGTGTCATGAAAGGACGAAACTCGAAACAATTCAATCTCGATCGCTTGAGAGCGGCAAATTCTTTAAATAAATCCAACCAGGAGTTACGATCGAGCTTAAATCCCAGTGCGAAATCCCGGCGATCGGGTTGTAAAATTGAGTTCGTCGTTAGCGGTTTGACAATCGCGCTGATGATGTTCGGATGGCTGGAGTGGAGCGATCGCCAACCCTCAATTCCTCACTGCCACCAGCAACCGATTCAATTTCTCGAACGCGATATGGTGTGAGTGTTAGCAAGTCGGAGATGGCTGTTACGTCGGGTGAATTTCTCGATGGATTTGGGAATGGCAAGCGATCGGGATAAACTAATCGAGTCTACTTATCGATCTACTTTTTGATTCGGGGACTCTATCTGATGATTCATTCGATTTCTATTGAGTTCGATTCGATCGGGAAAAACATTGCCCTTCATTTTTTCGATCGAGCTTAATCGATGCTGTGGTTTTTCTTTGCTCTGACGACGGCAACTTGCGAATCGTTTCGCGATGTTTTTAATAAAAAATCGTTAGAAACTGTTGATGCTTATTCGGTTACTTGGTCGTTAAACTTTTTTACGGCAGTTTTTCTTTTCCCTTTAGTCCTGATTACTGGATTTCCAGAAATTGGAGATCGCTTTTTTTTAGCTCTTGCTATTAATAGTACCACGAATGGGTTGGCGTTTCTCGCTCTGATGAAAGCGATTCAAGCATCGGACTTATCCAAAGTTGCACCGATGACGACATTTACGCCGCTATTTTTATTGCTCACTTCACCGTTAATTGTCGGCGAGTTTCCCAACCCCAGCGGATTTATCGGCATTGCTTTAATTGTTCTGGGGGCGTACCTGCTCAATTTAAACGCACGCAAAGCAGGCTACCTCGCCCCGTTCAAAATGCTTTGGAAAGAGAAAGGAACGAAGCTGGGGTTATTGGTGGCGTTTTTGTGGAGTATTACGGCGAATTTCGATAAGATTGGGGTGCAAAATTCCGCGCCGATCTTTTGGGTATTTTCGATGTTCGGCACGATCGCCCTGCTGCTATCACCGCTAGTTTTGGTGCGATCGAGAGGACAGCTTCCCCAATGGCGATCGATGAGAAAAAGCCTAGTTTGGATTGGTTTATTTAATGCGGTTGCTGTCGCTTTTCAAATGTTCGCTCTCAATTTAACCCTGGTTGCTTACGTGATATCGGTTAAGCGAACCAGTGCAATTTTTAGCGTCATTTGGAGTAAGGTGATTTTCAAAGAATCGGGATTTAAAGAACGAGTAACCGGGGCTGTTGTGATGGTTTTGGGTGTGATTTGTATTGCCCTTTCGGGATAATCTATTTGCTTGTTCGCAGTGTGCGAGATTCAAGGCGGAGTCGCGACGCAAACTGCTGTTCGCCTTCAGCTTTCAACCAAAACGCATCCGATCTGACATAAGGATGAGAACGATCGAAATACTGCCGAACTTGGCGTTTACGATCGATCCCGATTTCCAAAATTTGCGCCACACTATAGAGAAAATCGTACTAATTTTAGTCGCGCGGGTCTGTTATTTGTAGCAGTTCTCCGCAATCGCACACCGCGATCGTGCAGAACTGGCAACCCGACGAGCGCAATCAGTCATTATAGGAGCAACGAGGAAATGACGATCGATCCAGCAACCATCGTGTCTTTGGCGGTAAAATTTGTCGAAGGAATGGCCAGCGGTGGCGGCGAAAAGCTGACAGAGAAGCTATGGAACGCGATTAAAAATCGGTTTTCGGGACGCAAAATGGAAGCAGAGATTGCCAAAATCGAGCAAAACCAAGACCCGGCAGCCATTAAGCGATTGGAGAAAAGCCTCGATACGGAGATGTACGAGGATGACGAGTTTGCCGGGGAAGTGCAGCAGTTGGCGCAGCATATTATCAACCTGACGCAGAACCAAACCCAAACGCAAAACAATAATAACCATGGGCGAGACCAGTTTATCGTCAACAATCCGACGGGGGAATTAAAGTTAGGCGGATCGTAGGTGAAATGGGGCAGGACTCCTGCCTCTGTGTTGACCTCATGCAGTTGGGGTAACTGAATCCCGATCGTTCTCGTAGTGCTAGGTGGCGATATCCATCTCCTACGCAGGGTGCTTTCGACTCAATCTAAATATTGGGGTGTTGACAAAACTCAGACAACAAACCAGTTTTCAGGCATGACGCAGCAACACAACACCAATGACGGGCGAGACCAATATATCCTCAATCAGCCCGAACAGGTGACGATTGACAACTCCGTCACCTCAATTCATCCTTCCCCCGCCCGCGCCACCACCATCGACGAATCCGTTCCCCCCCTGACAGCATGGCAGGAACGCCTGGAAGAAGCAACAATTGCCCGATGGTTTACTCGACCCGACATCAGCCTAGTGGGGATTTACGGCGCGGGGGGATTTGGCAAGTCGGCCTTGGCGGCGAAAGTGTACGGCGATGCCAGGGGATTTGACCGCAAGCTGTGGGCAAATTTCGGGCAACCGAAACCCTTCGGGCAGTTTGCCCTGTGGTTAATCTCGCAAGCCATCGGCATGGAACGCTACGCCAAGGAACGGGAACTCTACGAACGCGATAGCGATGAGGAATTGCTGATGCGGGCGCTGAACCTGTGGGCGGGAAAGCGGGTGTTGCTGGTGATGGATAACATGGAAACGTTACAGGCAGAATCGACCTCAGAATCTACGGGCAATTTATATCAGAAGTTTTGGGAAGCGTGGCTGGAACGCAACAGTCGCGGCGTGCTGTTGCTAACCACCCAGGAGAAAGTGCAATTGCCCCTGGCGGAACGGCGCGAGTGGCTGACGCTGACGGGGTTGGATATTACCAACGGGGTGGCGCTGTTGCGGGCGGAACCGTTTCGGATTGCCGGGGAAGAGGCGGACTTGCAGGCGTTTGTCGAAGCGGCAGACGGACATCCGTTACTCTTGCGATTGGCGGCGAGTTGGCTGGTGGCGCGGGCGAAGGATGACGAGGAAACCGCCGAGATTTATCGGTTGCAACGGGATGATGTGACGCTGTTGCGGCAGATAACCGCAGCCCATAACGGCGACACAGAAGCGACGGTGGAGAAAGTGCTGGATAAGAGTTTCGATCGGTTGCGGGAAGAATGGCGATTGCTGCTGGTGCGGGCAAGTGTCTTACAGGGACGGGTGACGGTAGCGGCTGCACGGGCTATGGTTCGGGAGGTGGCGGTGGGGAAAATGCGGGATGCGAGTTTCGGATGGTTGAAGAAAGCCTTGCAACTGCTGCGGGGCACGGTTTCGGAGGTAACGGTGGATGAGTTGCGGGAGTTGGCACGGCACAGTTTTTGGCAGGAAAAGCGGCAGGGGGAAGAGTGGGAATTTGAGTTTTTGCCCCTGATTCGGCGATATTTGGGGTTACAGGCGCAGGAGATGGGGCAGGTGGAGATTGCCCATACCCAAGCCATTGAGTATTTTAAAACAGCCATTGTGCCTTGGGATGGGACGTTTGCAAGCTGCGAAGCCGAGTTTGAACTATTCCATCACCTGTGCGAATTGGGGCAGTTTGGGGCGGCAGATAAGGTGATGGATTCCTGTGTGGAATTGCTTAATCGGGCGGGCTATTATCGGGAGTTGGTTCCCCTCTACGAACGGCTGACGGGGGAGTGGGAAGCGCAAACCCCCGAAGAAGAGAAGAATCTGGGTTGGGCATGGACGCAATTGGGGAATTTGGATTGGAATTTGGGGCAATATGTCTCGGCGATTGACCATCACGAACAAGCGCGGGATATTTTCCGTACCCTCGACGATAAAAAAGGCATCGCCGCATCCCTGAGCAGTCTGGGTCATGCCTACGATTCCTTGGGGCAATATCAAAAAGCCATTAACTTTCACCAGCAATCCCTCGATATTAAACGTCAAATCGGCGACCGTGGAGGGGAAGCGAATTCCTTAATTGGTCTGGGCCATGCCTACGATTCCTTGGGGCAATATCAAAAAGCCATCGACTTTTACCAGCAATCTCTCGATATTAAACGCCAAATCGGCGAGCGGGGAGGGGAAGAGATTTCCTTGAGTAGTCTGGGTAATGTCTACAATTCCTTGGGAGAATATCAAAAAGCTATTGACTTTCACCAGCAATCCCTCGATATTAAACGCCAAATCGGTAACCGGACAGGGGAAGCAGCTTCCTTCATTGGTCTGGGCAATGCCTACAAATCTTTGGGACAATATCAAAGGGCGATCGACTTTTACCAGCAATCCCTCGAAATGAAACGTGAAATCGGCGATCGGTCAGGGGAAGCGACTTCCTTCATTGGTCTGGGCAATACCTACTATTCATTGGGGCAATATCAAAAAGCTATTGACTTTCACCAGCAATCCCTCGATATTGCGCGCCAAATCGGCGAGCGGTCAGGGGAAGGGACTTGCTTGAACAATCTTGGCAATGCCTACTATTCATTGGGGCAATATCAAAAAGCCATCGACTTTTACCAACAATCCCTCGATATTAAACGCCAAATCGGCGAGCGGGGAGGGGAAGGGACTTGCTTGAACAATCTCGGCAATGCCTACAAATCTTTGGGACAATATCAAAAAGCCATCGACTTTCACCTGCAATCCCTCGAAATTAAGCGTGAAATCGGCGATCGGTCAGGGGAAGCGCTTTCCTTGAATAATCTTGGTATTGCCTCAAGGAACGGTAGGCAATATCAAAAAGCGATCGACTTTCACCTGCAATCCCTCGATATTGCGCGCCAAATCGGCGACCGGTCAGGGGAAGCGGTTTCCTTGGGTAATCTAGGTAATGTCTACCAATCATTTGGGCAATACCAAAAAGCGATCGACTTTTACCAGCAATCCTTAGAAATTGCCCGCGAAATCGAAGATCGGAGAGGAGAAGCCAGGTCCTTATTCAACCAAGCCGATGCCCTTGCCAAAATCAAAAATCACCCTGAAGCGTTGCAATGCTACCAGCAAGCGAAACAAATTTATGCCGAACTCAAACTCGCCCATCTGGTTGAGAAATGCGATACTAACATATCGAAACTTGCCCGACTCTAAGATCCTCTAAAATCCCCCGGTTGTTATTTCTCCGTGTGGGATTGACGATCGCCCTTTCGATCTGGTGGTTGCGGTGATGGGTGACGACGGATTTTCGATCGCATCAAACGCGAATTACTCCGACAGGCGATCGGGATCGATGCCCATATCTTGAAGGCGATCGCGTAACTGGGCTAATTCTGACTCCGCCCGTTCCGCCCGTTCTCGTTCTTGCTCAGCCCGTTCCCGTTCCCGATCGGCCAACTCTTGGGATAGCAAAATGATATTCCCATCCCGATCGAAAAAGCGCAGCCAATTGGCTTTTTCCTTCGTCAGGGTTCCCGACCAAATTCCCAACCACAATTCCAAACTCTCGCACCACAACCAACCGCGATCGTCCGGCACGATTTTTTCATAGCATGAATTTCCACTTAAATGCCAACCTTGCAACGAATGTTTATCGAAGGGATCGTAGACGAAATAATCGCGAGTTTTGAACGTTCGTTCGTATAAATCTTTCTTTTTTCCCGTGTCTTGTTTTGCCGTCGAAGGTGACATCAACTCGACGATCGCATCGGGATAGCGTCCCGCTTCTTCCCAAACCACCCAACCTTGCCGTTCTTTGGTGCCATCCACATTTAAAGTGACAAAAAAATCGGGGCCTTTAAACTCTCGATTTCGCACCTGTTCGCTACTGTAATACACGAACATATTCCCCCCGCAAAAGTAATCATCCCGTCCTCGATAGGCTTGGTGAATCCCTTCAATCAGGACGTTCATAGCAATGCGATGGCGATTACTTTCCAAGGGTTCTCCGTCATCAAAAATCAAATCCGTTGGCGGTAGGGGAGGAGTCCATTCTTCTGCAAGATCGGGCGGTGCGGATTCGCGGGTCAATTCGACGTTGGATTCGACATTAGACATGGCGGGATTCCCCAAGCTGTTTGGTTATTGTACTCTATTAGACTTCTGGAGGAAAAGAGGGAATGGGGCATGGGGAATGTCAGTCGTAGGATGCGATCGACATTCCCTATAATCTAAGCTAGGCGTTTCCCTATCCCGAAGGCAGCCCCATGTTTCAAACCGATCCCCCCCAATCGCCCAAAGACGTACTCCCCACGATGTACGATCTCCCTAGCGAAGACCCGGAGGAACCTGGTTTGCCGGATATTTTTCACCTGTGGCAGCCTCGCCTGCTCGATGCTACCTTCTGCCCGAGGGATTACCCGAGCGATCGCATTTTAGTCGCGGGCGATCTCAATCTCTACTACGATCCCAAACATCCCCTCTGGTACAAGCGTCCCGATTGGTATGCCGTCCTCGGGGTTTCCCGCCTTTACGAAGAACGGGATTTGCGCTGGAGTTACGTCATCTGGCAGGAAGGGGTGAATCCGTTTATCGTCGTGGAGTTACTCTCGCCGGGAACGGAAAAGGAAGATTTGGGGCAAACCCTCGAGAATAATGTAGAAAGGGATGCAGACTCTCCCCCGACGAAATGGGAAGTGTACGAGCAAATTTTGCGCGTTCCCTATTATGTCGCGTTCGATCGCTACACCGATACCCTGCGCGCCTTCAAACTCGATGCCAGCCGTTACGCACCCATCGAAATTCAGGACGATCGCTTTTGGATGCCAGAGTTAAAGCTGGGATTGGGCGTTTGGCAGGGAGAATATCAAGATACAGAGCGATCGTGGTTGCGGTATTACGATGAAAATGGCTGGGTGTTAACTCCGCTAGAAAAAGAACAGCAACGCGCCCAACAATTAGAAGCACAATTAAGAGCGTTGGGTATCGAACCGGAGGTTTGAGGAGTTTAAAATTGTAAGGATTCAGGTGAGATTTTAGATACAGCTAGGGTAACATAAGCATTCAGATGTCAGGTCTGCTCAAACGCTTTGTAAGGGCGGGTTTAGGGATATGTTCGGAGTCTTACCGACAATTTAAATTCAAAACCCGCCCCTACCCATTGGGATTTTGACCGTATCTAAAATCTCACCTGAATCCTCATACGGTAATAATCTATCGGGGCGGGTATGAGATTTTAATTTTAGGCAAGTCTCCTAAGATATTGCTAAACCCGCCCTTACATCGTTTTTATTTGTCGTCGAGACCTGAATGCTAACAGAGAAAAAATTGACGCTATTTTTTGACCTGATTTTTTTACTCAAATTGGGAAAATGAGCCGACCCAAAATTTTGCAAGAAAACGAATCTTATACATTTCGATCGTACTTCGAGATGAATGAGGAGATCGATCGAATCTTAGCAGAGTTAGGCTACCAATTTTCGACCGAGCGGTTGTCTTTACCTCAAGTTAGTCAAGAACTGGATTTTACCGCCGACTTAAAACAACGTCTCGAACGTCTTTTTCCCCTAATTCGCCTCAGTAACGAAACTTCAAGACGAGAACTTTTAGTTTCTCCAATATTAGTTGAAATTGCCCTATTTTGTCAATGTCAAGTTCGGATTGAATACCCTTTAAAAGTCAGCGACTGGCTCAAAGGTAACCTGGATTATTTCTTACATTTAAATCGTAATTTCTTGGTAATTGAAGCTAAAAATGACGACCTCAGCCGAGGCTTCACCCAACTCTCGGCGGAGTTAATCGCCCTCTCTCAAGCAGAAGATTGCGATGTTTTATACGGAGCTGTCACCATCGGTAATTTGTGGCAATTTGGCAAGCTCGATCGAACCGAAAAAAGGATAATTCAAGATATCGAACTGTTTAAAGTTCCCGGCGACTTAGACTTACTCGTGCGGGTACTCGTGGGTATTTTGAGAGGAGAAAACGAGTCAGAGTAAAGAGATTGTTTTGGCGATCGCGAATGACTGAATGTTTAAGCATTCAGCCGTCAGCCGTCAGCCATCAGCTTATTTTAGGCTCCAAAAGTAGAAATTAGAAATTTCAATGGACTCGCCGATCGAGAGGATGAATTTCATCCATCTAGCGGAAATGGGGGGGAACCGCAGCCACTCCTTTCGAGACGAGTCAAAAAGTCGCAGCGGCGATCGGTCAAGAAAGTTCCGGCTTATCGGAATTAATCGATACGTGCGACATCCAACCCACCTGGCTGGAATAACCTATCCGAAACCCGCTTCACGGAATACTCTCCCACGCTTGCGCCACCAAACTCGTCAGCCAGCGTCGTTGTGTCGAGTCGAGAACCCGATCGTCGTGTAACACTTCCGCTGTCACATCGGCGAGGGATTTTCCTTGAGCGCGAGCGAGATGAATCGTACCGGCGATCGCAACGGCAACGGTTTCTTCATCGACAACGGGTTGTTGAAGAAGCGCCAAAATTTCTTGTAGGGTGGTCGGGGTGGGACGGTAGGGACGATTCACGCGCGGGATGGCTGCTGTTTGGCAATGGGAAAGGTGAAGACGCGATCGAGCGACGACGTACAATATATCTTACTTCGACGGGCCGATCGATCGAGCCGCACGCCATGAAACAACTGCTCTACTTGGAAATTCCTACCCCCGATACTGCCGCCGTTCGCACTTGGTTGCAAGAGAAATGGGATGTCGATCGAATTGCAGAGTCGATCGCCAAACACCCCACCCCCGATGGTTTGCGACTGGCGTTTACCAACGAGAATCCCAACGCCGAACTATCCATCTTCGTCTGGTCGGTGCAGCGAACTACCTATCTCAAAGCCTTTCGCTGGAGCGATCGACCTCTCTCGGCAGAATCGAAGGCGATCGCCGCATTAGAACGAGATATCCGAGTTCGATTTCCCAACCAATACCCCGAACCCCCCGAAATCGATCTGACCGACTGCTCCATTTTCGAGGCCCTCCAACCTCACTACCCCGAAACCGTTAAATACTTCCAAAAAATCCCCAACGGCGAATACGATCTGACGCGGGTTTACTGGTGGGAGAAGCGGTGGCGGGAAGGGGTGCGCCGTCCCCAGGAACCCAAGGAAGTGGTGTTTTTTAACGCCAACCCCCCAGACGCACTAACCTACGATTTAATCTACGTTGGCGGCGCGCTAGGAGTCATCCACGCAGCGGTGATGGCACGACGGGGATATCGGGTCCTCCTCCTCGAACGATTGCCCTTCGGACGGATGAATCGGGAGTGGAATATTTCCCGCAGCGAATTTCAAAGCCTGATCGATTTGGGCTTGTTTACTGCTGCTGAATTTGAAAGCCTGATTGCGGCCGAGTATCGAGATGGATTCAATAAATTCTTCGATGCCAACAATCCCCCCCAGTGCAAAGCGCCAGTCCTGCATACGCCCAAAGTTCTGAATATTGCGATCGATGCCGAGAAACTACTCCGCCTGTGCGGCGAAAAATTGCGATCGGCTGGGGGAGAAATTTGGGACGAGACGGAATTTATCCGCGCCGATGTCAGCGGTGATGGGGTGACCATCCAAGCCAAACACCTGCCGACGCAAACCCCCAAACAAGCCGGAGGTCGGCTGTTAGTGGATGCCATGGGAACTGCCTCCCCGATCGCCTGGCAACTCAATGGAGGTCGCGCTTTCGATAGCGTCTGCCCGACGGTGGGGGCCGTCATTGCCGATGGATTCGAGCCGGAAGTGTGGGATTCGCAATACGGCGACGTGCTCAACTCCCACGGCGATATTTCTCGCGGACGGCAACTGATTTGGGAGCTATTCCCCGCGCGCGATCGGGAATTGACGGTGTATTTGTTCCACTACCACCAAGTCAACCCGGAAAATCCCGGTTCCCTCCTGGAAATGTACGAGGACTTTTTCACCATCTTGCCGGAGTATCGCCGCTGCGACATGGATCGCCTGGAATGGAAAAAAGCGACCTTCGGCTACATTCCCGGTCATTTCAGCCAAGGTAGCGGCGATCGTCGGGTGGCTTTCGATCGCCTAATTGCCATCGGTGATGCCGCTTCGCTGCAATCTCCCCTCATCTTTACCGGGTTCGGGTCCCTAGTGCGGAATATGGCCCGCCTTACCCACCTCCTCGATACCGCCCTCAAACATAATTTGCTCGGCGCGGAGCATCTCGATCGGATTCGCGCCTACCAGAGTAACATCGCCGTCACCTGGCTGTTTTCCAAAGGGATGATGGTTCCCACCCATCGCTTTATCCCCCCAGAACGGGTAAACTCGATGCTCAATACCTTCTTCGGCATCCTCGAGAGCGAACCCCCCGAAATCGCCGACACCTTTATTAAAGACCGCCTCTCCTGGACAATGTTCAACCGCCTCGCCCTCAAAGCCGCCTTTCAAAACCCCGCCCTAATGTGGTGGATTTGGGAATTAGCGGGTCCGCAGGATTTATTGCGCTGGTTGGGCAGCTACCTCACCTTTACCTGGCAGTCTTTCATCGCCTGGTTGTTCGGCTGGTTGCCGAGTTTTGCCGGGTGGGTGCAACCTTGGATCGAACCGCGCTATCCCGGCTTGTGGCTGCGGATGCTCGCGGCCAGTTACGCCCTCACCGAAGGAATCGGTCGTCGCGCGCCGACGTTTTCCGGGGGAAAATTGCAAGAGATCGTTTGAGGTATCCGGTCTGTGGGAGGTTGGGAAGGCTTAGATGCGATCGCCTCTTGTCTGATTAAAATGAGATCGTCGAGTCGCGCGCCGCCATGACAGCAGTCATTCCCAACTCCCAACCCACCCAAGTCATCTACCCGAGCGAAGACGGAGAACCCTTGGCAGAAACTTACGACCACCTCTACGCCATTCTCACCACCCTCGAAGTGCTCAAACAGCACCTGCAAGGTCGTCGCGCCACAGTTCTGGCCGACCAGTTTCTCTACTACGCCCAAGGCTTCCCCAAATTGCGAGTCGCCCCGGACGTAATGGTGATTTTCGACGTAGAACCCGGAGGACGGGATAACTACAAAATTTGGGAAGAGGGGCAAGCGCCGAAGGTGATTTTCGAGATGACTTCCAAAAGCACCCGAAA
>JAXHUC010000101.1:21077-24353 GCA_034189805.1 Cyanobacteriota bacterium
TCGCCCCGGACGTAATGGTGATTTTCGACGTAGAACCCGGAGGACGGGATAACTACAAAATTTGGGAAGAGGGGCAAGCGCCGAAGGTGATTTTCGAGATGACTTCCAAAAGCACCCGAAACCAAGACCTCCAGGGCAAAAAAGAACTCTACGAAGGTCTAGAAGTCCAAGAATACTGGCTGTTCGACCCCAGAGGAGAGTGGATCGAAGAACAGTTGCGCGGCTATCGACTCGGGGAGAATGGCTACGAACCGATCGCCGAAAACTGCTCGGAAGTGTTGGGGTTGCGGCTGGAAGTGGAAGGAAAACTCATCGGTTTCTACAATCAAGAAGATGGGGAAAAACTGCTGGTTCCTCAAGAGTTAGCCGATGCCCTGGGCGAGGAAACCCAGTTGCGCCAGGAGGCTCAAGAACAGTTAGAAACCGAACGCCAACGGGCAGAAACCGAACGCCAGCGAGCAGAAACCGAACGCCAACGAGCGGAAACCGAACGCCAACGAGCAGAAGAACTCGAAGCGGCACTCGCCCGCTATCGAGAGCAATTTGGCGAGTTACCGTAGAATAGCTCGAGCTTGTGTCCAGATGCGATCGCCTCTTGTCTGATTAAAATGAGATCGTCGAGTCGCGCGCCGCCATGACAGCAGTCATTCCCAACTCCCAACCCACCCAAGTCATCTACCCGAGCGAAGACGGAGAACCCTTGGCAGAAACTTACGACCACCTCTACGCCATTCTCACCACCCTCGAAGTGCTCAAACAGCACCTGCAAGGTCGTCGCGCCACAGTTCTGGCCGACCAGTTTCTCTACTACGCCCAAGGCTTCCCCAAATTGCGAGTCGCCCCGGACGTAATGGTGATTTTCGACGTAGAACCCGGAGGACGGGATAACTACAAAATTTGGGAAGAGGGGCAAGCGCCGAAGGTGATTTTCGAGATGACTTCCAAAAGCACCCGAAATCAAGACCTCCAGGGCAAAAAAGAACTCTACGAAGGTCTAGAAGTCCAAGAATACTGGCTGTTCGACCCCAGAGGGGAGTGGATCGAAGAGCAGTTGCGCGGCTATCGACTCGGGGAGAATGGCTACGAACCGATCGCCGAAAACTGCTCGGAAGTACTGGGGTTGCGATTGGAAGTCGAAGGAAAACTCATCGGCTTTTATCGTCAAGAAGATGGGGAAAAACTGCTGGTTCCTCAAGAGTTAGCCGATGCCCTGGGCGAGGAAACCCAGTTGCGTCAGGAGGCTCAAGAACAGTTAGAAGCCGAACGCCAACGGGCGGAAACCGAACGGCAACGGGCTGAGGAACTCGAAGCGACGATCGCCCGCTATCGAGAGCAATTTGGCGAGTTACCCGAGGCTGAGTGAGCGACTTATCCTACGGTTGCTGCAACAGGTGAATTTTGACATTCCCCGTTGCCGCATCTCCCGTCATCCCCACCAGGCGCGTACCGTCTTCACTCGCTACTAGATGGCGCATGGGTTCGATATCCAGGACGGCTTCGAGTTCGGCGGTGGCTAAATCCCAAACTTTGAGACCTTCGGGAGTGCCCGCAAAAATTCGATCGCGACTCAGGGCAATGCGATCGTTATATCCCCAATGTTCTCGGGCGGAAGACACCAGGGCTTCGGCTTTGAGTTCGGCTTTATGTTCGGCAGTGGTTAAGTCCCAAACTTGCAGGTGGGTTTTCGGTTGGATGTAGGAAGTGGTAACGGTAGTTTTGCCGTCGGGGGCGATCTGTCCGGCATTAAAATCGGCTAACCATCTTTTAGGGAGCACGGTTTGGCGATCGCTCGCTAAATCCCACGCCACCACTTTACCCCCGAGTTGGGCGAGGATGGTGTTGCCGTCGGGGGCAATATCTAACGCGCGAAAACGCGGTGGACTGCCAACCAGGTAAATCGGACCGATCTCGATCGTCTTGGGTTCGATTTCCGGTAGCGGGTTGTGGGCTTCTCCCGTGTCTCGATTCCATGCTTTCACCTCATCAAAACTCACGCTTATCGCCGTTCGATCGTCAGCAGAAATGCCAACGGGATCGATGTAGGAACTGCTATGTCCGGCGAGGGTGCGTACGAGAGTGCCCGAGGGAATATCCCAAATCCGCACCATTCGATCGCGGCTACCACTAATCGCCGTTCGACCATCGGCAGAAATCGCCAGGGAAACGATCTCCCCCGAATCGCTTTGCAGGGTTTTTTGCAACTCTCCCGTTTGCGCGTCCCAGACTTTAATGGCTTTATCTCGTCCGCCGCTAATCAAAGTTTTACCATCAGGGGTGAGGGCAAGGGTGGAGGCAGTGGGTTGTTCGGTGAGGGTGTGGGCGATCGAGAAATTGCACGCAGCAGAGGCGCTTTGGGAACAGGACGGGATTTCGGTGGGAAAAGTCGTGGGAAAACGCCCAGATGAAAAGTACCAGTGCAAAGCGATCGCATTCCCCGCAACAATAGCAGCAATGATGAAGAAACGGATAATTTTCGACGATCGGGTTTTGGTCGATCTGGATTCGAGCGATCGGCCTAAAATCATCTCGGTGAGTTCGTGACGACTGCGGTTTGCTTCCGTCCAAAACGCACACCAAAAGATAAAGAAGATGGCGATGGGCATTCCCAAAGGCAAGATCGTTTCTAGGCCGATATCGTCCGATAGCCAACCCGCAAGGCAGATGGGAATCGCGATGCTGTACCACATACACCACCAAAAGATGGAAAATGCCGTAATAAAAGGATGCAAACTCAGGGTGGCGCGGACGATCGTTCCGTTCCTGCTTGGCTCGAATTGTCCTTTAATTCTGGGTAAAAAGGAGTTGCGATAGTGAATAATTCGATGGATTTCAAAACCCGACTCCGATATCGTTCCGCTATACAAGGCCCGATCGGACCGGGGAGTCCAGCGAATGCCTTGGGGTTCTTCAATATGAACCTCTAAGTTATGGATGATATCTGCCAGGGATCGATCGGTTTTAACAGTTAAAGTATCGTAGGGTAAAATTTTCACGATTCTTGAGGACTCTGACGACAGTTTTTATTAAATTTTTAAACAATTTAATTGAGATAAATGCGATGATTTTCCATAAATATTTCTCTGAAATAAGACTTGAAAATTGGATAAAAATACGAAAATCTCTTGGTTCGATCGAAATTATAAACCGAGGCTGAGAACGCAATATATCTGAGGGCTTTGAAATCGGATTTCTCTGGTCTTCCGAGTTGGGAATGGATTGAGGAATGCTATATAATATCTATAGGCTCGATCGTTCGATATTATGCACGTCTCCTAA
>JAXHUC010000102.1:0-24333 GCA_034189805.1 Cyanobacteriota bacterium
GGGTTCGGGGGAGGCGCAAGGCCCCCGGCGGGGGGTTTGGGGGGAGACCCCCCAATTCCGGGTTTTCTGTTGATGATTGAATTGTTGACAAAGTGAATACCACCTTAACTTGTCACCAATGGAATAGAATGGATTCGCGCTATGGCTTACGGTTGCTTGCCCTTTATGGGGCAACTGCGCCAACGGAATATCGAGTTCGTGCTTGCAACTTATCTTCAAAGCGAGAATTTCTCCACTTCGTAAATTCAACCTAAAGCAACCTAAACATTACAACCCGAAAATTTTGATACCTGCGAGCAGGAAGTTGGCGTTATGAAAACGGTATTGACGTACTATACGATCGGCGCATTCATTGTTTTTACCATTTGGTTGAGTTTATTTTGGGACGATCGCAAAACGCCGATTGGCGATAAAAACTCGTGGTTGGTTTTACTCGTTGCTACCCTTGGGTGGCCGATCGCTTTACCGCTCTCTATTATCGAACTCTCTGGTAAAAAACGGAAAGTTTCAGATTTTGCTCCCCATTATTTGCCTGTGGGTCAATTTTTAAAACAAGCGGGTTTACTCACTCAAACTCAAATCGGTAAAGCCCTACAAGAGCAAAAAACTCAACCCGACTCGCAACGCTTTGGCGAAATTCTCGTCCGTCGGGGCTGGCTGGCCCAAGAAACGGTAGACTTTTTCGTAGACGATCTACCCGGCCTCAAATTTACCCCTCAAAAACAGCGTCTGGGAGATTATCTCAAAGCGGCGAAGTTGCTCGATGACACGCAGATCGAACTGATATTGGTCGAACAACGCCAGACTCAAACGCGCTTTGGCGAAATGGCCGTACGAAAAGGATGGCTCGATCGCAAAACCTTAGACTTACTCCTGTACTATCTGGTGGAAGAACGGGAGGATAACGAATTGGCTTCCTCTACTTGAAACATGACAGATCGCCCGAAACGCGATGTTAACGTTTGGCAGGGCATCAGAGAGTGTCGCGTCTAAGCCGAGAATAGGGAATAAAAATTGTATTCCCCGTTCCCCATCTTCACCAGAAACTCTCCGATCCAAAACTGACATTAAGGCAACCAACGCGGGTTAAACCCGTTGATGGGCAACTGTTCGGCATCGAGTCCCTCGGCTGGGGAGTCCCCATCGGAGACTAACGGAAACAGCAACCAAATATCGCTCGATGCGATCTCTAAGCCCGAATTCGTACGCAGCGCGTTATCGGTTCCCGAACCCGGACTAAAATCGGCATTGATAATGCGATCGAACATCAACGACAAACCATCCCCCGCCACGTCGATATGAATATCCGGTCTGGGGTCTTCAAAGGTGAGCAAGCGTTTGAATTGTTGAGATTCGAGATCGATTTGGGCGATGTAGGGAATTTCTCGATACTCTTCCCCTTCCTCTAAATCCGTGAGCAAGCAGTAGAGAAATTGTCCCGTGGGGTCGAACTTCGCGTCCAAAATCGAGCCGTTGGTTTTGATAATTTGTTGGTGCTCTCCCTGATTGGGAACCAGATACAGCGATCGAGTGTAATCGGGATTGTACATCACCATAGCAGCCGCCGAGCCATCGAGCTTGAAGTCCATCACTAGACCGTATTCGGCGAAAAACTCCAACGGTTCGCTGGCATTTTCGGCTTCGTCATCGAGGGGTAACAGGGCGATTCCCTGACCCTGGGCGATCGCAATTTCCCGACCGCTAGGAGCAATTAAAAACTCCCCACCCGGCGCATTTTCTAGGGGTTTGGCTTCTTGACCGTCTCGAATCGCCCACAATCCAAATTTCGCCCCTGGATTTTTGCGGTTCGCCCGTTGGACGACGATCGTTTCACCATCCTCGGATAGGTCGAATTGCAAATTTTGATAGTCTTGGTTATCCAGAATGCGCTCGATTTGACCCGCGCGTTCCGGACGGGGTTCTTTAGCACCGGGAACGTGGGGATGAATTCCCGTGGTGACGGTGTAAAGTTGTACGTCGGTGGCTCTTTCCGTGGCAGAGCGACTATCGATAGCGGAGAAGAGAATTCGATCGCTCTGGGGATAGATTTCATAATCCATCACCCGCAAATCCGGTGGGGTGAGGACGGTTTGCTCCTCTCGGGTGATGTTGTAGAGGAATAATCGTCCCGCGTCCGATGCTTCGACTCCTAGATAGACAAACGCCAGATCGCGACTGCGAAACTTCCCTTCAAATGGTTCTAGGGTGGTGTCGGTATCGTTGGCTTTAGCGAAGGTATCTCGCGCGCCGCTGAGCTTGACGGTATAGTCGATGCCATAGGGGGCAGGGCGATCGAGAGTATAAGCCATCCGCCGTCCCGCCCAACTGATTTTACCGGGTAGAGGTGGCTCGATTTGCAGGTTTTCTTCAACGCTGGCGCGATCCATCGGACGGTTGAAGGTGAACAGGAACGCGCGATCGGTTGACCCCACCTGTCGGTTTTCCCAGGTAAACTCTCGAATGCGGGGAACGGTGCGATCGCCTCCTAAAACCAGTACCAAAATGACAGTGGTCAGTCCGAGAATCACGCTGAGGGCAATGCGATCGATGGGCAGCCACCGAAAGGTTGTCGGGAATTGAGGTTTGAGAGAGGTCATGGCGAGGTGTGGGTGAGTGAGGATGCTGGGGGGGCTGGGGAGGACGCGGGGACGCGGGGACGCGGGGACGCGGGGACGCGGGGACGCGGGGACGCGGGGACGCGGAGAGAAGAGGAACAAGGAAGAATTTTGTATCTCCCTCACCTCCCTCATCTCCCTCATCTCCCCCAGCTCCCCATTCCCTTCGAGTCGGGTTTCAACTAAGAATCGTAGGGATTTTCCGGTTCGGGAATCTCTGTGAGGGACTCGGCGACGATCGCCAGCTTGCGCACGTCTAGCAGCCGTGCCACCCCCATCTGACCTTCGATCTGCAACCAAGTATCTGCTGGGTATTCCTGGCTATTTTCAGGTAACCGGACGGGCAATCCGACCGGATAGGCATCCGCCGCGCAGCAGGTAATCACAAACCGGGAAATCACCAGGTAGTCTTCGGGGAAATCGGGGGGATGGATGACAAATCCCGATAAGTTTACTTTTTGCCCTTTGTATGCTTCTGGTTCGGGATAAACATTGAGGGTGCGAATCCAATCGATGAGGGTGCGATCTTCGGGATTTTGGGCGGCGCGGAATGTTTGAGGTTGCGATCGCGTCGCCGAGAGCAAATCTGTCACCCCCACTTCTAAGGCAGTTTGGCTGGCAAAGGGTCGGGGGGTAATCAGCAGACCTAAAATTGCGGCCGTTAGCAGCAACATCGATCCCCATCCAGGAGGAAACAAGGTCGTATGTTCCATCGACTGGGCATCTTGTCGGACAGGCCATTTCTGACGGTGTTGCTGCCACAACTCCATCAATCGGAACCCGCTGACGATCAGCAGTCCCAAACCGCCAGCGACGCACAGCCAAGTATAGGCGGGGTGGATGAGGATATTGAGTTTATCGGTGACCCAATATTTGAGCATCAGAAAACCCCAAGCGGCGATCGCGGCGGCATCGATCCAGGGTATCCAGGATTGGAATTTTGCGCTTTTCATATTTGACGAGAAAACTCAACTCCAATGCAAGTTAATCAGCAAGGCGATGATAAAGCTCAGTTGGGCGGCGAGAATGAAGAGATAGATGACCGCGCGCGATCGAAAAATCGAAAACATCAAGCCGATGGCTTTCAAATCGATCATCGGGCCGAAGACCAAAAATGCCACCAGAGAACCGTTGGTAAACGCCGAGGAGAACGAGAGGGCAAAAAAGGCATCCACCGTCGAACAAATCGAGACCAACGTCGCCAGGACTAACATGGCAAGAATCGAGGAGATCGGGCCTTGTCCCAAACTCAACACGATTTCCCGAGGGACGGCCACTTGAATCGCTGCGGCGATCGCGCTACCGACGACGAGAACCCCACCCAACTCCCGCAATTCCTGAAGGGTGTTTTCGACGAACAAACTCCAGCGTTCCCGATTGGACGGACAGACGGGAATCGCACCGGGTATCGAGGCCGCAGGAGATAAACCGACGGGAGACTGGGGGGAAATCTCAAAGGCAGCCGTTTCTAAGTTCATTCCCGATTGACCGAGAAAATAGGTTCCCGATTGTAGCAGCGAGGGTTTATCCTCTGATGGAGATGACTGCGATCGAGATCGTGGCATCGACCGCACCAGGTTTTGTTGCAGCAACGGCTTCATATCGCGCTGGACGCTGAAAATCGAGGCGATAATCGTGGCGATAATCAGGGATGCACCGATGCGCCAAAAGACCATTTCCGGGCGATCGCGAAAGGCGATCCAAGTTGACCAGATGACGATCGGGTTGATCGTCGGGGCCGCGAGCAAAAATCCGATCGCCACCGATGGCGAAACCCCCTGTAACAACAATCGCCTCGCGACGGGAACGTTACCACACTCGCACACCGGAAAGAGAAAGCCGATCGAACTACCCGCAAGTGCCCCTAAAATGGGGTTACGAGGTAAGTGCTTGACGAGTTGGCGCTCGTTGACAAACAATAGCAAGGCACTCGAAAATAGTACCCCCAAGAGGAGAAAAGGGATCGCCTCGACGAGCAAACTCAAAAAAATCGTAAACCCGTTATTAAATTGCTGCATCGGGAATGGGAGGAACGAAACTTTACTCAACACTAATGCCAAGCTATTGTAGCGAACTCCCGACATCCCCGCTTCGCGAGATCGATCGATTTTATCCGGATGGGCATCCTCTCTCGAACGTATAAGGATTTCAGACGGGGAACGTTTGCCGAGGCGCGATCTCCTCAAATCCGCTTAATGTGGATGAGAAATTAGAAACTCAAACTCCGATCGAGTTGTTGCCACGTTCTTGACGATTGCGGAGTTTCCCTTCCCCCAGCTAGGGTTTCACAGAGTTCGCATTCGACGTAAAATTCTATGTCCGCATCCGATCGCTTCCCGTTTCCACTCGACCCAGAGGATGTCTAACCGATGAACCGCAACCCCCTTCTAACCCTGGCGATTAGTGCCGTCGCCATCGGCCTGACCAATTGCAGCAACGCCACGCCGCCAGCCCCCAATCAACCCGTCACGCCACCGACGACACCTGCCGATCCGGTTTCTCAAACGCCGACCCCAGATCCGACGGCTTCTCCAACTCCCGATCCGACGGCTGCCCCAACTCCCGCCCCAACCCCCGCCCCAAACCCCGCCCCAAACCCCGTGACCGAAGCCCCCACAACGGCGGAACAACCTGCCCCCGAACCGGAACCTCAACCGGCAGACGTGCGGACGATTAGCTGCATTACAACCACCGCGATCGTTGACGATCCCGATGCACCGCTTAACGTTCGATCGAGTCCCATCACCGGAGATGTTGTCGGCAAACTCGACAACGGGGCGATCGTGAACGTCGAACGGGAAGCGGATAACTGGTTGCAGATCGATCGACCCATCAATGGTTGGATTTCCAAGAACTTGACACAAAGTAGCTGCAATCAAAAAGTAGCGCGGGTGAACTTTGCTGGGGGGACTACAGTTTTTACCCTCGACGATCGCATCGTCGGAACGGGCAATCACCAATATTTGCTCGAAGCCTCCCAAGGACAAACCCTGACCCTGACGGCGCAAGATGGGCCGCTGCCCTATATCATCGCCCCCAGCGGCGAAGAAGTAACCGGAGGCGTGGGATTTACAGGTGCATCGCAATGGAGTGGGGAGTTACCGGCCAGTGGAGAATATCGCATCGAATTGACCTCGAATTTTCGCGGGTTTACGTACAATACAGCCGTCGATTTGCGATAGGTTAAATCCCGAAATGGAGACCTGCGGGAACTTCACGTGTTGTATTGGCGACCCATTCGACATCAAAGACTCCAGCAAAAGTACTCGCCACGATCGGACGCACTTCCTCGAGGGTAATTCCCGGTATCCATTGAGCGATACTACCCACCGATCGATCGGTAATACCGCAGGGAACAATATACTCGAATCCTTGCAAATCGGGGCAAACATTTAGGGCAAACCCGTGCATGGTCACCCATCGGCTGGCTTTAATGCCGATCGCGGCAACTTTTCGCCCTTCCACCCACACCCCAGTGAGTTGGGGAATGCGATCGCCTTTTAGTCCGAAATACGCCAGCGATCGAATCACGACTTCTTCGAGCTGCCGCAAGTACCAATGTAAATCCTTACGGTAGTGGTTGAGGTTCAAAATTGGGTAGGCGACGAGTTGTCCGGGACAGTGGTAGGTCACTTCTCCACCGCGTTCGACCCGGTGAACTTCCACCCCAGTGAGGCGATCGGCATTTTGCAAGAAGGCTCGATTCGATCCCTGTCCCAGAGTATAAACCGGGGGATGCTCGAGCATTAACAGAATATCGTCTAAATCTAAGCTGTGGCGGCGATCGTTCATCCAATTGCGCTGCCACTCCAAAGCCCGAGTATAGGCGACGGGTTCGATCGCATAGAAGTATTGCACTCGGCGCAGGTGAGTCTTCGGTGAATTGGAGAGCAAAATTTGGGTAACCTAGCGATAAATGTGTGGAGTTTTAAAGCTCGATAACTCTCAAGTATTAATATATTTTATGACAGCTAAAAATAAAGCGAATAAAGATTTTTAAATTGCTTGAGAGCGCGTAAATACTATCATAGATGAGTAACTCGATCGCTCCGAAACGATCGAATTTTTTAATGATTTAATAATTGGAGCCGCTGCAATCTTCGATCGGGTTGCAACTCTTAGAAGCCCAAACCCTTACCCCACTTTAGCCTTATCCCTTAGAGGAAAGACGAGAACCCAAGGAACTGAGTGCTGGGGAGTTATGAGAATGTTCCCACCGGAGAAAATCACAAATCATCAAGGAATGCAAAGGATTCTAAAGGTTAACGAAGACTTTGTGTCGGGCATCCTACAATATTGGTGTAGGGAACAACATCAACTACTGCAAGCACACGTTCCTGTCTCACAGACAACCTTGGAAGTTGTGTTTGACGGAAGCGGTAATGCCCGCCCCGTTTCCTCATCTGCGCTAAAAAGCGATTGAGAAAAAGGCTAACGATACCGAATCGAGCCAAATGCTTTTTGAAAACAGAAACATCAGCGGGAAAAAGCAAATATGAAGCTAGTTATCCAAGGCAAGAATATTGACATCACCGATGCCATTCGCGAGTATGTGACTCAGAAAATTGAGAAGGCCGTGAGTCATTTCCAGAACCTGACGATGGAAGTTGACGTGCATCTTTCTGTCAGTCGCAATCCGCGCATTACCACCAATCAATCAGCGGAGGTCACAATTTATGCCAATGGAACTGTCATCCGGGCGCAAGAAAGCAGCGAGTCGATGTATGCAAGTGTGGACTTAGTTGCAGACAAAATTGCCCGTCAACTTCGCAAGTATAAAGAGAAGCGCAGCTCCAAGAAAGCCCAAACCAAATCGGAAATGGGAACGATTTTGGAAGAAGCACCCGTCGCAGCAGATCTCATCGGCGATCGCACCGCGCAACTGCCGCCGGAAGTGGTACGCACCAAATACTTCGCCATGCCTCCGATGACACCGGAAGATGCCTTGGAACAACTCAAGCTTGTCGATCACGATTTCTACATGTTTGCCAATGCGCTAACCGGCGAAATCAACGTGATTTACGAACGCAATCACGGCGGATACGGTATCATTCAACCCCGTCAACCCAATGGCCATAACGGCAACGGCCATCACAGCAATAGTAAAGTCGATCGCGCCACGGCTCAAAAGTCATAGATCGAAGGACTTAGCGTTCGATGGCACGATTGTCATGAATACTCTAGGTAAAACGAGCGATCGCAGATATTTAAAATCGATCGCCCCGATCTAGACACTTAGTCTCAGCAGAAAGAGAGTTATCGACAAGTTCGATACTCTCTTTTTTATGGTGAATGTTGGTTTGGGGGAATCGGGAGGGGAAATGACGCGGAGAGGGGGAGAATGAATGCAAGAGACATCGGGAGTGTCAAAATCGAGTAATGAATTCATCACAAAACATCCCCAATCGCGCGATCGTCATTGGTGGAGGCGCTGCCGGATATTTCGGGGCGATCGCCTGTGCGAGAACCCACCCCGCCATGCAAGTGATGCTCCTCGAAGCGAGTCGGCAACCCCTCGCCAAGGTCAGAATTTCCGGAGGCGGACGCTGCAACGTTACCCACTCTTGTTTCGATCCGGCGCTGCTGGTGCAAAACTATCCCAGAGGTGGTAAGGCATTACGGGGGTCATTTTCCCGGTTCCAACCCCGCGATACAGTGCGCTGGTTCGAGCGCCTGGGAATTACCTTGAAAACGGAAGCTGACGGGCGAATGTTTCCCACCACCGATACGTCCGAAACGATCGTCGAGGGGTTGCAGTCCGCTGCGTGGGATGCTGGGGTGAAAGTGTTAGTGGGAACTCCAGCGATTGGCGTGCGGCCGATGTCTCTCGAACGAGGCGGGTTTGAAGTGGCACTCAAAGACGGTAAAACGATGAAGGGCGATCGCCTCTTGCTGGCTACCGGGAGCAATCCTAAAGGATACCGTTGGGCGCGGGATTTGGGTCATACCATCGAACCTCCCGTCCCGTCTCTGTTTACATTTAATATTGCTGATGGGGGGTTGCGGGCGCTGGCAGGAATTTCCATGCCTAAAGCCAGGGTGCAGTTACCCGAGGGGAAGCTGGTGCAAGAAGGGCCGCTACTGGTGACGCATTGGGGATTGAGCGGGCCGGCGATTCTCAAGCTATCGGCATGGGGGGCAAGATTTTTGCACGATCGCGGCTACAAAACTTCGCTACGGGTGAATTGGCTGCCCCAGTTCGATGAAGAAACCTTGCGCCAAACCTTACAAACCGCGCGAGGGGAAGCCGCGAAAAAGGCGATCGCCTCCTATTGTCCCCTACCTTTGCCGAAGCGGTTGTGGCAGTACTTCCTCGATCGCCTTGGAGTCGAGTCGGGGAAGCGGTGGACGGAACTCTCGAAAAAAACCCTGAATGCTTTGATTCGCGAGTTAATGCAAGGGGAATATCAGATAACTGGGAAGGGGGCGTACAAAGAAGAGTTCGTCACCTGCGGTGGGGTGAAACTCAAAGAAGTGAATTTCAAAACCATGGAGAGTCGCCGCTGTCCCCACCTGTATTTTGCCGGGGAAATTCTCGACATCGACGGGGTGACGGGGGGATTTAATTTTCAAAGTGCCTGGACGACGAGTTGGATTGCCGGACAAGCAATGGGACGGGGGGATGAGGTTGGATAATTACTGCCACATTGTTGAAGAGCTGGGGAAGCAAAATCCTGGAAATTTCGTTCGATCTCAAGGAGCGATCGCATCAATTCTAAAAAGCATTCAAAGTTGGTTAATCGTTTCACCCATTGAATAGAGCGCCATAAGTAATTCGGCATCCAAGCTTTACTGTGTTGGGTCATACTACAGCAAAATCCTCACTCCCGATCGCACTCCGGCTGCGAGGGTCGGATAATCTTCGACATTGGCATCGATAAAAACGATCCCTTTTCTTGTCTCTGAGTTTCTGAAGTTAGTATCACCGGCTCGTACATCATCATATCTCCCAAGTATTCCCATCAAATTTTTGGCGAGTCGATTGCAACTCGCCAACGGTCTGGCTACTCAGAACTCATCGAATTCGATGGCAATTTATGCAAGCCGTTACAACTTGTCATATTTCCGAGCGAAGATATTTCTTCGGGCAGATGACCGGACTCAAATAGATACATATTCTATAAACAATAGAGTTTTAACAAACTTTCATGGGTAATTTCATTAAATTTCAGTTATTTGCGCCTTATAACAAGGCAGCAGCCTTAATTGGCTCTTTTTCTGACTGGAAAGAAATTTCCATGGAGAAAGACGATCGCGGATATTTTCGCGCTGAAGTCGAACTCGAAGATGGAGAATATCAATATAAGTTTCGAGTGCGATCGAAATCTTGGTTTTTCGAGGAAGATGAATGGGTCGATGTGGTCGATCCCTACGCCACCGATATCGATAACCCCACCCAAAATGGCATCGTCCGCATCAAAGACGGTGAAAAAATTATCGATACCTACGTTTGGCAGCATGACGACAAACCCCTGCCACCCGATCGAGAACTGGTCATCTACGAACTGCACATGAGCGACTTTTCCGGTGGGGAAGACGACGAAAATCCGCGCGGAAATTACAAACACGCGATCGAAAAGTTAGACTACCTCTGCGAATTGGGAGTCAATGCCATCGAGCTGATGCCCGTCCAAGAGTATCCTGGAGACTACAGTTGGGGATACAACCCGCGCTATTTCTTTGCCACCGAATCGAGTTACGGTTCCACTGCCGACTTTAAACGCTTCATCGACGAGTGCCACGGTAAAGGCATTCGGGTGATGATAGACGGGATTTTCAACCACTCGGAAGCCTCCAGCCCCCTGACGCAAATCGACCACGACTACTGGTACCATCACGAACCGCGCGATCCCGATAACAACTGGGGACCGGAGTTTAACTACGAACACTACGACGAAAACCTCGATGTCAAACCCGCTTGGCAGTTCGTCGGCGACACCGTGCGCTTTTGGATTGAAGAGTATCATATCGACGGCATTCGCTACGATGCGGCGCGGCAAATTGCCAACTTCGATTTCATGCATTGGGTGGTTGAAGAAGCCAAAAAGACGGCTGGGATGAAGCCGTTTTACAATGTGGCTGAATACATCCCCGAAAGCACCAGTATTACCAATCTCGACGGCCCGATGGACGGTTGCTGGCGCGAGAGTTTCTACCAAACCGTCAAAGCGCATATCTGCGGCGATACTTTCGATTTAGAAGAACTCAAAAACGTTATCGACTGTAAGCGCCAAGGCTTTTTAGGGGCAACCAACGTGGTGAATTACCTCACCAACCACGACCACAAACGGTTGATGGTAGAGTTGGTCAATCGAGAGATTTTTGACGAAGCGGCTTTTAAGCGAATCAAGTTGGGGATGGTTTTGTTGATGACGGCCGTTGGGGTTCCCCTGATTTGGATGGGTGAAGAGTTTGGCGACTATCACGACCTCGACCCGGAACCGACAAAAATCGATTGGCAGCTACTCGGTAACGATCTCAATCGCGGCTTGTTCGAGTATTGCAAGGGTTTGATTCACCTGCGCAAGAACGATCGCGCACTCTGTACCGAGAATATCGACTTCTTCCATGAAGATGCCGAATCTCAGGTCATCGCCTACACGCGCTGGAACGATGAAGGGTCGCGGGTGGCAATTGTTGCCAATTTGTCCGGACAATTTCTAGCAGGCTATCAAGTTCCTAATTTCTCGGCAAACGGAACTTGGCACGAGTGGACGGGAGACTACGATATTGAGTCGGGGGATGATAACATCCTCATCGACTTACCCGAATACGAAGCGAAAGTTTTGGTCTGGCAGTAGTCGTTTCAAGTTCCTTTTTGTCGGGTACTTAGATCGAATAAACGATCGAACATTTACAAACCCATGTAATGTTCGATCGTTCATCTGTATCTGATTAACACTCACCAACGGCTTGAGGCGATTCGCCAGCGTGCTAACCTATATTTTTCGGAGTTCAGCGCACGCGATCTCAGTCAGCAATAAACCGCAAGCGACCGAATCCGAGGAACTGACCCACATTCTCTTCACCAGCCGGATACGCCGTTACCCCGAACAGGTAGATTCCACCGGAGTTCGGGTTGCGTTTGGCTTCGAGAGAAACGGTAACGGTGCTGCCGGGCGCAACGGGAGAATCGAAGGCGAGGACGATGGGGTCGCCTTCCTCTGCTGCACCGCCAATACTCGCAAGGGGGAGTGCGGCTAGCTCTTCACCCGGTTTTCCGGCAAAGGCTTCAGTGCCATCGACCTGGAAGGCAATGTCTTCTACCCCTTCTTCGAGTTCTATTTCGATCGCTCCTAACGGTTCTCCGGCAGTTTCGGGGACTTGTAGCGTAAAGTAATAGGTCGCTGGAGTGTCGGGAGTACTCATACTCGCGCTCGCTTCAACTAAATGAGGGGGTTGCTCGAACGCAATCTGTCCGTTACTCAGTCGCACGGCTTGAGCTGACTGCATCAACAGCAGGCTAGAAGCGCCTAAAAGGGACGCACCAAAGCCGAGTTTTTGCCAGAGGGAATTCTGAGAAGATTGGGTTGCAGACATGGTATTTAATGTTTGACGAACGATTGAGGATGTGGATTTAGTTGGGTTCGCGAATCACTTTCGCGATGTCTTCATTAAAAGGGTGAAACCTGAGAGGAAGATGAAAACGCTCTAAACATCGACTGATAGTTGGGCGGAGATTACCCCTTGTCGTTCTAAATAGCCCGCAACGCGCAAAATTGAGGCTTCGCAGTGGGGGGCGGCAACGATTTGGACCCCTAACGGGAGAGAGTCGGGACGGCACACGGGAACCGAGACGACGGGCAAACCGATAAATGACAGGGGTTGGGTAAAAAGTCCCAAATTCGGACGTACCAACATTTGCGTGCCATCAATTTCCATCGTCGTTTGACCGATTTTGGGGGCAACGCAGGGCGTGGTTGGGGCGAGAATGATATCAGCTTCTTGAAAAACTTCGCGGACGCGATGGCGAAACCACTGTCGAAACCGTTGGGATTGCAAGTACCAAGTTGCGGGAATCAAAGCCCCGGCGAGGAAACGATCGCGAGTGGCCGGGTCGAAATCTTCCGGACGCGATCGCAAATTCGCTAAATGCAAGTTACTCCCTTCGCTGGCGGTAATCAGATAGGCGGCTGCTTTAGCTCGATCGGCTTCGGGAATAGATACGGGCCGGGTAACGTTTAGGGCGCGAGCGACGGCTGACACCGCATCCTTAGCCTCTGTTTCGACATTTCGATCGAAATAGCCATCGGCTACGGCAATCCGCAATCCGTCGATTCCGCGATCGAGTTCGGGAACGATCGGCTGCGATGGTCTGGCGGTACAAACGGGGTCAGTTGCATCGGTCCCTTGCATCGCATCGAAAGCGGTGGCAATATCCCGCACCGATCGCCCCATCGGCCCGATACAATCGAGACTGCCGCTAAAAAGTGCCGCCCCCGATCGCGAAAGTCGGCCGTAGGTGGGTTTGAACCCGAAAATTCCGCACAATGCCGCTGGAACCCGAATCGATCCGTTGGTATCCGATCCCAAAGTGAAGGGAACCAGTCCTCCGGCAACGGCGGCGGCCGATCCGCCGGAAGACCCTCCAGCAATGCGAGTGCGATCGTGGGGATTGTGGGTTGCCCCGTAATGGCTGTTTTCCGTGACGAAACCGTAGGCATACTCGTCCATATTCAGGGTTCCCACCAAAATTGCCCCGGCCTGTTGCAATCGAGAAATGGCGGTGGCATCTTCCGTCGCGGGTGGGTTCTCGGCGTTGATTTTCGATCCGGCCAGGGTGGTAACTCCGGCAACGTCGAAGAGGTTTTTCACGGCAAAAGGAACCCCCGCCAAGATTCCGGGGTCTTCCCCTCGGGCAATTTGCGTATCGATGGTTTCGGCTTGGGAGATTGCTCGATCGCGCGTAATTTCGGTAAAACAATTGAGGGATGAATTGTGGCGATCGATTCGTTCTAAGGTTGCCGCAATGATTTCTTTGGCGCTGACTTTTTTTTCTCGAATAGCAGCAGCAATTTCCGTGGCGTTGAGGGTCGAAAAATCTGCGGTCATGGCTCAAATTTCGGGGCGGCTTCAATACTCGAATCGAGGGGAAATTCCATCACGAGTTGAGCAATTTGGGTGAGTTTGGCAAAATTGTCTTCAACGCCCGATCGATATTCAGAGTCGATTTTAAGGTCGATGACTTTAGCAATATTTTCAACGGCTTGGCCGATCTTTTCTTGATTTTTGTCGTTCATCTTAATGCTTGCTCATTTTCGTTCGGCTTAATTATTTAGAATTATTTTAGTTTTGAGATTAAGATTCAGGTATCGACAACAAATAAACACGGTGTAGGGTGCGTTTAGGAATATCTTGAAAAACTTGCCCTAAAATTGAATTCAAAACCCGCCTCTACCCATTTTCACCTTAGCAGTTTTCAAAATTAGACCTAAATTCTTACGTTGTTATTTTATTAAATTTCAACAAAACTGAATTTCAATAAATTAAACTAAAAAAAAAAACTTAAAAAATTAAGTCAATCTAAAGGTTGATACTCAAAAGTTAGCATCAAATCACAATCTCAAATTCTAAACTATCTTTTGTCGCAAAACTGTAAGTAAAGTGGTCGGTAATATTGGTGTCGCTGAGTTCTAAGTTGTAAAAATCAATAAACTCCTCATCGAAATAAGGCCCCGCATGCCAAGTTCCCATCTCCAACTTAATAAAACAATTTCCGGGAATGCGAAATGCGGTCAAATCGGCGATCGAGGGTCGCTCCTCCTCACTCGGCGGTGCCACGGCGATCGACCAATCTTTCCCCTCGAGAGACCCCAGACATTGGGTGCAGCGAACGTGGCGGGTAATGCGATCGAACTTGCGCCCTCGATGAGTCAAATGCATAATGTAAAAACGCGGCGTGCCTCGATCGAGCTGTAATCGAGCGTCGGTTTCGTCAAAGGGTTTTCCGTCAGATGAAGGCAAGATAACTTGACCGTAAGGACTAAAGTTTTCCGGCGTTACCCATTGGGCATTCAGTTGTTTTAACGTTTTCGATCGACTCATACTTTAGCAGGGCCCCCGATATCTAGAAGTTCGTGAAAAGTTAGTCTATATTTTAGCGGTCGATGGTAACTCGAACTCATGGCTTCACCTTTACACTCCCTCTCCTCTAACCTGATTCGTCGGTGGCAACATATCGATCCGCCGGGGTTATGGTCGAGTGTATTTGCCGGTTCGGCGATCGTGCATTTGCTCGTTTTGGGGGTTGCCTCTCGAATTGCGATCGAACCGACTGCAACCGATCCGGACTTAGTTGCGGTAGATTTGGTGGACTTGCCTCGGGAGAATCCCGTCCCCACTCCCATAGAACCGACCGTTCGACCCCCAACTCCCACTGGGCCACAAGAGCCTACCACGCCAATTCCCGCACCCGCTCCAACAACCCTACCCCTGCCCGAACCCACCCCTCGCTTTCCCTCTGGGAACTTTCCAGAAACGCCGACTCAACCACAGCCCAACCCCGTCGAACCCACCCCCAGCGTTTCCGATCCGCCTCTAGAACCCCCTCTCGAACCGTCCCCGAACCCGATAACGCCAACCCCAGATATTTCACCAACCCCCGCGCCAACTCCCACACCCTCTCCGATAACACCAACCCCCGCGCCATCTCCCACACCAACTCCGATAACGCCAACCCCCACGCCAACTCCCACACCAACTCAACCCATCACCCCACCGAACGAAAACGTCCCGGATAATTTAGGTCAACCGACTACAGGAAATAGCGTCAGCATCACCCTAGTTTCTGTCAGCGGTATTGAAGCTTATGAGAGTAGTTGCGCCTATGCGGATAATCTGCAACTCTGTCCGGGAAATTCGATAATGGCTCTAACCCCCGAGGGAGAATGTCGCGGTTTTCTCGAAGCGAGCGTCCTTGTGAGCGACGATTTAAACGAACCCGGTCGGGTGGTGGGATTGGTGAGCTACACACTGCCGACTTTGAATGGAGAACCGCTCGACGCAGGTAACCTTTGCTATGGCTGGGTTGAGACTTTGGTGACCAGTTGGCGCTTCCAACCAAGTGAAAATCCTGGGGATGTGTTTAGTTCTGGCGAACTTCGTTTGGCACTTCAAATTGAATGAGTCTGGTGAAATAGCTCAAATTAAAGCTAAATCGTACAAATAGATACAAATCAAATCCATACGGGTTTGGTTTTGCCTTCTGCCTTATAATCGGAGATATATTTCGTAGCCAAACCGACCGATCGGTTATCGTTGTAACAAGGGAGTCCGATCGCGTTCGTTCTTTTGCTTTCCCAACTTCCTCAACGGGTTTGTAGGGAAGCGCGATCGGAATTTCATCGGATTGAAGATTGACGATCGCCAAAAAAAAACTCAATTTTTTCTCTCTCAATTGAATCCTTCATTAAATCCATTTTTTGCCCAATCTCTAAATGCGATGAGTACAATTTTAGTCGTTGAAGATAGTCCCGCTCAAAGAACGATGATCGTCAATCTTCTCAAGCATCATGGAATGGATGCGATCGAGGCAAAAGGGGGAGCAGAAGCACTACAATACATGCAAACAAAATGTCCGGATTTAGTCATTCTCGATATTATTATGCCCAATCCGAACGGTTACGATATTTGCCGTAATATTAAACGCAATTCTGCAACCCAACACGTCCCGGTTGTGATGTGTTCGTGTAAGGGAGAAGAGTTCGATCGCTACTGGGGTATGAAAATGGGGGCGGATGCTTACGTGGCAAAACCGTTCCATCCCGACGAACTCATGAGTGCGGTCAAGCAGCTTTTAACGGCTTAGGAAGATTTCTCAGCTCGATCGTTTGTCAGCATTCAAGTGTCATGTACGAGGAAAAATGATGTAAGGGCGGGTTTAGCAATATCTTGGGAGACTTGCCCAAAACTTCAAGTCAGAACCCGCCCCTACCCACTGTTACCCCAGCCGGATTGGAAATAGAACCTGAATCCTGACGATCGTTTTAACTTAACGCCGCATGAGTCGCCAAAATAATCTCCTCGGTTTCTTCCCAACTGATGCATTTATCGGTAACGGACATTCCATAGGTCAAATCTTCTAAATTCGTCGGTATTTTTTGGTTCCCTTCTAATAAATGAGATTCCAACATCATGCCAACGATCGAAGAGTTCCCTTGCGTAATTTGCTCGGTGACGTTGGCTAAAACGCGGCCTTGTCGCCTGTGGTCTTTATTCGAGTTGCCGTGAGAGCAGTCGATAACAATTCGCGGCGGCAAGTCCGCTTGTTTGAGCTGTTCTTCAACGCTTTGCACCGCAGCGGCATCAAAGTTCGCTTTTCCCCCACCCCCGCGTAAAATAACGTGGGCGTAACGATTCCCTTTCGTGGTAAAAACGCTCACTTTTCCCTGACGATCGATTCCGAGAAAATTATGCGGCTTTTTGGCTGCCTGCACGGCATTAATCGCCACTTCAATACTGCCGTTCGTCCCGTTTTTCAACCCGACGGGCATTGATAATCCGCTGGCCATTTCTCGGTGGGTTTGCGATTCGATGGTTCGCGCCCCGATTGCCGACCACGAAAGGAGTTCGCTAATATATTGCGGCACGATCGGATCGAGGGCTTCGGTGGCAGCGGGCAATCCCAACTCGGCAAGTTCGAGCAGAAGCTGCCGTGCGAGTAACAAGCCGCGTTCGATCTCGAAAGAATCATCCATATTCGGATCGTTGATTAACCCTTTCCAGCCAACAGTGGTACGCGGTTTTTCAAAATAGGCCCGCATAATTAGCAGCAATCGATCGCCCACCCGATCGGCTAAAATCTTCAGCTTTTGGGCATATTCCTTGGCAGCGGTCAGATCGTGAATCGAACAGGGCCCGACGATGATGAATTTGCGAGAATCGATGCCGTCGAGAATATTTTCGATGTCTTGGCGCGATCGCAACACGGTTCGTGCGGCGATTTCTGTCAGGGGTAGCTTTGCTTTAATCTCTTCGGGGGTTAGCAAAACTTGCGATCGGGCGATATGAGTGTCAAGGAGTTTTTGGTGCATGGGGGATGGCTGTGGGTCAGTAGGGAAGAAGGGGACGGCAGGCGAATTCGTACCATTGAGGTCGTATCTGGATGATATTTTCAGTTTCGATTTGGAAACGAACGCACCCGATGTTTTGCTCGCCAATATTCTCACCCATCGTGTTGCCAATGACTGGAAAAACGATCGGAAATACGAGCAGAAATATTTTAGCTCGGATTCTCGCCCGATCGAGCCAGAAATCCTCTCAAGCCCCGCCAAGTTGGCACTTTTCTAAATCCCGACAAAATTTATCGGGATTGTTTTGCCCGTGACAGAACCCGTGCTACGATGAGTTCCCATGTTGACCCATCAAATGTTTTCTACCCGGTTGTAATCCCATGACTCAAGCCATTGATGCGACCCACCAGCACACCAGCGCCACCTTCGAGAAGCTCCAGTGCAAAGAGTGCGGTGCCCAATACGAACTCGAAGCCAAGCACGTTTGCGATTTATGCTTCGGACCGCTGGAAGTCAAATACGACTACCAGACTCTGAGCCAGCGCGTCAGCCGGGAAACCATCGAAGCCGGTCCCAACTCCATTTGGCGCTACCGTCCCTTCTTACCCGTGCAAACCGATAATCCCATCGATGTCGGCACGGGTATGACCCCGCTGGTGCAAGCACACCGCCTCGCCCGTCAACTGGGACTCAAGAAGCTTTACATCAAAAACGATGCGGTCAACATGCCCACCCTCAGCTTCAAAGATCGGGTGGTCTCCGTCGCCCTGACGCGCGCCAGAGAACTGGGCTTCTCCACGGTATCCTGCGCGAGTACGGGAAATTTGGCCAACTCCACCGCCGCGATCGCCGCCCATGCCGGGTTAGACTGTTGCGTGTTCATTCCCGCCGACCTAGAAGCCGGAAAAGTGCTGGGGACGCTGATTTACAATCCCACGTTGATGGCAGTCAAAGGGAACTACGACCAAGTCAACCGCCTGTGTTCGGAAGTCGCCAACACCCACGGTTGGGGCTTTGTCAACATCAACCTGCGCCCCTACTATTCCGAAGGCTCGAAAACCCTCGGTTTCGAGGTCGCCGAACAACTCGGCTGGCAGCTTCCCGACCATATCGTCGCCCCGCTGGCTTCCGGGTCTTTGTTCACCAAAATTTACAAAGGCTTCCAAGAATTTATTCAAGTGGGACTGGTGGACGACAAATCCGTTCGCTTCAGCGGCGCGCAAGCTGAAGGCTGCTCTCCCATCGCCCAAGCCTTCAAAGAAGGACGCGACTTCATCACCCCCGTCAAGCCGAATACGATCGCCAAATCGATCGCCATTGGTAACCCCGCAGACGGTGTATACGCCTTGGAAGTCGCCCAGAAAACCAACGGCAACATCGAGTCCGTTAACGATGCAGAAATCATCGAAGGCATCAAACTCCTGGCCGAAACCGAAGGCATCTTCACCGAAACCGCTGGAGGAACCACGATCGCCGTTCTTAAAAAACTCGTCGAAGCCGGTAAAATCGATCCGGACGAAACAACCGTTGTCTACATCACCGGAAACGGCCTCAAGACCCAAGAAGCCGTCCAAGGTTATATTGGCGAACCCCTGACCATCGAACCCAAACTCGATGCCTTCGAGCGGGCGCTGGAACGGTCTCGCACCCTCGATCGGTTGGAATGGCAGCAAGTCTTGGTGTAGTCACCGCAGGCGATCGAATAGTGAAAGGCGCAGAAGCTTCAGGGTTGAGTTGAAACTCATCCGAATGCTTCTGCGGCGCGCTAACTCTCGACCTCATTGCGAGTCGATCGCGTGTTGTCTCATGTATTGTCCGATCGCGCGCAGTCTGACACGCTCGTCTGAGACTGCTGTAATCGTGCTGTAATTCTAGAGAAGTGCCACCGAGCATCGAAAAGTAAGATTGATTATGTCTGTTAAAGTACTCATTCCCACTCCCCTGCAAAATTTAACTCAGAACAAAGCCACCCTCGAATGCAGCGCCAATAGCGTCAGCGAACTGATCGACGCACTCGAAACAAGCTGTCCGGGAATTAAGGCGCGCCTGTGCGATGAGAGTGGTAAGCCTCGCCGCTTCCTCAACTTTTACGTCAATAGCGAAGATATTCGCTTCCTCGAAGGTACGGAAACGACCCTTGCCGATGGGGATGAAGTGAGTATCGTTCCGGCTGTGGCGGGGGGTTGAAACCTCGCTTGAATTTATTTGTTTTGGAAGATGGGTGACTCTCGGGTTGCCCATCTTTATTTAATGCTTTGATTTTAATGCTTGAATGGTCGTTCATTTCCCTAAATCGGAAAATCGATCGACCTGTAGCGTCAAACCCGGCAACACATCCTCCCCAGAAAGTTCCGTCGGCAACTGGCGCACTTCAATTTCTTCTCCAGGACGGTAAATCGCCACTTGTTGATTCTGAGGATCGAACAGCCACCCCAGGCGCACCCCACTCTCCATATATTCGACCATTTTCTCCTGTAAGGTTTTGAGATTGTCGGTGCGAGAGCGCAATTCCATGACAAAATCTGGGGCAATGGGAGGGAATTTCTGCCGCTGTTCGGGGGAAAGCGCCTGCCAGCGCGACAGTTCCACCCACGCCGCATCGGGAGAACGACTGCCGCCACCGGGTAACCTGAAACAAGTGGAGGAACTAAACACCTTGCCCAGCTTCGTTTGCCGATTCCAGATAGTTAAGTCGGCACCGAATTCCATTTCGCGGCTGCCGCTTTCTCCTCCAACTGGTGGCATAATCAGTAACACTCCTTTTGCGGTACGCTCGAAGGGAATTTCGGGATTGCTAATGCAGAGTTGGTAAAACTGCTCGTCGGTGAGATGGACTTGACTCAGGTCAAATTCGAGGGGAAATTCTAGAGGTAAGGTGAGTGCGCTCATGGGTTTGGTGATGAGACGTTAATTGGATGTTAGTTTTATGATGTCCGATCGGCAAGCGATCGCCCCACCCGTTCCAACACTGACATCGGTCCGACTTCTTTGAGTCGCTGTAAATCTTCGGCATTTCGCACAAATAGCGTCCCGGCAAACCCCAACGAATTCACCGAAACCGACTCGAAACATTCGGCAGTCCGGGGAACGACGAGCATCCAATCCCGCGTTGCCAGAAAATTATAAGCTTGTGGGGGTCGCGCTTGGGTAATATCCAACCCCACGGCTTCGAGTAGAGTCCGATAGCACTCCAACGTTGCTGTCGCCGCCTCTTCGGGGGATAGAGTTCGATCGAGTTTTCCCACTGCATGGACGAAAGGAAAGGCGGACACCGTCCCCACCGCACCTCGAAACTCTGCTTTCTCGATCGCCTCGGCAATGGGAATCGGTTTGTTGTCGGGTATCATCGGCAGAGGAACCAGTTGTAAGTGCTTGTGGCGTTGGCTGGCCCCGGCTAGGGTTCCGCCATTATAAAAAGCCAAACCCTCCACTTGTGCCAAACAGGCGTGCATTGCCATAAAATCCGATCGAGTCAACCAGGTATCTTGTTCCTCAAACGCGCGGGTGACGATAAGCAGGTGATGGTCCACCACGTTAAACTTATTCAACAATCCGACGTGGGTCTGGGAAATGTCGGCAACAAACAAATCTTCTTCGTAGGGTAAAAAGGGATTGAAATCTTTGCCCGATGTGGTGGTTTTTCGGTTCTGTTCTTTTTTTGCCTTTGCCTTGCGATCGAGATTGGCCGCCATCCGCACTAAAAACCGAATTCCCCCGTCTTCAATAAACTCGTAGTTGGTAGCGATCGGTTGCAGCGCGCCGCAATCGAGACCGTGTTGGGTGCGATCGCGCAGCCGATTCCAGAGAGTGCCCGGTTCGAGGAGTAATTCAGAAGAAGCGTCAGAAGAAGCAGTGGTATCGGTCATCATTTGCGAGTGTGAGTTCGGGTCGATCGGGAAAACAAGATTTCGGAGTTTCTCCCAATTCCCCCAATTGTCTCATTTTCCCCACCTGCCAACGTAACAGACGATTAAACCAGAGTAGGTTCGGATTCCGAGACGGGAGAAATTTCTGGGGTGGGCAACTCTTCCGCGTCGGGACTGCCTTCGGGAAGCCAACCCAAGAACGGCAGGGGCAACAGAGTACTCAGATTGGTAACCAAAACCAGCAACCAAAGATTATCGAAGTTCGTCGGCGTAATCTCCATCCAATGCATCAGCACCGCCCCCAACTCGTGAGAAACCATTCCCGCTAAATTCGTCACCGACATCAGCAGGGCAAACAGCGTCGCTTCCACCCCCTTCGGACACAGGCGCGCGGCCAACACGAGAACGGGCATAAACGCAATCTGCCCCATCACCGTCAGCACGAGGCTATCCCCCAAACTAAACCAGCGATCGTCGATGCCGATGGCGCGGTTGGCATGGGTCACCAGCAGGAGTGTCGTCATCCCCAGCAGGGCAGAGAGTACCGTAGACCAGGCGAAAATCTGGCGAAAGGGGACAGTTTTGAAAAAACGCTGAAACAGCCACACTCCCGCCAAAGCCGCCAAACTGGTCACCAGACGCACTCGCCCCAAAAACTCTGCCGGGAATCCCAGTTCGTTGGTGGTGAAGAAGAAAAAGGCAGAATCTGCCGTAGGGGTGGCTTGCCAGATGAAGATAAAGGCCGTCGGCAGCCAGATGGATTTTTGGACAACTGCCGCTTTGAGTTGCCCGATTTGATGCTTGACGGTTGCCAAATCCGATCGTTTTTCGGTGGGTTCTTCGGCGATCGCCTGCGCCGTCACGCAAATGAGCAACGGGAAGGATGCGGTAATCAGAAACACCGTTTGGGTACCCAAATGTTCCAACAAAAAACCGCTCAAATAGGCCGTGAGCAATCCCCCAAACGCCGAGGTGCCCCAACACAAAGATTGCAGAGACCCCGCAGCCCCGATCGATTCTCGTCGCGCTCGTTCCACCACTAACGAATCGACAATCACATCGCTAATAGCTACCGATAGGGAACTCAGGGCAATAATGAGGGTTGCCATCCAAGCAGTCTGGACTACCGAACCGAGGGCAATCCAGGAAACCGCCCCGAGAATCCCCGACAAAATCAGGTAGGGTCGGCGACGATATCCCAAAATCGGCAAACCATCTGAAATAAAGCCATACAGCGGCTTAACGATCCACGGCAAAGCCACAATTCCCATCATCGCCGACACCTGCGCCGGAGTTAGCCCCAGATCGTCTTTGAGGAAAAAGCTCACCGCCAAACGCGCCAACCCCAAAATGCCTTGCACGAAGTACACGAGCATAATCGCAATCAGCTCGGGGGTGGGTTCGTGACCGAACAGGAGTTTTTCGGTGGCAATCTTTTTAATTTTGGCGATGCCAGTGGGAGAAACGAGCATTTAAGAACTCAAGGGTTAAGAAACATTTCTTTACTTATCGTATACGTTACCGAATCTCTGCTGCGGTTGAATATCTGTCGGTGGTATTAATTTCACCTTCCTCATCTCCCTCACCTCCCTCATCTCCCCCTCTCCGCGTCCCCGCGTCTCCGCGTCATCTTCTCCCCCCCAGCTCCATACCCGAGTTAGAGTGAAAACAAGTACGAGAAGATGAGGCACGATCGTGAAACTGGGGCATCGACTGGGCAATTGGCTAGAAACACATTGGGTCAAACCTGCTTATGCTGGGGGTTTGCTGCTGTTTCTATCGATTTTCTTTTTTGGGGCGGCGACTAACACCATGGCTGGCTGGCTGTACGTCATTAGTGGAGCGAGTTTCGCCCTGATTGGCGTGGCGATCGTCTTACCGCTGCGATCGCTGCGCCAGCTCGAAATCCGTCGTCGTCCGATTTCCCCGGTTAGCGCGGGGGACGAACTCACTATCGAATTGGAAATTGCCAACAAGCATCCCCAACCCAAAAGCTTGCTGCAAGTTCGAGATATCATTCCCCTCAAATTGGGATCGCCCGTTGCCGAGACGATCGAAATTGTCCCCAGCCACGGCAGCCACAAATGGGTGTATTACCAAGAAGCAGCAAAGCGCGGCGTTTACCATTGGCATGAGGTGCAATTGCGAACGGCAACGCCACTGGGATTGTTTTGGTGTCGCCGCCACCGTCGCGTTCCCACCAAGGCGATCGTCTATCCGACGGTTTTGCCCCTCAGTCGCTGTCCCCTCATCGATGAAATCGGCACGGAACGCAATCGTTCGTCTCAAGATCGCGATCGCCAGTCGCAAATGGCGGCCCAAGGATTGACTCGGGCGCTGCGTCCCTATCGTTCCGGCGATCCCATTCGTTTGATTCACTGGCGAACCAGCGCCCGTTACGGCGATTTGCGGGTGCGGGAGTTGGAGGTGTTTACCAGCGGTTGGGATGTTATCGTCGCCCTGGATAATACAACCAGTTGGGAAGTCGATAATTTTGAGGAAGCGGCGATCGCGGCAGCATCGATCTATTTCTATGCCAGCCAACGCCAACTTAACGTTCGCTTTTGGAGTGCGACGACGGGCTTGCTGCAAGGACATCAGGTGGTGCTAGAAGCCCTGGCGGGGGTCTCTTGTGGCGAAACGGGTTCGATGGAAAGTCTCCCGAGTGCACCCTCGATCTGGCTGACGCAAAATCCCGATCGCATTAATGCCCTCCCCCCTGGTAGTCGTTGGCTGCTCTGGGAACCGACCCAGAATCCCCAGCGTCGAGACACCTCGAAGACCTATAATTTTCCTGGGATGACGGTCGATGGCAAACGTCCTTTGCAGTTGAACTTGCAA
>JAXHUC010000103.1:0-24204 GCA_034189805.1 Cyanobacteriota bacterium
CCCCCCAAACCCCCCGCGCACAAGAGTGAAATCGCCCAAACGCTTTATTAGCAGAGGGTTCTATCGTTCAAGCCAGTCAACTTGACACTCGAAAAATTGCTTAACTTGTCATGAATGATATTGCAGTGAGGGCAGTAGGGGCGGGTTTGTTTGGAAAACATTTTGAAGATTCGACCCCTAACCCAATTAAACCCGCCCTTACTGCTAAACCCGCCCCTACAATTGTCTGGGTTCTATATATCTTTGTGAAAACCGCTGTAATTGATACTCATGCCTCAAGAATTGTCTCCCTCTCCACTATCTCCCCTGAAAATCCGCGATCGAGTCTTTCACTGGGGCGATCGCACCTACATCATGGGCATCCTCAATGTTACCCCCGATAGCTTCAGCGATGGGGGAGAGTTTGAGGCGGTGGATGCGGCCCTTCAACAAGCCCGACAAATGGTTGAGGCAGGGGCAGATATCGTGGATGTGGGCGGACAATCGACTCGTCCGGGAGCTGTTGAAGTTCCCCTGGAGCGAGAAATCGATCGGGTCGTTCCCGTCATTCGCAACCTTCGCTCGTCGGTGGAGTCGATCGCGATTTCTGTCGATACCAGCCGTTCGGAAGTGGCGCGGGCGGCTGTTGAGGCGGGAGCAGATATCGTCAACGATGTGACTGGCGGGATGGGAGACTCGCAGATGTTGCCGACGATCGCCCAACTGGAAGTTCCCGCCATCTTGATGCACATGCGCGGTACGCCCCAAACCATGCAAACCCTCACGGACTACAATGACTTGATGGGGGAAATTTGCCAGTTTCTCCAACGTCAGGCAGATGTGGCGATCGAAGCAGGAGTGGCGCGATCGAACATCGTCCTCGATCCGGGCATTGGTTTTGCCAAAACCCATACGCAAAATCTGATAATTCTCCGAAAACTCTCCCAGCTCCGAGCTTTGGGATATCCTCTGTTAGTAGGTGTGTCTCGCAAAAGCTTTATTGGGCGCATTTTAGAGCGAGACGATCCCAAAGAACGAATTTGGGGAACTGGAGCGGCTTGTACGGCGGCGATCGCCCGAGGTGCGGATATTCTCAGAGTTCACGACGTTGCCCCGATGTCCGATATTTGCCGCGTCGCCGATGCAATTTTCCGCGATCGGAGTTGAGATTTAAAGTCCGCTTCAATACCAATTGGGAGACTGGGTTGGGAGGAAGAACGCTCTAAGAGACAAACCCCCAGAACCTTTTCCCCGAATTTTCCCAGTCTCCCAATCTAAAGGCACTCAAGCCGCACGGACTTCATGTCAGCGCGACTTATTATTACTTGTTATTCTCGAACTAGCCGTTTTTTAATTGCGATCGGGTCTCGGAGGAGCAGGAATCCTTTGATGTCCCGCAATATCATCTCCCATCACCGGTTCTAACGCTTCGTTCATGGCTTTCGGGTCCATGAAGACGATCTTGGCATTGTCGCTTTCGCTGAGCTTCTGGACGGCTTCAACGTAGCGATCGGTCAGCAAGAAATGTAGCATTTCCTGGCTGGTGGGGGGTTTATCTTCCGAAGCCAAAGCACGGGCGATCGATCGTAAGTATTCCCCCGTACCTTCAGCTTGGAGAATTTCAGCACGCTTCTCAATTTCTGCGGCCCGCTCCCGTTCCATCGACTCGATCACCGTTGCCGACGGCAGCAGATTTTGCACGTCAACGCGGGTAATTTTTACGCCCCAGCCTTCGGTTTCTTCGTCTAAGTGACGCAATAACTCTTTGTTGATTTCGTCGCGGGAAGACACTGCTTGGTCGAGTTCCCGACGACCGATGGCGGCCCCCAACGCGGTGGTCACGCGGTTTTTAATCGCTTCTTGGACGTTATCGACGGTGTAGTAGGCATCCTTGAGTTCGAGGATTTTCCAGTACACCACGGTTTTCACTTTCAGAGCCACGTTATCGCGGGTGAGCGCTTGTTGCTCGTCCACTTCCAAGAACTGCTCCCGAACCGTATCCTCCCAAACAATGGTATCGAGAATCGGAGCAATCCAATTAATACCGGGATCGAGGGTTTTTTGATATTTCCCCAATCGTTCGACCAAAGCTTGGTTGCTTTGATTGATAATTTTGACCCCGCCAGCAACATAACCCGTTGCTAACAAAATAAACGCAGCCAAAATAGATTCCATAGGTTTTTTCCTTTTTTCCTAAGTGATGGGAAAGATCGCAATCGGTCGGTGCGACCTAGATACGATCGCGCGTGTCTTTCGGACGACTCAATCGGGCAATCGCCAAATTTGAATGGTTCGATCGTCAGAACTGCTAACAAGGGTTCGATCGCCAGTGAGGGCGAGATCTTCAACCCAGCTATGGCTACCGCGCAAGGAGTGCTGGTTTTCTCCGGTGTCCGTGCGCCAGGTTTTGATGATGTCTCCGGCACTGATGACCGAGCGACCGTCTCGAGCGAAGACCACGGCGCGAACCCAAGTTCGATGACCGACTAAAGAATGCACTCGTTCCCCCGTTTCGAGATTCCAGACCGCGACGGTATTATCGTTACTCGCACTCGCAAGTTGTTTGCCGTCGGGACTAATGGCAATGTCTCGCACTGCACCGCTGTGACCTTTGAGGGTTCTCATGAGGATACCGCGCTCGATACTCCAAACTTTGATGGTTTTATCGTCGCTGGCACTAACGAGAAACCGGAGATCGGGAGAAATCGCCACGGCGTTCACCGCCCCAGCATGACCCGAGAAGGTAAGTAAGCGCACCCCACTTGCCACATCCCACAGCCGAATGGTTTTGTCAGCACTGCCGCTTGCGAGCATTTTACCATCGGTGCTAAAAGCCAGATCGTTCACCGCGCCATTATGTCCGCCCACGGTTAACCGACGCACTCCTGAATTGAGGTTCCACAAGCGGATGGTTCGATCGACACTACCGCTAGCGAGGAGTTGACTGTCGGGACTCACCGCCAGCGCGCCGACCCAGTTATCGTGAGCGGCGAGCAGAAGGGGGGGATCTCCCGAAGCCAGATTCCAAAGTCGAATGCTGCCGAAACTGCCACTGGCAACGGTTTTACCATCGGGACTCACCGCCACGGATTTCGCTTCCCCCGGTTGCTTGAGAGTTTTGCGTAAAAACCAGCTACTGGGCAAGTTGGCGACGACGCGAACGGGATTGATGGGAAAGGAACTGTAGCGCCAGTAGCCGTAGGCTTGAGTCGCAACGAGACCGAGGAGCAAGCTCCCAACGGCCAGGGGCTTCATCGAGGCGAGCGACGAACGTCGAAATCGATTTTCGATCCGATCGCGCCACCGTTCGACCCAATTTCCCGCTCGCAATCCCGAAGCCCCCGATCGCAATCCCGAAGCCCCCGTCCCCAACCCCGAGCGATCGCCGGGAAATCCAGAAATATCCATCCGGCGGCTGCCCGTGGAAGCCGATCCGGCACTGTTGGTCCGCGTTCTAGCTGCATTCGATGGCGCGCCCAAATGGGGTTCGACTTCCGCGAGGGACTTCAAAATCATCTGAGCGTGTTGGGGTCGATTGCCCGGAAACGGAGCCATCATGTAATCGATCACATCGGCTAATCCGTCGGGAATTTGAGGAGCGCTGTCGCGCCAAATCAGTTTCCCCGTACGTGGATGTTCCGGAAATTCCGTGGGTCGTTTCCCCGTTAGCAGGTAGACAAAGGTTCGACCGAGGGCGTAAAAATCCGACTGGGGTACGGCTTTACCGTTAATTTGTTCGGGGGGAGTGTATCCGGCGGAAATAATTTCCGTCACGTTTTGGCCGCCGCCAACTTTATTGAGGTAAGTTCCGGTCACTTCCCGCGCCGTGCCGAAATCGATCAAAACCAATTGCCCTTGAGGGCGGCGCATGATGTTATGCGGCTTGATATCCCGGTGAAAGTAATGTTGTTGGTGAACCTGCTCTAAAATTTCTACCAATTGTTTGAGCCATTCGACGGCTTGTTCTCGATCGATGGGTTCGTTGCGCCGCATTCGCAACCACTCCATCAAGTTCAACCCGTCGATTTTTTCCATCACCAGGCAATGCACGGGTTCTTTGCTGTCTTTGGGCCAGAAAACAAAGTAGCCGTTTTCCTCAACTTTAGGAATCCCTAGATGATTGAGGCGACTGAGAACTTTAGCTTCTTGTTGAAACAGGGAAACGGCTTTGGGATGATTTTTGTAGAGAACTTTAAGAACTTTTAAGGCATTATTCTCTTCCACCTCAAAGGTTTTACCAAAGCCACCGCTTCCTAACATTTTGACAGCACGATAGCGACCGCTCAGCAGCAAATCGGAACCGCAGTGAGGACAGGCACGGTCTTTGGGATTGGGTTGATTGGAAGGATCGGGACACTTAGGGTTGAGGCAATAACTCACGGATCGTGGCTCACCCGGCGCGAGAGTATGATTTCACCTTTACTATAGCTCGAACCTACCCCCCTCGGTATAGGTAGTAACGCCACTCATTTGACAATTGCTTCCTCGATCTGCTGTCAACGTTACGAATTTTTACGGACTCGTCGCGCTGCTTCTTGCTCGAACCAGGCAATAACTTGAGAAACACTCAAATTTTCGATCGGCTCTCCCGTACTTCGAGCGGCTTGTTGCAGCGGTTTGAGGGAAGAAAGAACCAGATTGGTGAAAAAACTCGCAAAGCCCGCATCGATATCAATTCGATCGCTCGAGGCGCGATCTTTGGCAATCCACGCACCAACTTCTTGGGGAGTAATCGACTCAATGGGTTTTCCCCTTTCTTGAGAAATGCGATCGAGCGATCGCAAGGCATAAACGGCCAATCGGGTGGCGAATTTTTCCTGAGATGACATCAGGGCTGCATCGACTTTTGCAGCTTCTTCAGGAGTTAAAAAATCCGTCGGCAATTGTGGCAAATCGGTCATGTTAATTGTGGAGAGAATGGGGAATGGGGAGAAAAGATGACGCGGTGACGCGGTGACGCGGAGAGGGGGAGAAACGAAAGAAACGGGAAATGGGGAATACTAACTCTCTCCTTCACCTCCCCTTTCCCGTCTAATTCCGGCGAGCGCGAATCAAGTAGCCGCAGCGATTGTCCCCATCAATCGTCCAATGGGTACGTTCGACCGAACAATCGGGAAGGGCGGTGGCAAACATGTGCAGTTCGTGACCGCACACGCTGGGAAATGATGCGGCAATGCTGGAGATGGCACAATTGTACTCGGCGATGACAAACCGAAGACCTCCCTCTTGCGGTGGCGATTCGATCTCGATCAGTTCGGCCATGTAGCCTTCCGCGCGGCGTAACTTGACTAGGCGAGCGACCCGCTCTCGCAAGGAACCGCGACCGAGTTGCTCTCGGTAAGCGAGAGCTTTGCGTTCCCACTGCTTTTGCAGCACTTGACCCACTCCATCGCTGCCGACGGTTTCGGCGAGGGTATCCAATAGGGATACGGCAAACTCGTCGTAGTGATGGGGAAAGCGATTCCGTCCGCTCTCGCTGAGGTGATAGACGTGCTGCGGTCGTCCCATCCCCGACTGGACGGTCCGGTGGACGATCGCCCCTTCGGTTTCTAAGTCTTTGAGATGGCGGCGAATCGCTTGCGGACTGATTTCGAGAGACTTGGCAAGGGCCTGTGCGGTGGCTTGACCTTGCTTGAGTAAATGTTGCAATATGTCATCTTTCGTGGAAGGATGCCCAGTGAGTGCCATGGCGATCTTCGTTCTCTAGCTCGGTTTAGCAAGGTTGACGTAAAAAATTATTTAATCCGACTTTGACAACTTGTGTGTTGCTAAAGTAATCTAAACAATAGTTAAACAACATAGGTGTTGTTTTAACATTATATTTAATAAGCTGTTTGTTTCAACCTGCCCTATGACTGCAGATAACGGTCCCCAACAAGCCTCCGAGAAAAGCTTGGAAGCGATGCGCCACTTTTCAGAAACCTACGCACAGCGTACGGATACTTACTTTTGCTCGGATTTGAGCATCACCGCAGTGGTCATCGAAGGCTTGGCAAAACACAAGGAGGAGTTAGGTGCGCCCCTGTGTCCTTGCCGTCACTATGAAGACAAGGAAGCTGAAGTCAAATCCACGTACTGGAATTGTCCCTGCGTCCCCATGCGCGAACGCAAAGAATGTCACTGTATGTTGTTCCTGACTCCCGATAACGATTTTGCGGGAGACAAGCAAGAAATCAGCGCCGACGAGATTCGCGGCACGACAAATCAATACGTATAGATCGAGTATTGATACCTACCATCGCCACGGAGCACAGATCGAGCCAAAAGCACAGCAACGCTAAAACTCGATCGCGCTCCTCACACTGTCAGAGAACCCGCCCTTTGAGAGTCAACACGAGAACATCATGAGTGCGACCACGGTTAAGACCTTAGTCAACCAACCTTACAAATACGGCTTCGTTACCAACATCGAAGCCGACACGATTCCTCGCGGTTTAAGTGAAGATGTCGTTCGTTTGATTTCGGCCAAGAAAAATGAGCCGGAGTTCATGCTCGAATTTCGCCTGAAAGCTTACCGCAAGTGGCTGACGATGAGCGAACCGAACTGGCCTCACGTTCGCTACCCCGCCATCGACTACCAAGATATCGTTTACTATTCCGCGCCGAAAACCCAAGAGAAGAAAAAGAGCCTCGAGGACGTTGACCCGGAACTGCTCGATACCTTCGAGAAATTGGGGATTCCCCTTTCCGAACAGAAGCGCCTGTCCAACGTTGCCGTCGATGCGATTTTCGATAGCGTCTCGATTGCCACGACATTTAAAGAGAAACTCGCCGAAGCCGGGGTGATTTTTTGCTCGATTTCCGAAGCCTTGCAAGAGCATCCCGAGTTGATTGAGAAGTATCTCGGCAGCGTCGTTCCCATTGCCGACAACTACTTCGCCGCGCTCAATTCTGCGGTATTTACCGATGGTTCTTTCGTCTTTATTCCCAAAGGCGTAGAATGTCCGATGGAATTGTCTACCTATTTCCGGATTAACAACGGCGATTCGGGACAGTTCGAGCGTACCCTTATCGTCGCCGAAGAAGGGAGTTCCGTCTCCTACCTCGAAGGTTGCACCGCGCCGATGTTCGATACCAACCAACTCCACGCAGCCGTAGTGGAATTGGTGGCCCTCGACGATGCCAAAATTAAATATTCCACCGTGCAAAACTGGTTTGCCGGGGATGAAAATGGCAAAGGCGGGATTTACAACTTCGTCACCAAGCGGGGATTGTGCAAAGGGAAGAACTCGAAAATTTCCTGGACTCAGGTGGAAACGGGTTCGGCAATTACCTGGAAGTATCCCAGTTGCGTCCTGATTGGCGACAACTCCGTGGGTGAGTTCTATTCCGTGGCGCTGACGAATAACTGCCAGCAAGCGGATACCGGAACCAAAATGGTGCATATCGGCAAAAACACCAAAAGCACCATCATCTCGAAAGGGATTTCCGCCGGACGTTCGCAGAACAGCTACCGGGGATTGGTGAAAATGGGCCCGAAAGCAGACGGCGCGCGCAACTATTCCCAGTGCGATTCGATGCTGATTGGGGACAACGCCGAAGCCAATACCTTCCCCTATATCGACGTGCAGAATAACGCGGCAAAACTCGAACACGAAGCTTCGACTTCCAAGATTGGAGAAGACCAGTTATTCTACTTCACCCAACGGGGAATTTCCGAGGAAGATGCGGTATCGATGATTATTAGCGGATTCTGTAAGGATGTGTTCAACGAACTGCCGATGGAATTTGCTGCTGAAGCCGATAAGTTGTTGAGTTTGAAGCTTGAAGGTGCGGTTGGATAAGGCAGTAGCGTTCGATTTTGGGTCAGTGGTTTGTAGGTTGGCGGTGACTGCTAGCCTGCAAACTCTTCCGAGTACTAGTAAGTTGAGATGACGAACGGTTCCGAAAATAGGATAACGGCTGAGATTTCGATTCGCGATGCCGTGCCGGAAGATATTTCGAGCATCTTCGCATTGATTCGGGAAAAAGCTGAATTCGATCGCACGATGGGTTCGTTTTCGGGCATTCTCAAGGCAACCCCTCAGAAGCTGTCGGAAACCTTGTTTGGAGACTTCCCTTTCGCAAAGGTTCTACTCGCCAAAAAAATCGATCGACCTGTCGGATTTGCACTGTATTACTTTCGGTATTCATCATTTGCCGCTCGACCTAGTTTGTGGTTGGATGACTTGTACGTTAAATCGGAAATAAGGCATCGGGAAATTGGTTCGGCGTTGATGGGACAAATTGCGGCGATCGCCCACAACTACAATTGTAATCATTTAGCTTGGAATGCAATTCAAACAAACGAAATTGGGGTTCGTTTCTATTTGCACTGTATTACTTCAAAAGCTAGGCGCAAAGATTGTTAGTCAAAATAAAAAACTACTGTTATTTAAAGCAAGTCCAAATGTTATTCTGGACTCCACTTCTTAAGGAATAGATTTGATGGTTCAAGTCCTACAATCGAGAAACGTCACCTTACGCGATCTCATCGATCGATTTGGGATTCAGCTAAGCCAAGATGAGAATTTTTTTTCAGAGTGGCGAACTGATTTACCAGAGATATCCGATGCAGACAAGCAGTTTCTCGATAAAGTGAAAAATGGGTATTTTAACTTAGTTGAATATCCCCCTTTTCTGGAAAAAACCGTTCAAATTGCTATTCTCTCACCGCTACTTCTCTTAGCAGATTTCTTTTTGCCTCCTTTTCACGTCAAAGCCGAAAAATCGACCGAAATCATCACCGAAGATGAAGGAACTATAATTCGGGGTCAGCTCGATTTTGTGGTTCTTAAAGATAACTTCTGGCTGATGGTTATTGAATCGAAGGAGATGTCCTACTCCCTAGAAGTTGGTTTGGCACAGTTACTTTCCTATATGCTAGCTAGTCCCAATCCAGAACAACCGGGATATGGAATGCTAACCAATGGCGGCAGTTTTACATTTGTGAAACTCGTTCGGGAAGATGTGCCGAAATATCAAACATCGAGATTTTTTGAGCTTCGCAATCCCGGTAACGAATTATACGATGTGCTTCGAGTTTTAAAACGAATTGGTCAATTAGAGATTCACTAATTAGAAATACAGCTAATTAGAATTCAATTTTTAGAGTCAGTACGAGTGAAGATTACGTTCTAAGATGCAGTTTTCGTTTGATTTGTTTCAACTGTCAGCCATCTCCATCGTTTTGGGAATTGCGATCGCACCTAAAATTGCCTTCTCCCAAACGCAGGAAGAAGTTGTCGAATCCAACGGTATAAATTGCTATGAAAACGTACCCATTGATGGGGAAAGTGTCGCAATTGTCAAGACTTTTTTAGCAGGAGAGGCGATCGCCTTTTCAGACATTGCGTCTGATGTTGAAGAAGATGCAGAAGACAGTACGTGGCGGCAAGTTCGGCTAGATGATGAAAACTCCTGCTGGGTTGATGGCAATTCCCCTGAAATATCTGTCTTAGAAACCGTTTCTCTCCCCGAAGCTGACGAACGCGGCAACTATCCCTTGAATTCTTCCGAACACGATCGCTGGGAAGTGACGAATCGCGGCTTAAGCGGCTTGAACTGCTACCAAACTCACCCACCCAACCAAGGCAGCCATCTGGCTGTGGCGCGATTTTTTAACGGACAACGTTTAATCGTCGCCGAAGCTGAAGCCGAGACTCCAACACTCGTCCAAACCAACGGCAGAACATGGATGGCGGTGAACGACCCTTGGTCGGGACAAACCTGCTGGGTTCGCGCCCACGAAGATTTTATCAAACCGATCGAATAAATCGATCGATTTTCACACAAACACACTCAACCGAAAAACACACTCATGATTATTGAAGATAGCGACATCATTCTTTCCGTTAAAAACCTCACGGCGACGGTAGAGGATACGCCGATTCTCAAAGGCTTGAACCTCGAAATTAAAGCCGGAGAAGTTCATGCAATTATGGGACCGAACGGATCGGGGAAAAGTACGTTTTCTAAAATCCTTGCCGGACATCCCGACTACGAAGTCACGGGGGGCGAGGTGACGTTCCTCGGACGCAACTTACTGGAACTCGAAACCCAAGAACGGGCATTGGCGGGGGTATTTTTGGCCTTCCAATACCCGATCGAAATTCCCGGTGTCAGTAATCTCGATTTCCTCCGGGTTGCCTACAATTCCCACCGCAAACACCAAGGACTCGAAGAACTCGATACCTTCGATTTTGAAGACTTGGTAGAAGAACGATTGGACGTGGTGAAAATGGATGCCGCGTTCCTCAATCGCAGCGTCAACGAAGGCTTTTCCGGCGGGGAGAAAAAGCGGAACGAAATTTTACAGATGGCGCTTCTCGAACCGAGTTTGGCAATTTTAGACGAAACCGATTCCGGGCTGGATATCGACGCGCTAAAAATCGTCGCCAATGGGGTAAATCAGTTGGCAAAACCGACAAACGCTACCCTGATGATTACCCACTATCAACGGTTGTTAAATTACGTCGTTCCCGACTTCGTTCACGTCATGTACGACGGTAAAATTCTCCGTAGTGGTGGCAAAGAACTGGCCCTGGAATTGGAAGATCGCGGATACGATTGGGCGATCGCAGAATACGAAGCCGCATTGGTTTAATCCAAAATCGGCAACCCCTCAACTATTCCCTATTCCCCGTTCCCCATTCCCAATTATGACGACTCAATTCGCCACCCAAGAACGAGTTTCTTATCTTACCCAACTCCTCAACCTGCGATCGCCTGCCGATGGAGAATTCGCCGAAATTCGCGATCGCGCAGCCGCCCGGTTGCAGGAACTCGCCATCCCCACCACCCGCGATGAAGACTGGCGGTTTACCGATCTATCTTCCCTCCTCGAAGTCCAGTTTCAAGCCCCGGCCGAAATCGAAGTTTCCCCCGAAGCCATTGCCGAGTACTTTCTCCCGGAAACCGCCCAAAGCCATCTCGTGTTCGTTAACGGCAAATACGCCCCCACCCTGTCAAATGTGGAAGGGTTATCCGAGGGGGTTTTCGTCGGTAATATCGCCCAACTCCCCAGGCCAAAACGCGATCGCCTCGGAAAATACCTAGCGCAACAACCCGGAAGCGAGGATGTCTTTACTACCCTCAACACCGCCAGTTTGAGCGATGTGGCGGTTGTTTGGGCGGGCAAAAACCAGATTGTCGAAACGCCGATTCAACTCCTATTTCTGGCGGTATCCGGTGACAGGCAGAATCTCGTGCAACCGCGCTGCCTCGTCGTTGCCGAAGCCCACAGCAGCCTAACGCTTGTCGAACAACACAGCCCCCTCACCATTGGCTGTCCCGATACTCGCAGCAATGGCGTGTACTTGAACAACAGCGTCGTCGAACTCTGGCTGGAGGATAACGCCCAAATCCAACACGTGCGGTTGCAACGGGATGGCGGGGCGGCGTTCCACATCGGCAAAACCGCCGTCACTCAAAGCCGAGATAGCCGCTATGCCTGTCATGCCCTCGGATTTGGGGCGGGGCTTTCTCGCCACAACCTCGACGTATTTCAAGCCGGGGAAGGGACGGAAACCACCCTCAACGGGTTGACGCTGATTTCTGGGAAACAAGTGGCAGACACCCACAGCACGATCGCCCTCAACCATCCCAACGGTGCGGCAAACCAACTGCACAAATATATTATCGACGGCAGCGCCCACGGGGTCTTTAACGGGCGGGTTTGCGTTCCCCAAGCGGCACAACTGACGAACGCCACTCAACTCAACCGCAACCTCCTCCTCTCTCCCAAGGCGCGGGTGAATACCAAGCCGCAACTGGAAATTGTCGCCGATAACGTCAAATGCGCCCACGGGGCAACGGTAAGTCAACTCGAAGAAGATGAGGTTTTCTACTTGCAAAGTCGGGGACTCGATCGCCAAGCTAGCGAACATTTACTCGTCGATGCATTTGCGGCGGAAATTTTGCAACAGGTTCCCGTTTCTTCTGTGGGTAAAATTTTGTCTCAGTGCGTTTCTTGCCGCACCTATTTGACTTGAGATAATTTTCCCTATTTTCGGCGATCGAACTCTCGTAATACAGTCACAATATATTCAAAAGATGGCGATCGCCCACCCCATTCCTATTCCCGAATCACCGATTCCACTAAAACGATTATGACTCTCCTGCGAGAACAAACCATTGCCGATCGCGTCCGCGCCGACTTCCCCATTTTGCACCAACAAGTCCACGGTAAGCCCCTGGTGTATTTCGATAATGCGGCCACCTCGCAAAAGCCGCAAGCTGTTCTCGATGCGATCGAGCATTACTATAAGTTTGATAATGCCAACGTTCACCGAGGTGTACATACTTTAAGCGCGCGGGCAACGGCAGCCTACGAAGCCGCCCGAGATAAGGTGGCTGCGTTTGTGAATGCGGAATCTCGCAACGAAATCGTCTTTACGCGCAATGCCACCGAAGCAATTAATGTTGTCGCCTATTCTTGGGGGATGAATACTCTCAAACCGGGAGATGAAATTATCCTTTCGGTGATAGAACACCACAGCAATTTAGTTCCCTGGCAGTTGGTTGCCCAAAAAACCGGGGCGGTGTTGAAATTTGTAGAATTAACGGAAACCGAGGAGTTTGATTTAGAACAGTTTAAAACTCTGATTTCTGAGAAGACAAAACTCGTTTCGGTGGTTCACGTCTCCAATACTCTCGGCTGCATTAATCCCGTCGAAGAAATTGTTAAGATTTCTCGCAAAAATGGGGCAAAAGTATTAATTGATGCATGTCAAAGTCTACCCCATATGCCCGTTAATGTGAGAGAAATTGACTGCGATTGGCTGGTAGGTTCCGGGCATAAAATGTGCGCGCCAACGGGTATTGGGTTCTTGTATGGCAAGTTGGAATTATTGCGATCGATGCCTCCCTTTTTCGGAGGGGGAGAAATGATTGAAACGGTATCCTTAGAAACATCAACCTATGCCGATTTACCCCATAAGTTTGAAGCGGGAACCCCGGCAATTGGTGAGGCGATCGCCATCGGTGCGGCAGTGGATTATTTAAGTGGCATTGGCATGGATAAAATTGCTGCTTACGAACACCAGTTATGTGCCTATTTATTCGAGAAGTTGGCAACCATTCCCCAACTGCGAATTTACGGCCCCAAACCGAATCCCGACGGTAGCGGACGGGCGGCACTTGCAGCATTTACCGCCGGAGAAATTCACGCCAACGATATTTTACCGCTATTGGATGAAGCGGGGGTGGCGATTCGGACGGGACACCATTGCACGCAACCGTTACATACAATTCTCGGAATTTCTTCGACAGCGCGGGCAAGTTTATATTTCTACAATACTGTGGAAGAAATTGATGTATTTGTGGCGGCATTGAAAGAGACAATCGACTTTTTTAGCGAGATTTTAGGTTAGTTCTTTTGAGAAGGAAACATTATCTGCCATGCGTAAGGATTTAGGTTCTATTTCAGATTCTGCTGGGGTAATAATGGGTTGGGGCGGGTTTTGACTTAAAATTTTGGGTAAGTCTCCTAAGATATTGCTAAACCCGCCCTTACATCGTTTTGTCTCGTACATGACACCTGAATGCTTATTGCCATGCAAGTCACCGAAGCGCGATCGTATTCCCCTCAAGAGTATTTAGAACTCGAAACAGCCGCAGATTCTAAAAGCGAATACATTGACGGAAAAATTTTGCCAATGGCAGGTGGATCGACAAACCACAATCGAATTGCTCTAAACTTCTCAACAGAGTTGAATTTTGTTTTCAAAAAACTCGATTACCAAGTCTTTATCGGTGACGTTCGTTTATGGATTCCCCAGCGACGTACTTATACTTATCCCGATGTAATGGTGATTGCAGGAGAACCCGAGTATTACGAGAACCGTACCGATACAATTGTCAATCCCAAGGCAATCGTTGAGGTTTTATCCGATTCAACCCAAGGATACGATCGACGGGAAAAATTTGCCGCTTATCGAACGATTTCGACTTTTGAAGAGTATTTATTAATCGACCAGACTAAAGTTTATATCGAACAATATTTTAAAACAGCAAATAAGCGATGGTCTTTATACGAGTACGATGAAGAGGATGAGGCAATTTCCCTCAACTCAGTTTCGTTTCAAATTGCTTTGGACGATATTTATCATAAAGTGCAGCTTCTCAAGAAATAATGCTAGTTTGGTTTCCAAAGTGGAATTGCGATCGCCAAACGGATAACCTATAACCCTCATACAAGGGGGATTAACCGTTCCTCGATTTCACCAATATAATCTGCTAAACCCGTCTTTACCCCTCGTTCTCGTAGAATTGCTAAACGGGTTTCTTCCCAACACTGCCGTTCCCGTTCCATTTCCTGTCCCGTTAGTGCTTCGACGATGACTTTGGGATTTCGCCAGCGGTCTCGATTTTCTCGGGAAGTCGATCGTAATTTATCCGACTCCGTACAAGGGTCGAATGTTAACTGTTGTTTTATCTTGGCTAAGAGTTGTTCTTCCTGTGGATTTGCGGGAATAAACCCGTTGAGAACCCAAGCCTCACGCATTCGATTTGCCGTTCCTAGGATAACTTCTAATTTGGGTTTGCGATCGAAATCTTGCATTCGCGCTTGTTCTAAACCGTCTCGCCGTTCTGGCTGATTGTCTAAGTCGCGAATCAATAATACGGCTTTAATCGCTCTCTCTTTTTGCAAGAAACGGACTAAATTGAGAATTTTGATAGAGATTGCAGCATCAGCTTTCAACGGTTCTCTGCGATCTCCTAAAAATTTTGGAGGTCGAAACTTGGAATTTTGCTTAAAGTTATTGAGAATTTTATTAATATCTTTCCAGCAAGAATTGCTTGTATTTTCCTGTAAACCACTCCATCGAAATAGGTATTTCACATTCTCTCGCTCTAACCAATCGACGTTCTCAACTAGAATACGTTCCGCTAATTCAGTTGCCGTTCGTGCATCGGCATTACTCTCGACAATAACAATAAACTCATTCACGGATTTTCGCTACCTACAACCCACTCTTCACCTTCAGCATCCCAAAATTCTCCTGTTGTTAAAGCTTGTTTTGCCCATTCGATATCGGGATGTTCATCTAAGCGTTTGGCAACGGTAAATCCCCCATGAGTATTATTTAAGACATGAACTTGAGAAGGTTTGAGTTCATCAACAATATAAGGTGAATGAGTTGATAAGATAATTTGGAGATTTTCGTTCGATCTCAGAATTTCTTTTAGTACATCCATTAATTCTCGTTGTGCTTTAGGATGCAGTCCTTGTTCGACATCATCGAGTAATACTAAATTGGGTCCGTCGGGGTGCATCAGCACCGCAAGTAAACCTAATGTAAGCATTGTTCCTTCACTAATTAAACGAGCGGGAAGTCGCTCTCCAGTATTCATATCTAAAATAACTTCTTGCCCGATCAGATCCTGATTTTCTTCATAAGGAATTAATTTCCCGTTTACTTCGATCGAACGCTGACGATTGATAGTCACTTTTGCCCGCTTTATACCTATATCTTTAACACCCGGTACAATTTGTTTTAACATTACTTTGAGTTCTTCAAATTTTGAGGGTGATTCGCTGCGGATAAAGTCTAAAGTGGGGGCTAGACCCGAACCATCGTATTTAAGGCGTGGTGTGACTTCATCGCTGTAAGCTGCTTGATGAAGATTACTGACAACCAGTTTTAAATATACCGTATGTTCAAAGCCATATTTTTCATATTCTATAGGTTTTATATCAGATAGTTCGGGTTCGGATTCTTCTATTTTCCAGGATGGGTTGGGAAACCACTTAGAATGCATATATTTATAACTATGAGATAATTTCCAGGCGGTTTTATTCAAACCATTTTGAAAACCCTCTAAAGTAATTGACATTGTTTCCTGACCAACTGTAGCCATAAACTGAGGTAATTCTTCATCTATTCCAGTAAGATCTGATGGTCCATCACCTAATCCACCTAGAGAATATATTGCTTCCAATACCGAAGTTTTTCCTGAACTATTTTGTCCGACAAGGGCATGTAAACGAGAGTCATCTAAAGTTAGTTGAGTCGCTCGATGACTTTTGAAGTTTTCCAGCTTAATCGTTTCTATCATGGGAAAAATAATAGAATGATTTGATTATTTTCAATAATATATAATTGACAAGCAAAAATTGCAGCGATCGCAAATATACTCAGCTCGATCGCCGCATTCTATCCTAAAACCGATCGCTACATCTCCAAAACGCGCACCAAAAACCCCCAACGATCGGCCAACTCCTCGATCCTCTTCGTCGTCGGTTTCCCTGCCCCGTGTCCGGCTTTAGTTTCGATCCGAATCAGTAACGGATTCTCCCCATCTCCTGCCGCTTGCAAGGCTGCTGCAAACTTGAAACTGTGGGCGGGAACCACGCGATCGTCGTGGTCTGCGGTGGTAATCATCGTCGCCGGATATGCCGTACCGGATTTGAGATTGTGCAGGGGGGAATAGGCGTAGAGGGCTTTGAATTCCTCGGGATCGTCGGGGGAACCGTAGTCGGAACACCACGCCCAGCCGATGGTGAACTTGTGGAAGCGCAACATATCCAGCACCCCCACCGCCGGGAGGGCTGCCGCAAATAAGTCGGGACGTTGCGTCATGCAAGCCCCCACCAGCAGGCCGCCGTTACTGCCGCCCCCGATAGCGAGTTTCGGAGAACTGGTGTAACCGTTGGCAATCAGCCATTCAGCCGCCGCAATAAAATCGTCAAACACGTTCTGCTTGTTGAGTTTAGTTCCCGCTTGATGCCACGCTTCCCCGTATTCGCCACCACCGCGCAGGTTGGGAATTGCCAACACGCCACCGAGTTCCATCCACACCAACTGGCCGACGCTAAACACCGGAGTGAGGGAGACGTTAAAGCCGCCGTAGCCGTAGAGATAGGTGGGATTTTGCCCGTCAAGTTCGATGCCCTTTTTGTGGGTGATGAACATCGGCACTCGCGTGCCATCTTTACTCTCGTAGAAAATCTGGGTGGTTTCGTACTCACTCGGGTCGAAATCCACTTGGGGTTGGCGAAAAATGGTGCTTTCCCCGGTTTCCATGTCGTAGCGGTAAATGGTGTTGGGGGCGGTGAAGCCGGTGAAGCTGTAGAAGGTTTCCGTATCGTGGCGCTTACCGCCAAATCCCCCGGCCGAACCTATACCGGGTAACTCCACATCCCGAACGAAGGAACCGTCGAGGTTAAAGATTTTAATTTCGCTGCGGGCATCTTTAATATAGCTGGCGACGAACTGGTTATTGAGCAGTCCCACTCCTTCCAACACGTCGTCGGCTTGGGGGATAATTTCTGTGCGGTCTCCGGTTTGAGTGTCGATCGCAATTAACCGACCGCGTGGCGCATCGAGATCGGTGCGGAACCAGAACGCCGACCCTTCATTCTCGACAAAAGCGTACTCCGCTTCAAACTCGCGAATCAGTTCCACCACTGGGGCATCGGCAACGGTTAAATCCTGGTAGAACACCAAATTTTTCGGGTCGGTTCCCCGCCACACGGAGATAATCAGATACCGCCCGTCTTCGGTGACACCGCCGCTAAATCCCCATTCTTTCTCGTCCGGGCGATCGTAAATTAGGGTATCTTCAGTTTGGTCGGTGCCGAGGCGATGGTAGTACAGTTTTTGGAAGTAGTTGATATCTTCGTATTTGGTGTCTTCGTTGGGTTCGTCGTAGCGACTGTAGAAAAAGCCCTGATTGTCGTGGGTCCAGGAGGCGCTAGAAAACTTCACCCATTTGAGACGGTCTGCTAAATCTTCGGTCGTTTCTATATCGCGAACCTGCCATTCCTGCCAGTCGGAACCGGAACTGGATAACCCGTAGGCCATGTAATTGCCATCTTCGCTAATGGCATATCCGGAAAGGGCGACGGTTCCATCTTCGGAGAGGGTGTTGGGGTCGAGGAGGACGCGGGGTTCGTCGTCGAGGGATTGCAAAACGTAGAGAACGCTTTGGTTTTGCAGGCCGTCGTTTTTGAAGAAGAAATAGCGATCGCCCCGTTTGAAAGGCGTGCCGAATTTCTCGTAGTCCCAGAGTTGCGTCAGGCGTTCTTGGATGCGATCGCGCTGGGGTATTTGGTCTAGAAACCCCGATGTGACTTGGTTTTGCCCTTCGATCCAGGTTCGGGTTTCCTCAGAATCCGGGTCTTCCAGCCAGCGGTAGGGATCGGCAACTTCGATGCCGTGATAGTTATCGATTTGGTCGGCTTTACGGGCGATCGGGTAGTTGAAGGAGGTGCTGGCACTAGACATGGGATCGCAATTTTGAGGAACGTTTTTTAATCTAGCATTGCCAGGGGTGTAGGGGAAAGTGGAGAGATTTTAGTTGTAGGGTGGGCAGTGAGATGATGAGTCTCAAAGCATATTTCAACCTTCAACACTGCCCACCAATTGCTATTAGATTGCGATCCGATCGAAAGCTCGATCGCCAATCTACGATTTGTGTCGATTGCAGAACGATTGTACGTTTCTGATATTTTAGGACAGTGGGCAACCTATCGATTTTCACCGAGTTTTCCCCATAATTTGTACTACCCACTCTATGATTTTCTACAGTCAATTGTCCGGATCGGAGATCGAATTGCCAACGAAAGTCTGATGCTCAACTGAAGATAAGCCAGATTGCAAAACCGCCAATACTTGCTGCATGTTCCCCGCCAGCAGTTCCGTCGCCGCCAGCCACAATCCCGGAAATACCTGACTGCGTAAAACCCCATCGTCATCTGCGGGTAAATCCAGATACTCGCCATTTTCCAGGTAAAACCAACTCAGTTTTTCATCTAAGACTTGCCAGACGATGTATTCTTTCACCCCGTTGCGTCGATAGGCTTGTTTTTTGGCGTGAAGATCGATCGATGCCGTACTTGCAGCAATTTCTACGATTAATTCCGGCGCACCTTCGAGATAGTCATCCTCGCTGATGTACGTTTGTCCTCCCGCATTTTCCTCAACGTACAACACCACATCCGGCTGCGGTTCGTTATCCCAATCGAGGCGAAGGGTAGGATTGCTGGCGATCGAAACATTCTCAGTGTAGGCCGCATATACTCCCAAGCAGCCCCCAAGATGCGCGTGAGGTTCGCCATGCGTGCGAAAGCGTACCGTCGGCGTTGTGTAGACGATTCCTTCGATGAGTTCGGCTTTTTTGAGGTGCGGCATGGCATGGTAGCGACGCTCAAATTCGTGGCGCGTCAGAGAATCGCCGTTTTCGAGGGGAGGAATTGTGACGGGTTTGGGAGTGGAGGGAACCATATCGTCAATGAGGGAAACGATTGGGAAACTTACGCTTATGGTATCTCGATCGTTAGCAGTTCGCTCTGAGCTATCCGGTTTAACGCGACCCACCCTACAATCGAGTATCGATTTTAGTTTTTTCAAGTTGAGTTTATTTTTTTGATTAATTAAGTAGAAATTATCTAGATTTATTCTAGATTTGAAATGAAATTCTTATCAAAAAAACTATTTTTTATGGTTTCTAAAATCAAGGTAAAATAAAAATATTTTATAAGCGATCGCCCAAATTTTATGATAAATAGACGATCGCCACTCAATACATCTTTCTCAATCGCTATATCTTGCGATACAGCTCTATTTTGGAAGTCATTACCCCATCGGATCGAAAATAAGAATATAAGAGGCTTTGGGATGGAGACGTTGTAAGAGACTCAGATAGTGTTCGGCAACGTTGCGCTGACGAGTACGAGAGACGACAGCACGCTGCATATTCGGCAGCAGACGGATAACGCACCAAGGATGCAAACGCTGTCGATACGACGATCGTTCTCCTGCATTCAGACAATCCAAATCTGCTGCCGTTAAAATCGGCAATTCTGTTGGTATCATAGTTTTACCTTCTTTTTTAGAGAAGAAAGGACGATCGCCTTCGTGCCTGTCAAACTCGTTAGGCGATCGTCTTTTAGTACGATCTTATTAAAGGATTAAATCTAGTCCTTATCAAGTATGGGTCTGATTCGATTGCGAATCCAAGAGTTGATAAAAGCCAGAGGCTGGACGCTAAAAGAAGTGGCGCAACGATCGGGTGTCAACTACAGTACCTTGAAAACCTATGCTCGATCGCCGGGAATGGCAATGGCAGATGTGACGGCGTTAGTGAAGCTAGCACGAGTTTTTGAGGTGGCGATCGAAGATTTAATCGAAGTTATTGAAGAATAAAATATTTACATGTCTCCTGCTGTAAAAAAACGATCGACTGTCAAATTCAGACCTGGAAATGCATGTGACGATACTCCCTAAGCTTGCACGTCATTCTCGCTATCCTAGGAAGAATAGAAGATGCCCTAACCGATCGCAACAACAATGAGACGACTACAACGCTTTTTTCTACAAGTAGCTGAGGTAGAAGTAGAAATCTGTCAGGATATAAACAGTCAGTATTTTGTTCGTCACCATCTATATTGGAGCATCGTTCATAAAAAGAAAAATCCAGATCCTCGACGTTACTGTATTATTCAAAACTTCACAGATATGGCTAATGTTCGAGTCCCAACACTTAAGTGGGTGGGTTATGATTTTAAGTTTGAAGAAATTCTTCTTGACGACTTTATAACAGTGAAAGCCGTTCTTCTTCCGCTGTTGATGTTTGAGGATTTTATCCGCTTTCATTTCCAGAAAAATAAGGGAAGACAAACCACATCTGAATATAATCGGCTTGGAAAATGGCTCGAGAACAGATCGTTAGAAAAAGAGGTTAATAAAATGACCGTAACATCTACAAAAATGACCCTAGCTCAATTCCTCAACTATGACGATGGAACGGAGACACTCTACGAACTTGAAAATGGGGAACTGATTCCAATGCCTTCTGAAAGTGAAATCAATCGGCGGATTGCCATGTTTCTGCTGATATATTTCAGTCAACTGGGAATTCCACCGCAGCAACTTACGATGAAGACGGAAGTGGCAGTGAGCGGTTCGCGGGTATCGGTTAGAGTTCCGGATTTGATGGTCTTGTCAGAAGAGTTAGAAATTGCCTTAGAAGGAGCAACTCGTTCGATTGTCTTGATGGAAATGCCGCCACCTTTGTTAGTCGTAGAAGTGGTTAGCCCCAACCAAGAAAAACGGGATTATCGATACAAACGAACAGAGTATGCGGCAAGAGGAATTGCTGAGTATTGGATTGTCGATCCGATGTTGCAACAGGTGACGATACTCGAATGGGTTGAAGGGTTATACGAAGAGAAAGTGTATACCGGAAATGATGCAATCGCTTCTTCAATTTTCGGGGAGTTAGATTTGACCGTCAATCGGGTTTTGCAAGGCAAATAGGCGCTCGCCATTGATTCAACGTTGGGTGCATTAACAGCTTCAGCAACCCAAATTTCGCTACTTCTTCTTAATAAAATGCGCCCAAATATTGCCATCGGGACCGCACATTTGATTGACGTAGCCGTTGGGATAAAATAATCGCGCCCCTTCCGTATTCGAGTAACCCGTGAGGGCATCTCCCCAAGGATCGTTCACGATTAAACCTTCTGGCGTGTAACCCGTCACCGTGACGATATGACCGCTCGGTTGGACGAAATCTCCCGCCAGCACCACCGGACGACCGCTAGCGACTTCCCAGTCGATTTCTCGCCACTTGCGGGTGAGGGAAAAGCTCGTCTCGAAGCCATAGGCGCGAATCAGTCGCTGGAGAACTTCGTGATCGGTTTGAGACCCCTCCCCGTAACGGTTGAAAATCCATTCGAGCAAATCGTCGGCGAGGGGATAGTTCGCCTCGGGTTCGATGCCGTAGTAGGCAAAAACCATGGCGATCGCCGTAACATTACACGTAGACCAGTAATACCGGGGATTCCAGCGCTGGGACAAGTAGGGAACGTTGAGTTCGACGTATTTGGGCAGTTTGGGAAACAACTCGACGGTCTGTCCCCCGCGCCGCACCCAAACGTGGTCGGGAAACAGGTAGCCGGTGTTGCCGTATCCGGGTAACTGCTCGGTGAGGGTTACTTTCACGTGTTCCGATTCGATTTTGTATCCGGCAACGCCGTAGACCCGTCCCGTGGGTAGGGTGGCTTTGTCTCCGGCGCTCAGTTGACTCGAAGCCACCGGACGGCGTTTGAGGACGGTTTGCTGGCGAATCGTCAGAGTCAGGGCATTGGGATCGTAGTTGATGAGTTTGCCATCTTGGCGCAGGCGGACGTGATTGCGATAGATGTAACCGACCTTGCCAAAACCAGGAACGGACTCCTTGAGGGTGACGCGAAAATGGCCGGCCAGGGATGCGTAGCCGAGAACTCCAAAGGATTGCCCCAGCAGCAAGCGACCCTTTTGATTGGCGGGCAAATTGCTGGCGGGTTCGGGTTTGAGTTTGATATAGGTGGTTTCGGTCACCAATAATTCCCCCGTGGAGGGAATATCGGGCACGTCGCCAATTTCAAACCGCAGTACCTGAGTGCCCTTGCGCAGTTCGGCGTGCGGCTCGAAAAAGTAGCCGAAATCGCCAATGGGGGCGACGGGAGATTTGAGCACTACTTTTAAATGACCGTCCACGAAGCCGTATTTCTCCACTGGCACCGTCGTTCCGGCATTGAGTCGAATTTTTTGCAGGGAAGTCAACCGGGCCGAATCGATGGGGGCGATTTTAAATAGCGTATTTTGCAGGAGTTTGACGGTGAGGGAGTCGCCGACGGTGAGAGAATCGCTGCTGACGGTGATGTAGATCAGTTGGCTGCCCACCGTTCCTCCAGAGGAATTGGTGCTTTTGAGCCGCAGCCAGCGCAGTCCCGGATCGTTGAAACCTTTGTTCAGAGACACCCGCCAGGTTCCCTTATTGCGATCGAGACTGACGGGTAGGGAATATTTATCTTCGGCCACCACGGAGACGGCGACGGCTTGGGAAGGATCGAAAGTTCCTTGCAACACCGTCGGCTGACCCGTCCTCACTTCGACTGGCCCTTGATAGCTGAGGCTGGGGAAGGTGTTAAATGGTTGTCCGCCCTGCTTTATTTGTACGAAGTCGGCGAATAAATAACCCGTGTTGCCAAATCCGGGGATATTTTCCGTCAGGGCAACTCGGAAGTGAGACCCTTCGAGGGCATAGCTGCTCATGCCGTAAATCATCCCGGCATTCAGGGTTACTTTTTCGGCAGCAGAAAGTTCGGAGGAATCGATCGGGCGTTTTTTGAAAGGGGTGGTTTTTTCTAGGGTAACGGTAAAGGCATTGCGATCGTATTCGATCCACTCGTCCCCTTGTTTGAGGCGAACGTGACCCTCATAGAGATAGCCGCTGTTGCCTATCTTGGGGATGGAGTCGCGCAGGGTGACGCGAAAGTGACCGCTGACGCAGGCGTATCCGTAGGCAATCAGGGTTTGTCCGGCAAATAAGGTGACTTGGCGATCGCCCGACAGCGCGCTCGAACTTTCCGGGACGGCTTTAATCTTAGTATCTTGGCCCACCCAAACCAAAATCGTTCCCGGTGGGGGGGACGGCAACTCGTCTTCCTCGAAAAAGAAATCTTGCCCCTGCCAGGACAGGCGGACGTGGGGTTGATAGAAATAGCCGAACTCGCCCACGGGGGAAACTGCCGATTCGAGTTCCAGGGCTAGATGACCTCGGGCGGGGGCATAGCGGCGGATTTTGAGGGTTTCTCCGGCGCGCACCAAGACTTTTTGCTCGTTGTTGAGGCTACCCGAATCGAGGGGGGCGACTTTAAGCCAGGTATCTTGCAAAACTTTAACGCTCAATCCCTCCGCTTCGGCCATCGGCTGGGGACTCACAGTGAGATAGACGACGCGATCGCTCTCGACTCCACCTGACCCATTGGTTCCCTTCAAGCGCAACCACCGCACCCCCGCACCGCTAAAACCTCGGTCTAAGTTGACGCGCCAAGTGCGATCGCCTGGATTCATCGCCACGGGAAGGGGAAAGCGATCTTCGGCAATAACAGAGATATCTGTCACTTTGGCCGGGTCGAAGGTTCCCCGCAAAACAGTAGACCGACCGACGGTGGTTTCCTTGGGGGAGAGATAAGAGAGAACGCTCATAAGCCTTGGGGTGGTGAATCGATCGTGGCTAATCTTCACTTTAATCCTTTAAAAGGGAGACTAGCAACGACGATTGGCGTTTGGATCGCAGATTTAGCGCTTTGTACGGGTCTGGTGGCAGATTTGACTGGGTTAAGGTTGCTTGAAGTGGAACGGGTGGGGATATTCTTATTGCACCATGGGTGACAAGTTAAGGTGGTATCTACTTTGTCCACCAATCAATCATCGACCGAAAACCCGGAGTTGGGGGGTCTCCCCCCAA